>JBOGSW010000161.1:0-4811 GCA_050695815.1 Candidatus Limnocylindria bacterium | reverse complement strand
AGATCACACGATTTCGGTTGAGTGTTCTGGTCCCGGATTCGGTGGCTTCGGTCACCGGAGTCGGACGGCATCGATGGCTTCGGTCGTCGAGGTTGGGCGCCTGTTCCTTCGGGACATTCGCGTGTCCCGCGTGCCGTGACGGCGCATGCGCGTCTGCGCCCCCCGGGGATCCGTTTGGTCCGATGATGCGCCTCGTTTGGAACATTCCGCGCCCCGCGGCACATTGCACGGCGGATCGGAGGCGGCTCGCCGTCGTCCACGCTCGGGCGGACCCTCTGGAGCGCCGTTTTCCCATGCAATGGGCGCCCACGCGGGCAATGCTCCACACGGGACAGCTGGTTGCGTCCATTGCGCGCCATGCGTGCAAATGTTCCAAACGCGGGAACGCGGATTCCGAACGCGGCAAGGGGAAGTTTGTCAGGGGACTTGACAAAGAGGCGTAGGATCAGCCCAGACTTTGTTCAGTCCACTGACAAAGAGGCGCAGTACCCTTGGCAACCGCCGCACCGCAGAACCGCCGGCTCGCGCATCGGCTCGTGCTGCGCACGATCTACGACCGCAGCCCTATCAGCCGAGCGGAGGTCGCGCGAACGACCGGGTTGACGCGCACCACGGTTTCGGAGGTCGTCGACCAGCTCCTGACCGATGGCCTGGCCGAGGAGATCGGCCACGGGCAGTCGACCGGCGGCAAGGCCCCGATCCTGCTGCGGGTACCGGACGAGGCGCGCCATCTCATCGGCATCGAGGTCGGCGACCGCAGCCTGATCGGCGCCGTGGTCAACCTGCGCGGAGAGACGCGCCTGCGCCGGGAGGTCCCGCTCGACGGTCGCGATGGTGAGCAGGCGCTCGGGCGGCTCGACAGCCTGATCGAGGAGCTGCTGGCGACGGAGGATCGTCCGATCCTCGGCATTGGCATCGGCACGCCGGGGCTCGTCGACACGGAGACCGGTCGGGTGCGCTGGGCGGTCAACCTCGACTGGCGCGACCTGCCGCTCGGGGAGCGGCTCCGGGTGCGATGGAACGTCCCCGTCTACGTGGCGAACGACTCACAGGCCGCCGGTCTCGGAGAGCACACCTTCGGCGGACATCACGAGAGCGGCAGCATGGTGGTGGTCAAGGTCGGTCGCGGCATCGGCGCAGGGATCGTGATCGACGGCCGCCTCTACTCCGGAGAGGGGCTGGGTGCCGGGGAGATCGGGCACAGCGCCATCGCCGACAACCAGCGCGCGTGCCGTTGCGGCAGCACCGGCTGCCTCGAGACGCTGGCCTCCACCCGCGCGGTCGTCCAGCGCGCGCGCGAGCTGGCCCCGCACGCTCCGGAGTCGAGGCTCCATTCGTCGGCGCGGCTCGACGGGATCGACCTCGACGAGCTGCGAGGTGCCTTCGACGCGGGCGACGAGCTGGCGCGGGAGGTCGTCCTCGACGCGGCGCGGCACCTCGGACGCACGATCGGCTCGCTCATCGGCACGCTGAGCATCCGCCACGTCGTCCTTGCCGGCGAGATGACTCGCTTCGGTGACCCGTGGCTCACGACGGTTCGCAGAGAGGCGCATCGCAGCGCGCTCGCCATGCTTGCCGATGAGACGCGGATCGAGGTCGGGCGCCTCGAATCGGACCTGGTCGTGCTCGGCGCGGCGGCGCTGCTCATGACCCATGAGCTCGGCCTGGTGCCAGGCCGATGAGCGGTGAGCTGGTGCTCGGCATCGACGTGGGAGGCACGAAGCTGGCGGGCGTCGCCACAAATGGCGCGGCCGTCGTCGCGGAGGGGCGCCGCGTCCTCGTCAGCGGCCGTGCCCTCGGGGACCAGGTGATCGACCTCGCGCGCGAGCTCATCACCGTTGCCGGCAACGGGGCTGTGACCGGTATCGGGCTGGCCGTCCCCGGCCAGGTCGACACCGCCAGCGGAGTCATCGAGCTGGCCGTGAATCTCGAAGTCCGCGGCCTTCCTATCGGCTCGATCGTCAGTGCAGAGCTCGGTGCTCCGTGCTTCGTCGAGCACGATGCGCGGGCCGTCGCCGCCTGGATCGCCGCGGATCGGCACGAGTCTGCCCTCGCGTACGTGAGCGTGGGAACGGGCGTCTCGGCCGGGGTCGTCCTCGATGGGCGAGTCCTGCACGGGACCGATGGCATCGCTGGCGAGATCGGACACACGCTGGGCGACCCATCCGGCCCGCGCTGCGCGTGCGGCCTGATCGGCTGCGTGGAGGCACTCGCGTCCGGACCGGCCGTCGCGAGGGCGGCGGCAGAGTCGATCGCGGCCGGCACCGCGTCCTCGCTGAGCAGGCGACCGAGCACGGCCGATGTGTACGCGGCGGCGGCGCAGGGCGACCCGCTCGCAGAGGGCATCGTCATGCGAGCGGCAACCCACATCGCGGCCGCCATTCGCGGTATCGCGCTCGCCTTCGGCGTGCGAAGCATCGTCGTCGGCGGCGGGGTGGCGCGAGCAGGGGAGGCGTTCGCCGCCCCCCTGCGCGCTGCGCTCGACAGAGAGCGTGACGCTTCGGCGCTCGTGGCGCAGGCGCTTCCCCGCAACGCCGTCGAGGTGCTCGATGACGAACGTCCACTGGGCGCGCTGGGGGCCGCCGCCGTGGCGCGCACGCAGGTGCAGCCGGCGGTCCCGGCGGTGGGACGGGAGGTGGGGCAGCGCTGAACGGACGGAGGAGACGCACGACGAGCCTGACCGGCGACGCGTCGTTCGGGCCAGAGAGCAGTAACTCAGCACGAAAGGGAGATCAGATGCGACACCGCAGGTATTGGGCATGGGCAACGGTCCTTGCGCTCGTGCTGTCGGCATGCGCCAACCCCGGGTCGGGCGCGACACCGGGCGAGAGCATCGATGACGCCGAGCTTTCGACGAGCGCCCCGGAGAGCGCGTCGCCGGCTGGAGAAGGGACCGCCCTCGAGCGCGCCGAGGCCGGCGAGTTCGATGGGACCACCGTCGAGATCCTGGCGCAGTGGGTCGAGGCCGAAGCGGACAACTTCGAGGGCAACCTCACCAGCTTTGCCGAGCGCACCGGGATCGAGATCAACTACGAGGGCATCACCGACTACGAGACGGTGCTCAACGTTCGGGTCGAGGGTGGTGACGCGCCGGACCTGGCGCAGCTGGCCCAGCCCGGGCTGATGCGCTCGTTCCAGAGCGATGGCGCGCTCGTCAACCTCTCCGAGTTCATGGACGTCGACCAGCTTCGAAGCGATTACATCGAATCGTTCATCGACCTGGCATCGGTCGACGGCGACCTCTACGGGCTGTACTACAAGACCGATCTGAAGTCGATCGTGTGGTATCCCAACGAAGCGTTCGAGACCGCCGGCTACGAGATCCCCGAGACCTGGGACGACCTCATGGCGCTCACGGACCAGATCAAGGCCGATGGGAGCACGCCGTGGTGCATCACGCAGGAGCACGGTGACGCCACCGGCTGGGTGACCACCGACTGGATCGAGGACGTCCTCCTCCGCACCGCCCCGCTCGAGACGTACGATGCGTGGGTGGCGCACGAGATCCCGTTCGACGATCCGGCGGTGGTGAACGCCGCGAACATCGTTGGCGACGTCTTCTTCACCGAGGGCAACGTCTACGGCGGCAGCACGGCGATCAACGCCACGTTCGTGGGCGACGCGCAGGATCCGATGTTCGCGGAGGGCGGGCCCGAGTGCTGGCTGCACAAGCAGGCGGCGTGGATCCCGTCGTTCTGGCCGGCCGACGAGTCGACCGACCCGCCGACGCCGCTCTACACCCCGGGCGAGGACAGCTCGTTCTTCTACCTGCCTCCGATCGACGAGGAGTTCGGCCGACCGGTGCTCGGCGGCGGGGACATGTTCGTCATGTTCAACGACCGCCCCGAGGTGCGCGCGGTGCTGGAGTTCCTGGCCACGCCGGAGGCGGCTCAGCACTGGATCGAGGTCGGCGGATTCCTCTCGCCGAACAGGCAGGTTCCGCAGGAGTGGTACAGCTCGTATCCGACCTCAGGCCTGGCCGAGATCCTCAGCCAGGCGGATGCGCTCCGCTTCGACGCGTCCGACACCATGCCGGCCGAGGTCGGTCAGGGGACCTTCTGGTCCGGCATGATCGAGTGGATCGCGGCGGACGGCGCCAACACCGAGGAGGTGCTCGCCGGCATCGAGGCCAGCTGGCCGGCCGAGTGACGAACCGACGCGGGGGCGCGCCACGCGGCGCGCCCCCGCTCCGCATCATCCAGGAGCGCGCATGACCACCGCCACGGCACCGATCGGCTCTCCCCGGGAGCGGTCGTGGCACATGGCGCGGCGCGTGCTGGCCCCGCTCGGCGCGATCGCCGCGCTCGGGCTCATGTGGTGGAGCATCGGGTTCCTCGCAGACCCAAACGGGCCGGCAGCGCTCCTCGCCGGAACCTACGACACGATCGGGCTGGACGGCGAGGCCGACGCAATCCGGGCGTACGGCATCCCGTCGCTCGTCTCGAAGCTCATCCTGGGCGCCGTGGCGCTGCTGGTGGGCGTCGCAGGCGTGTGGGCCGTCTACATCGGTGCGAATGCGATCGTCGAGCGGCTGGGGAGTGACTGGCGCCGCCGGGTCCTGCCATGGGTCTTCATCGGTCCGGCATTGTTGCTGCTCGGGGTCTTCCTCGTGTTCCCGACGGTCAGCACCGTGGGCACCAGCCTGACCGACGGCGGAGGCGCGTTCGACAACTTCGGATTCGTCTTCACCGACCACGACATGCTCATCGCGCTGCGCAACAACGTCCTGTGGCTGGTGCTCGCGACCGGCGGCAGCGTCGCCATCGGCCTCGTCATCGCCAGCCTCGTCGACCGTGTCAAGCGCGAGGCGC
>JBOGSW010000160.1:0-22515 GCA_050695815.1 Candidatus Limnocylindria bacterium | reverse complement strand
GCATCGCCCGGCGCACGACCGGGGGGATCCCCTCGTACACCGCGCTGCGGACGATGGGGTGGATGAAGGCCAGGGCTTCCGAGGCGAGGATCGCATGCTCGACCAGCCGGCGAGCGGCCACTGCGACTCCGGTTGGAGCCACGCCGGTGAGGTCGGATGCGCGCTCGAACGTCGCCTCGTCCCCCAGGATCGCCACTGCTTCGGCCACCTCCGGAGCACCTCTTCCAGCGACGGCGATGCGTCTGCGAATCGAGGCATGGACGGTGTCGGGGACGCTGGTCGTCCTCGCAGCGAGTCCCGGATCGATTCCACTGCGAGCGAGCTCCACGACGTAGAAGGGATTCCCACCGGTGGCATGCCAGATCCTGGATCGCCGGTCGTCCGTCCCGGTGATGGATGACCGATCGAGGAGCTTGCCGACGCCTTCCTCCGTGAGGCGCTGCAGGCGAAGCTGCCTGGCCGCTGGGTGCAGGCGCAATGGTCGAGCGGCGGGTTCTCGGCCGGACCGGGGCGCATCGCAAGGAGGATCAACACGGAGAGCCCTTCGGGTCGCTGGGCAAGGTAGGTCAGGTAGCGCAGCGATGCCTCGTCGGCCCACTGAGCGTCGTCGACCGCGATGCAGAGGGGTCCGTTCGCAGCCAGGTCGAGCGTGAGCCAGTACAGCGCGTGGAGCGACGCATGGGGATCGGGTGGCGCGCCCTCCGACGGGGTCGATGGCGAGAGGACTGCGCGAGCAGCCGACGCGGGGCCGGCGAACAGATCGTCGCGACCCCGAACTGCCGGCGTCAGCAATGCGGTCGCGACCCCGAACGGGTAATCCTGTTCGAGCTCACTGGCGCGAGCGGTCAGGACCTGAAACGATCGGTCGCGGGCTTCAGTCGTCGCGGCGGCCAGTAGGGTCGACTTGCCGATGCCAGGCTCGCCCTCGACGACGACGACGCATCCGTCCCTGCGTCGGACGACCTCCAAGGCGTCCTGAATCGCCGCGATCTCGGACGCACGCTCGATCAAGCTCGGCCGGGCCGCCGTCTCCGCGCGCCGATGCGCTTCGCCCATGATCCCCGCCCATGCTCGGGCTCAATTTACTGGGGTCGACGCCCCAGTGATCCGGTCGGATGCGCTCTGTACTGTACCGCTCCGGACCACATTCAATGCCGGCGCCGTACGCCTGCACCGTGCCACGGAGGGACGAATGGATCCGAACCGGGACGCATACAAGGTGCTCCAGGTGGATGCATCGGCTGACAGCATCGTCATCCAGGCTGCGTACCGTGTCCTCGCGCGACGCTATCACCCCGATGGCGACTCACCGGATGCCCGGCGCATGGCCCAGATCAACGCGGCCTACGGGATCCTGCGCGATGCGGACCGGCGTCGGGCCTACGACGTGAGGCGGGCCATGACCAGGTCGCAGCCGGTGCCGATGGCCGATGGCCAGCGCCGCGTCGACGCCTGGGTGCCGCGGTATCGCGACGACGTCGTCGGGCCGGTCGTCCTCGACTTCGGCCGCTACGCCGGGTGGAGCATCAAGGATCTTGTCCGGCACGATCCGGATTACCTGCGCTGGCTCTGCCGTCACTCCTCCGGCCTGCGGTTCCGGGATGCCATCGCTCGCGTGCTGCCCTCCGAGCCCGACCTGGAGCGCCGCGCGAACTCAGTTGCGTGAGGGGCGTCCCTCGCCCAGTGCCGCGGCGAGCTCCGAACGCGACGCGATGCCGCGCTTGGGGTAGAGCGCCCATCACCTCCGCCTCGAGCTGATGTCAGCGCCCACCTGTGTGGGTAGATCATGCCGGCCTGCTAGGATCGAGCCGATGAGCGACCGCGCGGTCAAGACCGATCCCGCCGCACCTGGCGAGCTGCCCCCCGGCCGCAGGCCACCCCTGGACGCATCCGAAGCGGATCGGCTCTTCCGCGAGGGCGTGGCACTCTTCAATGGCGTGCGCTACTGGCACGCCCACGAGGCGTGGGAGACGCTGTGGCGATCGGCACCGGACGAGGAGCGCGACTTCTACCAGGGTCTCATCCAGGTCGCGGCCGGCCTGCTTCATGTCGAGCGCCGCAACCTGCGCGGGTCGCGCAACAAGCTGTCCGAGGGCATCGACAGGCTGCGCCCGTACCTGCCGGCCCACAGGGGCGTCTTCGTCAACGAGCTGATTGGAGAGGCACGGCGCATCCTGGAAGACCTCGAGTCGGGCTACGTGCCCTACCTGATCCCTCCCATCCTGCGCTTCACCGAGGCCGACGCGCCAGACTTCTCCCGATGAGCGGCGACTCCCGATGAGCGGCGACCGGGTCGAGCACGATTCGATGGGCGAGGTCCGCGTTCCGGCGCAAGCCAGGTGGGGAGCGCAGACGCAGCGCGCCGTCGAGAACTTCCCGATCTCCGGCATGCGGCTGGAGCGTGCCCAGATCGAGGCGCTGGCCCGCATCAAGGGCGCGGTCGCATCGGTCAAGCGTGAGCTCCAGATGATCGAGCCCGACCTCGCCGCAGCGATCATGGCCGCCGCGGACGAGGTCGCCTCCGGCGAGCACGACGAGCAGTTCCCGATCGACGTATTCCAGACTGGATCGGGCACGAGCAGCAACATGAACATGAACGAGGTGCTTGCCGCGCTGGCCGCCGAGCGCCTGGGCCGGGCGGTGCATCCGAACGACGACGTCAATCACCCGATGTCGTCGAACGACATGTTCCCGGCGTCGATCCACATCGCCGCCGCCGCGCGGGTCGTCGACGAGCTGATCCCGGCCCTCGAGCACCTCGCAGGCTCGCTCGAGGCGAAGGCCGAGGAGTTCGCGACGGTCGTCAAGTCGGGCAGAACGCACCTGATGGATGCGACGCCCGTCACCCTCGGCCAGGAGTTCGGGGGGTACGCGGCCCAGGTTCGCATCGGTGTGGAGCGGCTGCAGGCCACCCTGCCGCGGGTCGCGGAGCTGCCGCTCGGTGGCACGGCTGTCGGCACCGGCATCAATTCGCCGCCCGGGTTCGGCGGCAGGGTGATCGCGGAGATCGCCGCCGCGACGGGTCTGCCACTCACCGAGGCGCGGGACCACTTCGAGGCGCAGGGTGCCCGGGATGGCCTCGTGGAGCTGTCCGGTCAGCTGCGCACGATCGCGGTGAGCCTGACGAAGGTGGCCAACGACCTGCGCTGGATGGGCTCAGGGCCGCGCGCCGGCCTGGGCGAGATCAACCTTCCGGACCTCCAGCCCGGCAGCAGCATCATGCCGGGCAAGGTGAACCCGGTGATCCCGGAGGCCACCCTCATGGTCTGCGCGCAGGTCGTCGGGAACGATGCCGCGGTCGCGTGGGGCGGCGCGGCCGGCAACTTCGAGCTCAACGTCATGCTGCCCATGATCGGGCGCAACCTGCTCGAGTCGATCCGGCTCCTCACCAACGTGTCGCGGCTGCTGGCCGACCGCACCGTGGACGGCATCACCGCCAACGTGGAACGCCTGCGCGAGTACGCGGAGAGCTCGCCCTCGATCGTCACCCCGCTGAACCGCTACCTCGGCTACGAGGAGGCGGCGAGCATCGCGAAGCAATCCCTCGCCGAGCGAAGGACGATCCGCGAGGTCGTCGTCGAGCGCGGGCACGTGCGAGATGGGCGGCTCACCGAAGCCCAGCTCGACGAGGCGCTCGATGTCATGCGCATGACGCGACCCTAGTCGCGGTTCGTGCGGTCCGAGCCGGGCTCCGGCAGCCACGCGTATTCCAGCGGGGCGGGCGGCCCGTTCCCGAGGCCATCGTCCTGGGCATGCAGCCACACGAGCAGGTCGCCGGCCAGGTGCGGACGCGTGATGGTGTCGACCTGGTTGTCGTACTGGACGATCAGGCGGCTGACGCCGCGCTCGAGATCGTGGACGGCGAAGCTGGACGAGTCGGCGCCCCACATCGCGACGAACCGGCCTCCTCCCGACGGATAGTTGACGTATTCCTGCGGGCCGATGCGGAGCGTGTTGACCTCGCCCGTCTCGAGCGTATAGCGGAAGAGGCGGCCCCAGTTGAACATCGCGAAGCCGCGATCCGGCTCCTTCCAGATGACCGCGTCATTGGTCAGGATGGGCATGGTGGCATTGCCCGACGTGTCGAGCTGCGTCGGAGCCGCGCCCGGCTCGGCGAGGTCCATCAGCAGCACGTGTCGGATGTCCTCCGACGGATCAGCACCGATGGTGACCTCGACGTATGCGAGCTCGTCGCTGTAGAGAGACGGCAGCCAATACGCGACCTTCTCCGCATCGCCCTCTGCCAGGAGGCGCGGCGTCCACTCCGGGGCCTCGGCCATCCAGAGCTGACTGACCGCCCCGCCCGAGCCTCGATCGAAGGACGACCATGCGATGCGCCCCGCGTCCACGTCGAAGGACGGGACCAGGCTCGGAATGTCGTCGTCACCGGGGTGCGAATCCAGCAGCACGGCCTCGCCGCCCGGCTCGGTGAGAAGCCACAGGTTCCACCAGCGCTCACCGAGCGAGCTGATCTCGGCGAAGGCCCACACGTCAGTGTCACCCGCGATCTTGGCCAGCTGCCGGTCGCGCTCGGGATTCCGCCATAGCAGCTCCGGCTCCAGCGCGCCGGGAACGTATCGCCACAGGTCCGGCGCCCCGTCTCCCGCGCCGGCGTCCAGGACGCCGGACGACCAGATCACCGCCAGGCTGTCGCTACCGAACTCCAGCATCGGCCACACCCACGCCGGATCGAGCTGGCCGATGTCGAGCTCGAGCCGATTCGGTGCCGGCCGGACGCTTCGCGAGGGCAGCGGTGAAACGGCGGCGGGCGTGGCAGCCGGAACAAGGGAGGGCGTGGCCGGTGAGGGGGTGGCCGGTGGGGGGTTCGGGGTGGTGGCCGTGCAGGCCACCACCACCGCTCCGATGCTCAGCGCGGTCAGCGCCGGCGCGCGGAGCCGACTCGAGATCCTCACCAGACGATCCGCCTCGTGTGCTCGTTGATGAGCGCTGCGATATCACGTGTCGGATCCCAGAACTTGCCCGTGCTGCCGCCCTCGTCCCTCGAGGAATCGGTGTAGTAGATGCGGGCGAAGGTCGTGCCGGTGTAGTTCCCATACCACCCGTACGCCGCGATCCAGTGGCCGACGGAGACGATCGGCTTCGGCCAGCTGGTGAGGTAGTACTTCGACCACGGCTGGTGTGGCTTGACCGGGATCGCCAGCGGCATCTTCGACCCGCTCACGTTGCTGCGAACGTAGCCCTGGAGCTCATCCGCGGTATGCCCGTCCCGATCGCGGTCGCGAACGTCCATCACCACCCAGTTCCATCCGGCCGGCCGGCGTGGCGAGCCCCCCGTGGCCACCTCTAGGCCATACTCGAGGTACGGAGCACTGGTGCCTCCGAAGACATCGGTGCGCATCCAGCCGGCGATCTTGGTCTGGCTGTACTTGTTCGCCCAGGACTTCGAGGCCCACGACCAGTTGGAGATCACCTGGCCGACGGCCGGGCCGCACCAGTGGCCCCGCTCCTGGTCGCGCGCCGTAACGGCCAGGTAGCCCGCTGGCACGTAGCACGCTGTCGGCGCGGCTGCAGCCGTGGTGGTCGGGCCACCGGTGGGAGTGAAGCACGACAGGCTGGCGAGGTCGGCGCCACTGAGCGCCTCCGATGCGAGATACGCATCGGACTCGGCAACCTTGCGATCTGCCGCCGCCTGCTCCTCCCGTGTGAGGGGTCGCTCCTCGAGCACGGCCGGGGCTGGGGAGGTCGGTTGTGGCTCGCGGGCCGCGGCGGGCCCAACGATTGCGGCCGTGACGATCGCGGCCAGCAGGATCGACGACGAGAATCGTCGAGTGAACATGGGGACAGCCTCCTGATCCATGGAGGCGAGCCGGCGTTCAAGCGAACGTGTGGTCGATTTCGTCGCATCATGGCACCCAGTCTCTTCACCGCCGCTTACCAGCGGCTTACTGGGCAACGAGAACGCCGGCCCCCATCGCTGGGAACCGGCGTTCTCATCGAGCCGTCGTGACGGGAGTGCCACTACTTCAGCCCCGTAATCTTCGAGAACAGGACCCGCCACGACGGTTCTTCAGTTGTGCCTTCATGGTCGTCGCTTGATCACGCGACGTGAAGGGGCGAATGTCCCGACCCTCCCGGGATTCGACGTTCGCCTGCCGCCTTCAGGCCGTATGCCGCACGCGGCGATAGAATCGAGGCCGGCACGCAAGACGCATTGACGCGCGACGCATCGACGCGCGACGCGCGACGCATCGCACCCTGAGGAGATCCACCTTCCGTGACGAAGACCTACATGAACCTGATCGGCGCCGACTGGAAGGCGGCCGATTCGGGCGCCACCTTCACCAGCGTCAGCCCCGCCAACCACGCCGACGTGATCGGCGAGTTCGCCTCGTCCGGGCCGGCCGATGTCGACGCGGCCGTCGAGGCTGCTCGCCGCGCCTTCCCCGCCTGGAGCGCGATGCCTGCGCCGAAGCGTGGCGAGATCCTGTTCCGCATCGCGCGCCTGCTCAGCGCGAACAAGGAAGAGCTCAGCCGCCTCATGACGCGCGAGATGGGCAAGGTCCTGCCCGAGGCGCGTGGCGACGTGCAGGAAGCGATCGACGTCGCGTACTACATGGCCGGCGAGGGCCGGCGCCTGTTCGGCCAGACCGTGCCGTCCGAGATGCCCGACAAGTTCGCCATGGCCATCCGCCGGCCGATCGGCGTAGTCGGCATCATCACGCCCTGGAACTTTCCGGTCGCCATCCCTGCCTGGAAGCTCTTCCCGGCGCTGATCTGCGGCAACACGGCCGTCATCAAGCCCGCCTCGGACACCCCGGCCTGCCTGGTCCGCTTCGTCGAGCTCCTCGTCGAGGGCGGCCTGCCGGACGGCGTCGTCAACGTCGTCACTGGGTCAGGCGCCCAGGTCGGCAACGCCATCGTCGACCACCCGGACGTCAGGGTCATCTCCTTCACCGGCCACACCGATACCGGCGTCGAGATCAGCACCCGCGCGGCGAAGACCCTGAAGCGCGTGTCGCTCGAGCTGGGCGGGAAGAACCCGATCGTCATCTGGGAGGACGCCGATCTGGACCTCGCCCTGGACAGCGTGATCTGGTCCACCTTCGGCACCAGCGGCCAGCGCTGCACGGCGGCCTCGCGCCTCGTGGTGCATCGGTCCATCCACGACGACTTCGTGCATCGCCTCCAGCAGCGGGTGGGCAAGCTCGTCCTGGGCGACGGCCTGGACGAGAAGACCGATGTCGGTCCGGTCATCAACGACGCGGCCGTGGAGCGCATCGCGTCCTACGCCGCCATCGGCCGTGACGAGGCGAATCTCGTCATCGGCGGCGAGCCGGCGCGGGATGGTGCCCTGAGCAAAGGCTCCTTCTTCCAGCCCACCATCTTCACCGAGGTCAGGCCCGATGCGCGCATCGCGCAGGAGGAGATCTTCGGCCCGGTGGCATCGGTCATCCCGGTGGATTCGTGGGAGGAGACCGTGCGCGTGGTCAACGGCGTGAAGTACGGCCTATCGACCTCGCTCTTCACCCAGGACATCAACCTGGCGTTCCGCAGCATCCGCGACTTCGACTCGGGGCTGGGCTATGTCAACCACGGCACCATCGGCGCCGAGGCACACCTGCCGTTCGGAGGCACCAAGGCGACCGGCAACGGCCATCGCGAGGTGGGCCAGGCGGCGCTCGACTTCTTCAGCGAGTGGAAGAGCGTCTACATCGACTACTCCGGCAAGCTGCAACGCGCCCAGATCGACACGACCTTCGTCGACGAGGCGTAACGGTCAGAACGTCGAGAGCCGAATTTCACCGGGCGACGGTATCTGCCAGGCAGAAGCCCCTCGATGGGCCGTTCCGATCACCGAGTGAAAGGAACGACCCATGAGAGGCCGATTTCGCGCTCATCGTGGCGCTTACCTTCGCCCCGTGAAATGCGGGGCATCCGAGCAGGTCAGCAGGTTACGGCGGGGTTGAAGTCGGCGAAGAGGCCGGCCTCATTGTCCTCGTAGAGCCAGATGTGGCGCTGCCAGAAGGCGGGGATCTCGTAGCGGTTGCCGTCCGGCACGAAGGTCAGATCTTGACCGAAGACCGTCGGCGTGGTTCCCGCCGGCACCGCGCTGTCGAAGATGACGTACTCGAGGGCCACGAGCTGGAGCTTGCCGTTGTCACGAGGCGCATAGACGAGCACCTCCGGGTGAAGCTCATCGACGATCGCGTTCGACACCAGCGTGCCGTTGACCCAGTGGAAGCCCATCCCGCCGCCGCCCGCGTCGAGCGACATGATGCACTCGTGAAGGGGGACGCCCTCGGGGAATGGACCGTAACCGAGCTTCTGCGCCTGGACGATGCTGTTGAAGCGTGCCGTGGCAGCCTTGGCCTGCTGCACGGGATCCCGCGCGGCAATGGCGGCCGGGACGACGAGCGCGGCCACCATCAGTGCGGCGGTGATGGCAAGAAGGACTCGACGCATCAGGCCACCTCCGCGTTGAGCTCGTAGACGTCGCCGGTCGGATGGCCGGCGCGCTCGTGGACGCGCATGACGGCCTCCCGGCTCGGCCCGGTTGCCAGGCAGAAGACCCGCCCGGACTCGGAATCCATCCAGGCGCGCTCGTAGTGGACCCCCTCGTCCGCCTCGATCGCGAGGTCACGGCCGTGGGCCTCCTCGAGCTGTTGCTGGGTGACGCCCACGAACCCGGTGTGGACGTCCATGAACTTCGCCATGGTCACGCTCCTTTCTTGCGCGCCGCGAGACTGCGGCGGGCTGTACCGGGTCAACGGTGATGGTGTCCGGGCCATCCTCCATCGGTCGTTCTACCGATGAAGGGTGGTTGCCGGTACCTACAATCGGAGGTCAAGGAGGTGCCGTGGTCGCCATCGATCGGCCGCTCTCGACCCCGGTCCTCATCGGTCGCGACGACCTGCTGGCACTCGGCGCGCGACGGGTGCAGAACGCCAGGACCGGTGATGGTCAGCTGCTGTTCCTGGCCGGCGAAGCCGGGATCGGCAAGACGCGCCTGCTCGGCTCGATCGCCCGGGAGGCCGAGCGCCAGGGCATGCACGCGATCCGAGGAGCTGCCTTCCCGCGCGACCTGGAGGTTCCGGGCGCGCTGCTGCTCGACCTGGCCCACGGGTTGACCCTGGGTCCGAAGAGAGACCGTCGGGCCGGAGAGGAGATGCTCGACCGGCTTCGCACCGATGCGCCACGCGCTGGCGACCTCCATCGTCGGCGTCGCCTGCTGGTGATGGAGCTGGCCGATGGCCTGGCCTCGCTGGCGGATGGGCCACGGCACGTGTCGCTTGCCCTCGAGGACCTGCACTGGGCGGACGATCTGACGCTCGAGACGCTGGCGCACCTCGCTCGTCGTCTGGGCTCGCTGCCGATGCTGGTGCTGTGCACCTACCGCAGTGACGAGCTCTATCCGAGGGTGCCGATGCGCGAGTGGCGCGCGCGCCTGCTCACCCAACGGCTGGCGGAGGAGGCGCGACTGGCGCGATTGACGCTCGAGCAGACGAGCACGATGGCCGGACTGCTGCTGGGTGGTTCGCTTCCGGCGCCGAGCCACCTGGTGGAAGCGCTGCATGCGCGCAGCGACGGGATTCCGCTCCACGTGGAGGAGATCCTGGGCGCCACGACGTCCGAAGCGGAGGCAGGGACCGATGCGGGGACGCTCTCGGTTCCCGACACCCTGACCGATGCGATCCTCAGGCGTCGCGCCGACCTGGGTCGATCAACCGCGGGCGTGGCCGACGCGGCCGCGATCGTGGATCGCAGCTTCGATATCGACCTGCTTGCCGCGGTCGCCGGTCAGACGCCTGCGAGGGTGGCCGCGGCGCTCGATGAGCTGGTTTCGCGCTACTTCATCGTTCCAGCCGCGAGGCTCGGCTGGTTCGAGTTTCGCCATGCCCTCATCCGCGACGCGCTGGCGGCGGCGGTCCCGATGGCGCGGCGTCGCACGTTGCACCGGCGCGTTGCGCGCCACGCCGGCGGCCGCGCGGACCTCGACGATGACGGGTTCCTCTCTGCGCACTTCGAGGCCGCTGGAATGCCGGACGAGGCGTTCGGGCACGCCCGCGCAGCGGCCATTCGTGCCGCCTCGCTCTCCGCCCATCGCGAGGCTCTCGACCTCTTCCGTCGAGCGATTCGGTGCGCGCCTGATCCGCTGCCGAGCCCGGAACGCGCCGGGTTGCTTGCGGCGTTCGCGACCGAGCTGGCGGCCACCGACGACAACGAGTCCGCGGCCGCCGCGTTCGACGAGGCGCGACGGATCCACCTTGCCGACGGGAAGCCGGAGGAGGCCGCGGCGCTGGTGCCGCCGCTGGTCGCCGTTCGGCATCTTCTCGGCGACGACCTCGAGGCAAGGGTCGGGATGCTGGCCGCCGGCCTGGACGAGGCGGGACCCGATGGATCGCCCGGCATCCGGGCGCGGCTGACCGCGGGCCTCGCTGCCGCGTACATGCTCGATCGGCGCCTCGACGAGGCGGTCGAGCACGGACAACGCGCGATCGCTCTCGCATCGGAGGCGGGCAACGAGGCCACCGAGCTCAACGCGCTGACGACGCTCGCATCGGTCTATGCGCTCACCGGGCGCAGCGACGACGCATGGCGCATGCTCGAGGATGCCATCGCCCGCGGCCGGCGGGCGCGCCGGGAGGCAGAAGCCGCGCGGGCGTACCGGATGATCGGCTCGTGTGCATCGGTCCTGGTCGAATACGAGCGCGGCGAGGCGTGGCTCCGCGCCGGGATCGAGTACGCCGAACGCACCGAGCAGTGGAACCACCGCCACTACATGGCCTCGCATCTCGGCCACGTGCTGTGGGCCACGGGTGCCTGGGAGGATGCCGAGGAGGTCACCCGGCATGTCCTGGCCGATGGCCGTGGCGGGATCACCACCCGCATCACCTCGCTTCACGTCCTCGGCTACCTGGCCATGGGGCGCGGCGACTGGAACTCCGCCGAGACGGCGCTCGGTGAGGCGCGGCAGGTCGGAGAGGAGATGCGCGAGCTCCAGCGCTTCTCACCCGCGGTGTGGGGATTGGCCGAGGCGGCCCTGCTCCAGGGGCGTGCGGGCGATGCGGTCGAGCTGACCGAGATCGGTCTTATGGCCTCCGCCGCCGTGCGAGACGCGGCGTACCTGTTCCCGTACCTCGTCACCGGCACGCGCGCAAGGTTGGAGCTGCGTGACCCGCAGGCAGCCGAGGCCTGGGCAACTGAGGTGGCGGCAGCGCTGCGTGACCGCTCGATCCCGGGGACGCTGCCAGCCATCGACCATGCGCAGGGATTGCTCCGCCTCGCGGCCGGCGCAACCGGTCGGGCGCGGACCTCGCTTGCCGCGGCCCGCGAGGGCTGGACCGCGCGGCGTCGTGCCTGGGAGGCATGCATGGCGGCGATCGACCTGGCCCACGCGACGCACCGCGCCAACCGGCCGGCCGAGGCGGCTGCGCTCCTCACCGAGGCGCTCACCGAGGCCGAGCGCATGGGCTCACCGGTCCTGCAGGCTCGCGCCGAACGACTGCGGACCGATGTTGGGCGTCGGGGCGGCGATGCGGAGCCGTGGGCACCCCTGACCGCCCGCGAGTTCGCCGTCGCCAGGCTGATCGCGCGCGGGCGAACGAACGCGGAGATCGCCGTCGAGCTGCGCATCGCGCCCAAGACGGTCGCGGCGCACGTCGAGCACATCCTTGCGCGGCTCGGTGCCGACCGACGCACCGAGATCGCTGCGTGGGTCGGTCGGGCGGAGGCCGAGACGGGCGCCTGATCCGCTGCCGGCCCGATGCCGGAACGATGCCGGCCGGCTTGCCCCGCATCGTGGCCGCTTGCTCCGCATCGTGGCCGATGCGACCATGCGCCCTCATGCAGCTCCCGTACTTCCCCCTTCATACGGTGCTCTACCCGCACCTGCCGCTCCCGCTCGAGATCTTCGAGGAGCGCTATCGGGCCATGACTGCCGACCTCGTGGCCGAGGGCTCCGCGTACGCGGGGCGCTTCGTGGTCAGCAT
This sequence comes from Candidatus Limnocylindria bacterium, assembly GCA_050695815.1. Classification (GTDB taxonomy): domain Bacteria; phylum Chloroflexota; class Limnocylindria; order QHBO01; family QHBO01; genus JACDBZ01. The sequence continues at coordinate 10,564 of JBOGSW010000160.1, read as the reverse complement.
GATCACCGAGGGGCCGGAGGTTGGCGGCGATGCGATCGCCCAGCCGATCGGCACCATCTGCGAGGTGCACAGCGCGGAGCAGCGGCCCGACGGTCGATGGCTGCTCCTCGTGGTCGGCGTGGCCCGCGCGCGGCTCGGCGCGATCGACCGCTCAGGTCCCTACGCCGTCGTGGACGCAGTGGCGCTCGACGAGCCGATCGGCGACGCCGCCGCCACGCTGGTACCGCGGGTCCAATCCGCCCTGGACGACTACCTGGCCACCGTGAAACGTTTCGTGGTCCGCACCGCGTCAGTGGGGGAGCATGCGCCGGAGAATCCAGACGTGACCGCCTCGCTGGACGAGGTCCTCAAGCCGATCCGCCTCCCGGACGACCCGGTCGCGGCGAGCTATGCCGTCGGCGGCGTCCTCCAGGTGGAGCTCATCCGCAAGCAGCGGCTGCTCGAGCTGCCCGACGCCGCCGTCCGCCTCAACGCGGAGCTGGAGCTGCTGCAGCGCGAAACCCGCCTGCTCGATGACGGCGCCATGCCGCCGATTCCTCCCTCCGACCTCGGCTATCACCCGAACTAGACCGATGCGTCGCGCTGCCGGCCTGCCGGCCCTGCTGAGCGTGCTCGTCGTGCTCGCCGCCTGTGGCTCGCCGGCCGCGAGCCCCACCCCCTCGACGTCGCTCGCCCCGAGCCCATCCGCCTCGGCATCGGTTGCCCCTGCGAGCCCGTCGCCCGCCGCGTCACCATCGGCGGCGCCGTCGACGACGCCCGCGTCGGGCATCGAGTACACGGTTCAGCGTGGCGATACCCTCGCCGCCATCGCGCGAGCCAACGGGACGACCAGCCAGCAGCTCCAGGCCTGGAACGCCGACCGCTATCCATCGCTGGCCGGCAACCCGAACATCATCGAGCCCGGCTGGGTGCTGATCGTCAGCGGCGACCCGAACGTGACGCCGCTGCCCACCCCGACGCCCGCGCCGGCCACGCCTCGACCCACCCCGCCGCCGACGGGCTCGGGCTGCACTGCCGGGAACCGGGTCGCGGCCGGAGCGGCCCAGACCTTCAAGACGATCCCGAGCGCCGGTCCCGGCGTGGCGCTCACCTTCGATATGGGCGGCCGGATGGACCCTGCCGTCGAGATCATGACTTTCCTGGTCGACAACGACGTGTGCGCCACGGTCTTCGCCACCGGCGTCATGAGCCAGACCTTGCAGGGCGAGCAGGTGATGGCGATCATCAAGGCCCATCCCGAGCTGTTCGAGATCGGCAACCACACCATGTACCACTGCGACCTCGCCCGAGGCGGTGGCGGCTCGCCCTCGACCGCGCCGTGCGTCGGCGGTCCGTTCAGCGCGGATCGCATCCGCCAGGAGCTGACCGAAGCGGAGGCCATCCTGCGCGCCGGCACCGGCCAGAACCCGCAGCCCTACTGGCGGCCGCCGTTCGGCTCGATCAACGCGACCGTCATCGACGCGGCCGCATCGGTCGGGTACTCCAAGACCTTCCTGTGGGACATCGATACCATCGACTGGAAGCCGATCGGCCAAGGCGGACCGACCGCCGAGCAGATCGCGGCCAGGGTGGTCGGCAACGCGGTGAACGGCTCGAACGTGCTCTTCCACCTCGGCGGCTACGAGACGCTCGACTCACTGCGGCTCATCATCCCCGGCCTGCGCGACCGTGGCTTCACGCTCGCCAGCCTCTCGGATCTGCTGAACTAGGCTGCTCGCTTCGCGCAATGCGCATCTGGGAAATGTTGCGCAAGACCGATGCATTGGTTTCGAACAACGTGCGCGTGGCGGCACATTGCCCTGACGGACGCGTCCCGTCAGACCGCGGCGGTGACCGCTTCGGCGAAGATCCGCACTGCGGCATCGACCGATGCGGAGTCCACGATGAGCGGAGGCGAGAAGCGCAGCGATGACTCGCCGCACTCGAGCGCGAGGAGACCACGCTGGAAGGCCGCCTCCTGGACCGCCTCGGCGGCCTCGTGCGAACCGAACTCGACGCCCAGCATGAGGCCGGCACCGCGGATGTCGCGGACGGCATCGGTCTCGGAAGCGACGGACTCGAGTCCCGAGCGCAGCCTGGCGCCCATGGCGGTGGCGTTGGCCATCCCCTCCGACTCGATGATGTCGAGCGTGGCCAGGGCGGCAGCGGCGCAGATCGGGTTGCCGGCGAAGGTCGAGCCGTGGGCGCCCGGCGGCCAGGTCCAGACCGAGTCCCGGGCGATGAAGGCACCGATCGGCATCCCGGAGGCGATCCCCTTGGCCGTGGCGATGATGTCGGGCTCCACGCCCATCTGCTCGATCGCCCACCATGTGCCGGTGCGGCCCATGCCGGACTGGATCTCATCGGCGACGAGGAGGATGCCGTGCTCGTCGCAGATCTCGCGGAGCCCTTCCATGAAGGCCCGCGGGGCGGGGAAGTAGCCGCCCTCGCCCTGGATCGGCTCGACCACGATTGCCGCCACGTCCCCGGGCGAGATCTGGCGCCCGAAGATGGTCTCTCGCAGGTGCGCCAGCTCGGCCGAACCGTCGCCACCGGAATCCTCGCGCCAGGCGCGCACGCGCGGGAACGGCGCATGGTGCACCATCGGGATGAGCGGACCGAAGCCGGCGCGCTGCTTCACCTTGGAATTCGTCAGCGACAACGCGCCCATCGTCCGGCCGTGGAAGCCGCCTTCGAAAGCGATGATCCCGGGCCGGCCGGTGTGGTATCGGGCCAGCTTGATGGCCCCCTCGACGGCCTCGGTGCCGGAGTTGGTGAGGAAGACGCGCGCCTTCTCGGCGAACGGGGCGATGCCCGCCAGGCGCTCCATGAGCTCGGTGTAGCGCGGCTCGTAGAAGTCGGTGGCGGCGATGTGGATGAGCCGATCCGCCTGCTCCGTGATGGCGGCGACCACCTTCGGGTGCGAGTGGCCGGTCGAGCAGACGGCGATCCCGGCCGCGAAGTCGATGAAGCGGTTGCCGTCGACATCGGTCACGACCATGCCGGAGCCCGACTCCGCGACGAGCGGGTAGGCGCGGGTCAGCGAGGGCGATGCCACGGCCTCGTCGCGGGCGATGAGGGCGCGCGCCCTCGGGCCGGGCAGCTCGGTGACGATGTGCGGCGCGCTCGGATTCGGGGCAGCCGCATCTGAGGACGGAATCTCCATGGTGGTCATGTGGTGTAGCACTCCGGATTCGGAGCGGCGCGTCCTGCCCGCGCACCCTGGCTAGACCGATCCATCCTAGCAGGACGGATGGTGGCGCCTCCCTCAGCGAATCGTGCGCCGTCCGCTCCGTTCGTTGCCGATCGTCCACAGGCTGGCGCCGAATCCGACGGCCGCAGCCGCGAAAAGGGCCCCATCGCCGAGGTCGTTCGCCCAGGCGAGCGCCGCCAGCGCCAGTCCCGAGCCGATGGCCGACATGGCGATCAGGCCGGGCGGGTCCTTGCGATACATGCCGGCCACGAGCGCGAAAATGACGCCTGCGGCGAAGCCGGCGATGGCCAGCGGGCTGAAGAGCACATCGGGCTCGATCATGGGGTATTCCTCACCTGGCAACCTTGAATGTCATTGCATCGCCGATGAGCCCGGGTCCGGCGTAGATCATCCCCGTCCACAGCTGGACGAGGTCGGCGCCGGCGTCGAACAGGGCCTGCGCATCGGCGCCAGCCGCGATTCCTCCGGAACCGATGATCGTCAGGCCCTCCCCGACCCTGGCCCGGGCAGCGGCAACCGCCTCGACGGTGAGCGCGCGGAGTGGCCGCCCTGACACCCCGCCCGGCTCGCCGGCCGCCGGGGATCGCAGCCCGACCCGTTTCGTCGTCGTGTTCGACAGGATGAGCCCGCGGATGGGTGAGTCGCGCAGGGCATCGACCAGCGCATCCCGGCGCTCCGACCCCAGGTCCGGCGACAGCTTCACGAGGACGGGCCGCCCGGCTGCTGCGTCCGCGACGCTCTCGAGCAACCCGATCAGCCGCGCCGGATCCTGGAGGTCGCGCAGGCCGGGCGTGTTCGGGCTGCTCACGTTGATCGCCACGTAGTCCGCGACGCCGGAGACGGCCCGAGCGGCGGCCGCGTAGTCGGCGGCGGCGTCCTCGTCGGGCGTGTCGCGGTTGCGGCCGATGTTGACACCGACCACGAAGCCCGGCGGCAGGTGCGGCCGCGCGTCGGCGACTCGGCGCGCCAGCGCATCGGCTCCTGCGTTGTTGAAGCCCAGGTGGTTGATGAGGGCCTCGTCGGCGGCCAGGCGGAAGAGGCGCGGCCGTGGGTTGCCGGGCTGCGGCCGTGGCGTGACCGTGCCGAGCTCGACGAATCCGAAGCCGAGCGCGGCCCAGCCGCGGATGGCCAGGCCGTCCTTGTCGAAGCCGGCGCCGAGGCCGATCCTGTTGCGGAATCGGAGGCCCATGAGCTCGATCGGCGCCGCATCGGCCCGCGCCACGCCGGAGGCGATCGGTGCCAACCAGCGGCCCGCCGTCGAGCCGAGGAGCCGCAGGGTGAGGTGGTGGGTGGCCTCCGGATCGGACGCGAACAGGAGCGGGCGGACGGCCCGGTAGGCCGCCATGCGCCAGCTCATCGGTCAGTCGTCGTGCGCGCGCGGGAAGGCCATCTCCTCCGGATAGACCGGCGGGAGCGCCTCGCCCTCGTCGTCGACCGACGGGCGATCGGGGTCCGGGGACATGAACTCGTGCCAGACCTCGGCGCCCGTCGCAGGCGGGTCGTCCAGCTCCTTGATGGCGACGATCCCCTCGAAGCGGATGGCGCCCGGCTCGCCGTCATCGGTCTCGAACTCATCCTCGTAGTCGGGCGCGATCTCCACCGCCCGGCCCAGCGCTGCCTCCTCGTCGCTGCCATCCACCAGCACGACGCGGTCCTCCACCAGCGTCGCGTGCGGCGGGTCGCCCGCGAGGTAGGCGTAGCGGAGCTGGACCGCGAACCAGCCGGAGGGCTCGACGTGGGCCTCGTCGTTGTCGCTGACGGTCGGGTGAGCCGGCACCGAAGGCCTCCTCAGTCGCCGATGACGGTCTGTGACTGCTCCCGCAGGAACTGCTGGACGTAGTACGGCCCCAGGCCGCTCTTGCCCGACGAGCCCGAGCCCTTCCAGCCGCCGAAGCTCTGGATCCCCGGCCAGGCGCCGGTCGTGGCGCCGGCGCGCCGGTTCACGTACACCACGCCGGCCTGGATCGTGTCCAGGAAGCGCTGGATCTCGGCCTCGTCCCCGCTGAAGATGCCGGCCGTCAGCCCGTAGGCGGAGTCGTTGGCCTCGTCGAGCGCCTGCTCCAGCGAGTCGACCTCGCCGACCACCAGCAGCGGAACGAACAGCTCGTCGCGGAAGAGCCGATGGTCCAGGGGCAGCCCGGTGACGACGGTGGGAGTGGGGAAGAAGCCGCGCTCGTCGTCGGCCTCGCCACCGATCTCGACGGTGCCGCCGTCGGCCTTCGCCTCCTCGACTGCGCGGGTGAAGGTGTCGAGGGCGCGCTGGTTGATGACCGGGCCCATCCAGTTCTCGCGCCGGGTGGGATCGCCGACGTTGATGCCGCGCGTCTTTTCGACGAGCCTGTCGACGAAGTCGCGCGCCACCGTCCTGTCGACGTAGACCCGGGCCAGGGCCGAGCACTTCTGGCCGTCGAAGCCGAAAGCGGAGCGCATGGCCCCCTCCGCCGCCTCGTCGAGATCGGCGCTGGCGGTGACGATGGCCGGGTTCTTCCCGCCCATCTCGGTGATGATCGGCCGCGGGTAGTCCTTGGTGAAGCCGCGGTGCAGCTTCATGCCGACCTCGTAGCTGCCGGTGAAGACCATGCCGTCGATCCCGGGGTTCTCCTCCAGCTCGGCGCCGACCGTCTCGCCCGGCCCGGTGACGAGGTTGAAGACGCCGTCCGGCAGGCCGGCGTCGCGCAGCGCCTCGCCGAACCTCCAGGCCAGCAGCGGGGCGTCCGAGCTCGGCTTCAGCACGACCGTGTTGCCGGCGATCATCGCCCCGCCCGAGGGACCGCCGGAGAGGGCCATCGGGAAGTTGAACGGGCTGATGATGGCGAACACGCCGTAGGGACGCAGGACCGAGCGCGTCTTCTCGGCGTCCGAGAGTGAGCCCATCGGCTTCACGAAGCCGTCAGCCTTCTCGAACTCGTCGCTGTAGTAGCGCAGGAGGTCCGCCGTCTCCTCCACGTCGCCGAGCGCCTCCAGGCGGTTCTTGCCGACCTCGAGCGCCATGAGCGCCGCGTAGTCGAACTGCCGCTCGCTGATGAGGTCGGCGGCTCGGCGCATGATCGTCAGCCGATCACGCCAGGGTGTATCGCGCCAGGCCGGGTAGGAGGCGCGCGCTGCGTCGATCGCGTCGCGGGCGTCCTGCCGGGTCCCCTTCGGGAAGCGCGCGACGACGAGGTCGGTGTCGATCGGCGAGCGGTCCTCGAACGTGTCATCGGAGAGCCTCCGCTCGGAGCCGATGATCATGGGGTAGGTGCGTCCGAGCTCGGCGCGGGCACGCTCGAGCGCGGCGTCGAACGCGGCCTGCAGCTCCTCGTTGTCGGCGGAGAGGGTCGCGTAGGTGATCTTCATGCGAGGCGTGGTGACCATCGGCCCATTATCGCACTGGCGCTCTCGGGGAACGCCGAAGGCCAGGCTCCGGGGGGAGAAGAGCCTGACCTTCGGACCTGCGAATCATATCCGGCGCGTTTCGCGCCCGCAAGCAAATTTCGGCACGGAATTCGTGCCGAACCGCCGCCGATCTCACCGATCGTCGCCCAGGTCCCGCCCGCGGTGGTAGAGCCCGAGGTTGACCCGCAGCGAGGGACGGTGCGGCGACATGAGATAGGCGCGACCCCGATCGCCGTAGAGGCGGGGCAGGAGCTCGTGCGCCGTCTCGCGATCGCCCAGGTCGAGGCGGGTGTGGACCACCTTGATCTTGAAGCCATGCCGAAGCCACCAGCCGGTGCGGCGCTGCGTCGCTTCGCGAACGTGCTGCACGACCTCGGGCTCGAGCAGCGCGGCCAGGTCGTCGCGCCCGTAGTAGCCGATGACGACGAGGCGCCCACCCCGACGCAGGACTCGCATCGCCTCGGTGATGAGCGGCTGCGATGCGTCGTCGGGGTCGATCAGGCTGGTGAGCACGACATCCACCGATGCGTCACGCAGTGGCAGGGCCGTCGGCTCGCCCTCCACCATGCGGATGTTCGGCTGGTGGGACTCGGCCGCCCGACGCCGAGCCTCGGCGAGGAGATCGGGATCGGCCTCGATGCCGTACGTCCGACCGGTTCGCCGCGCGAGGAGCATCGGGTAGCGACCGATCCCGGTGCCCACGTCGGCGATCCGTCTGCCCGAGATCGGCGTGATGCGCTCGAGGGCGCCGAGCACCTTGCGATCGGGATCGATCGCATCGGCAAGACGGGCGTGCAGGGCCGGGTCGGAGTCGTTCCAGCTCGGGAGGGCGAATCGCATCAGGGAACCTCGACCCGGAGCTCGGCGGGCTCCCCGCCCTCGAGGGCCAGCAGGTCGTTGGCCGCCAACACCTGGAGGTCGAATGCGACCGGGCCGGGCGCGACGCGCGTCACGAAGAGGGGGATGCTCAGGGTCGAGCCGGGAAGGAGTGGCCCGTAGCCGAGCGACGTCGTCCCGGCGGGCTCACCCTGCTCGCCCGGACCGATGACCCACTTCGTCCACGGCTGCGAGAGCGGCGGCGCGTCCTCGCCGATCCGCTCCGCGGATGGGACGAACGGGGCGAGCACCATGACCTCGTCGAGGGCCGTCGGCCAGCGCAGGACGAGCTCGTCGATCCGCACGTCACCGAGGTGCGTAGCGGCGACCGTGATCTGGCCACCGTCTGCGGTCACCTCAGGCGTGACGACCACCGCTACCCGTCTCGGATCCGTGCTCTCCGGCAGCTCGAGCGCGAGCGTCGGTGCCGGGGTGGCGGTGGCTGCCGCGCTCGGCGAGGCGGAAGCCGCCGACGTGGATGCGATCGACCGCGAGGGCGTCGGCTCCGGCGCCACGGACGGGCCGGAGCTGGGACTCGGGCTCGGGCTTGGCGCCAGGTCGCAGGCGGCGAGCAGCCAGCAGGCGGCGAGCAGCCAGCAGACGGCCAGCCGCCAGCAGACCGGTCGGGCGCGTCGTTGAACGATCACCGATCGTCCTCGGGCGTCAGCTCGGGCAGCCGGTTTCGGATGGCGTAGGCCGCCGCCTGCGCACGGCTCTCGAGCGCCAGCTTGGCGAGCACGCTCGACACGTAGTTGCGGACCGTCTTCTCGGCGAGGCCCATGCGCCCGGCGATCTCGCGGTTCGACGCCCCGTCGGCGACGTGGGCGAGCACGCGGCGCTCCTGTTCGGTCAGGTCGGCGAAGGCACCCGCCTCCTCGAGCCGGCTGGCGTTGCGCAGGCGATCGAGGACCCTGCTGGTGACCGCCGGGTCGAGCAGCGAGCCACCGCCGGCCACCGTCCGCACGGCGTCAACGAGCTCGGTGGATCCGACGCGCTTGAGCACGTAGCCCGACGCGCCGGCGGCGATCGCATCGAACAGGGCGTCGGAATCGGCGTAGCTGGTGAGCATGATGACCGAGGTCGAGGCGAGCTCGTCGGTGATGGTCCGGCAGGCCTCGATGCCGGAGCCGTTGGGCATGCGGATGTCCATCACCACCACGTCCGGGCGGTGCTGGCGAGCCAGGCGGGTGGCCTCGTCGCCGGAGCTCGCCTCGGCCACGACGCTGAAGCCCGGCTGCCGATCGAGCAGCGAGGCGAGGCCGATGCGGACGACCTCGTGATCGTCGGCGATGAGGATGCGGATCGCCGCGGCGGGCGGCGCCGGTTGGGGTGGTGTCTCGGTCATGAGGGTCGGCGAGCTGTCGCCACCGGCATCGTAAGCGACAGGAGCGTGCCCCGTCCGGGCTCGCTCTCGACGCGGAGGTCGGCGTCCAGCAGCTCCGCGCGACGCCGGATGTTCGACAGGCCCTGGGCCTGGCCGCGCCGGCCGCGCGACGGCTGGGCCACTGCCGCGAACCCCTGGCCGTCGTCGCGGATCTCGAGCGTGAAGCGGCGCTGGGTGCAGGCCATCCGGACCTCGACCGCACCGGCGTGGGCGTGGCGCAGGACGTTGCTGAACGCCTCGGTCACGATGTGGCGCAGGTGCTCCGCCTGCTCGGGACTCAGTCGCGGTCGGAAGAGCCCTTCGACATCGACCCGCAGCCTGACGAGGCTATGCGCCTGGAGCTCGTCGGCCACGGCGAGCACGATCGCCTCCGCGTCTCGCGCCTCGAGTCCGCCTGAGCGCAGGTCGAAGATCGTGCTGCGAATGTCGCCGGTGATCCGGTTCAGCTCGGCCATGACGGTGCCGATGCGCTCGCGCGACGCGCTCTCGGGTCCGACCTCGGTGGCCGCCTGTTCGAGGTGCAGGCCGGCGGCGTAGATGGACTGGATGATCCCATCGTGCAGGTCGCGCCCGATTCGCTCGCGCTCGCGAAGGAGGAGCTCGCGACGCCGTGCATCGGCCAGGACGCGATCGGTCTCCCGCTCGAACAGCTCCAGGCTGCGGATGATCGCCAGCGCGATGGCGAGGCCGGTCAACGAGCGGAAGACCTCGATCGGCACGCCCAGCGTCTCGAGGACGGTTCCCCCGTTGAGGAACGATGCCGGCGGGAATGGCGCGGCGAGCGGCACCAGCCCGGCGACGACCGCGTAGACGACGAAGGCGACCGACGCCGCGGCGAGCGCGGTGGCCACCCCGCGCCCGGCCATCGGTCCCAGGAGGCGTGTCGTGCGTCGCAGGCCCACGGCCACCACGAGCGAGCCGGGCAGGGCGAGCATGGCGCGGGCGAGGACGTCACCGACGGCAAGCGGGGCGCCGACGCCGGCCAGGGCCGGGCCGATCTCGTCGGACCGCAGCCACGGGCCGGTCGACGGCGTGAACCCGGCGGCCACGGTGCTCGACACGGCGGCCGTGCCGATCCCCCACAGGACCAGCGCCGCCGCCGGCACCAGCCGCGGCCAGGGCTGGCCGGCGATGCGCGGCGGATCGTCGGTCGGGTCGCGGGTGCTGACGAGGAGCTCGACGCCGAACTGGAAGAGGAGCGCGAAGCTGATCGGCTTCATTGTCAGCTGGAGGAGGAGAAGGGTCTCGACGACGGGCTGGGGGAGAAAGCCGGCCTGGATGGGGACGAAGAGGTAGCCCCACGCCATCAGCCCATGCACGATCCCGAATCCGGCGAGCCAGGGGAGCGAACGGGCGAGCGGCAGCTCGGAGCGCTGGCGGCCCTGGAGCGCGATGGCGAGCCCCATCACGAAGAAGACCTGCCCGTACACGGACAGGACGATGATCCGGTTCGTCTCGAACAGCTCCGCCAGCCACTCCACGCGGGCATGGTAGGCGCGGCGTTGCTAGCATCGGACGCGCATGAGCGATCCAGCGACGCCCGAGCCGACTCCGGAGCCGATGCCCTTCGCCGTCAGATTCTGGTTCGGCTGGGCCTTCGTCCTTCTCGTCGTCACCGGGCTGCTGCTCGGGCGGGTGGTGGAGTTCGTCGATTTCAGCGAGCGGGCGCCGTTCTCGATCCTCGGCATCTTCATGATGGTCGAGCTTGCGATCGTGCTGTTCGCGATCACCGTCGC
>JBOGSW010000159.1:0-4747 GCA_050695815.1 Candidatus Limnocylindria bacterium | reverse complement strand
GGAGGAGGTGGTCGCGGCTGCGCCGGACGCCCCTCGCTGGTTCCAGCTCTATGCGCCTGCCAAACGAGATGACTGCGAGGCGCTCGTTCGACGCGCGGCCGATGCGGGCTACGGGGCGATCGTGGTGTCCGTGGACCTTCCGCTGCCCGGGAACCGGGAGCGCGACGATCGCAACGAATTCGTCCTTGGCCTCGGCGCACATCTGCCTGCGGACCAACCGATCGGCGAGTCGGGGATCGCCGTCATGCCCGCCCTGGACTGGGATGAGCTGGCCTGGCTGCGATCGGTCTGTCCGATCCCTCTCCTCGCCAAGGGCATCTTGCGAGCCGATGACGCCGCGCGCGCCGTCGAGGCCGGCTGCGACGGAATCTGGGTCAGCAACCACGGCGGGCGGCAGCTCGACACCGCGATCGCCGCGGCCGACGCTCTGCCCGAGATCGCCGAGGCGGTTGGTGGCAGCGCCCTGCTCGTGGTGGATGGGGGCGTTCGACGCGGGATCGACGTGCTCAAGGGGTTGGCACTGGGAGCCAATCTCATCGCGGTCGGCCGCCCGGTGCTGTGGGGTCTGGCGGCCGACGGCGCCGGCGGAGTGCAGCGCGTCCTCGAGATCGTCCGCGACGAGCTTTCGCTGGCGATGGCCCTGTCCGGCTGCCGAACGATCGAGGAGATCACGCCGGACCTCATCGCCTGAGGAGGCATGGAGCCGAAGGTGGGATTCGAACCCACGACCGTCGGTTTACGAAACCGATGCTCTACCCCTGAGCTACTTCGGCGCGTGCACGAGCGCCGATTCTAGCCCAAATCCCGGGGGCAGCGGAACCGGATCCACTTGACACCCAGGCAATACGATGGTCGCGTGAACGAAGGACCCTATCTCAAGCCGGTCGGCGATATCCGGAGCCTCATCGGGTATGGACGCGCACTCCAGGAGATGGCCGCCGTCCACGGCATTCACAACGTCTTCGACGACAACGGATACAAGGATCTGCTCCTGCTGACGCTGTTCGGCCTGCGGAAGCTCGGTCGCGAAGGCGATGACGCCGTCGACGCACAGGGGCGTCAGTTCGAAACCAAGACGGTCGCTCGGGTCAGCTCCAAAGGCGTGCGCAAGACATCCCTCTCGGTGACGACTGAGCACACGATGACATTGGCAAACATCGAGAGGTACCGGTCGGGATCGGTAAGCAGCTTGATGAAGAACTCGGGGAGGCCTTCCGGGAAGCGGGCGTGGTGACCAGTGGCTCCGGCAGCCTTGCAAGCACGAAGATACGCCCCGTTGCTCTCGGAGTTGGGGATCGTCAGAAGGTGCGACGGCAATGCCCCGCCGTTGTCGCGGAAGTTGTTCGAGACATAGTGTTGCGAAGGCCTGTCCGACGCGGCGAAGTAACCCTCGGGGTTGATCAGCAGCTTCTTCATTCGGGCGCTGTATGGGGTGAGCACGCGGGTCGTATCGGCCTTGGGCCACTCCGTCTTTCCAAACCACCAGACGGTATTCACAGGATCCTTCAGCCGCAACTTACGCTTGTTCACCCACTCAAATGGCGACGGCAGCTTCGAAGGGTTGTGCCAGTAGCACTCTTGGGCGAGGGAGAAGCCAAGCTCCTCCACGACGCGAATCAAGAACTTCCACTGGACGAGCGTTCGCGACGGAGTTCCGCGCTGGTAGGCACCGCCCATGTCGATGACGAACGAACCGTCCTCGGCCAGCTTCGGTCGCAGAGCGCGGGTGAATCCCAACAGCCAATCGAGGTATGCGTCCTCGACCTCATTGCCGTAGGCCTTCGGTCGAAGAAGGGCGAAGGGAGGCGACGTGATTGCGAGGGCGACGGACCGGTCCTCGAGCGTCGGCAACCATTCCCGGCTATCGGCGCAATAGGCCGCGCCGAGGCTCGTCCGATACGCCGCGGTCGCCTGCCCCATGAGGTGCATGTTAGCCGTCTCCACCACTGGAGACAGGCTAGCTCGACCGGATTACCGCCGGCTTATCAGCCAATTGCCGGCGCGCCTCGGGAAGTCACTCGACTGGCGAACTTGCTGCGAATGGAACAATGTGCCGCCACCCGCACATTGCTCCAAACGAGCGTGCTGCCGTGGCGCAATGCATCGGTTACGGCACGTTGCGCAACCCAAAGGGCTCTGACGCCGCCCTACTCCGGCGGCATCCAGCCGTGGATGAGCTCGTCGTGGTAGCGCTGCTGCCCCTCGAGCACACGATCCTTCGGGATCGGCGCCATCGGTGCACGACCGCGGGCGGCCAGCACGTAGTAGGCGCACACATCGGTCAGGGGGCAGAGGCCACAGATGGGGCGAGGGGCGCGGCAGGTGTCGCGGCCGTGGCGGATGAGCTCGACGTGGAAGGGGTACATCTCGTCGGGCTGGAGCGCCTCCTCGAGCAGGTCATGCGCGCGCTCGAGCGGCGTCTTCGGCGGCAGCATGCCCAGCCGCGAGGCGACCCGGTGAACGTGGGTGTCGACCGGCAGCTGCGGCCGACCGAAGTTGAAGAGCAGGATGATCGCAGCGGTCTTGCGACCGACCCCCGGCAGCGCCGTCAGCCACTCGCGCGCCTCGAGCAGCGGCCACTCGTCCAGGAACGCGAGGTTCCAGCTGCCATTGGTGGCGGCGTGGACCTCGGCCAGCACGTGCTGGATCCGCTTCGACTACGTCGGCGCCAGGCCGCCGGGGCGTATCACGTCCTCGAGCTCATCGGTCGGCGCGGCGAGCACGTCGTCCCAACTCGCATACCGCTCACGCAGCTCGGTGAAGGCCCGGAACGAGTTCACGTCGGCCGTGTTCTGGGAAAGGATGGTCAGGATGAGCTCGCTCACCGTGTCGACTCGCGGACCTGCCCAGGTCGGGTGCTCGTATCGGTCACCAAGACGCTCGAGCACCACGTCGGCAAGCTTCCTCCGCTTGCGCCGATCGGCCGCCCGCTTCTGCGGGCTCGGACCCTTCGCCATGGACCGATGCGCCCTACGGGCGCGCCAGCTCCAGGCCGATGCCGATGCTGCGCGCCAGCCGTCCGGCCGCCGCCTGCAGCAAGCGCTCGGTGTCGGCCATGGCCTCCGCCAGGTCCATCGGCCGGTCGATGATGGGCTGGACGACCGCCAGTGCCATGGCGGCATCGAGCGCCTGGGCGCCAGGTCCGAGCGCGCCGCACAGCAGCGCGACCGGCGTCCCCCGCGGACGGGCGAGGGTCGCGACGCCGATGGCCGTCTTGCCGTGCAGCGTCTGCTCGTCGGCGCGACCCTCGCCGGTGATGACGAGGTCGGCCGACTCCAGGACGTCGGCGAGCTTGATGAGCTCGGCCACGACCTCGACGCCGGGACGAACGGCCGCGGAGGTGACGCCGAGCAGGCCCGCGGTCGTCCCACCCGCCGCCCCGGCACCGGGCAGGTCGGCCACCAGACGGCCCGTGGCGGCCTCGATCGCCCGACCGTACCTGGCCAGTGCCGCGTCGAGCTCCTCGACGGCGCTCGGATCGGCTCCCTTCTGCGGCCCGTAGGTGGCGGCCGCGCCGCGAGGACCGCACAGCGGGTTCGTCACGTCCGAGGCGACGACGAGCTTCACGTCGCGCAGGCGCGGGTCGAGCCCGCTCGGATCGATTCGGTCCAGCCGGGCCAGCGCGGCGCCGCCCTCGGGCAGGTCGCCATCGGTGCCGATGAACCGCACTCCCAGCGCCCGCAGCAGCCCGCTGCCGCCATCGGTCGTGGCCGAGCCGCCGAGGCCGATGGTGATCCGTTCGACACCGGCGTCGAGCGCCGCGCGCAGCAGGTCGCCGGTGCCGCGCGTTGACGCCAGGCGCGCGCTCTCAGGGGTCCGCTCGTCGGGCGCCAGGTGCACAAGACCGGAGGCGGCCGCCATCTCCACGAACGCCCCGCGACCCTCATCGACGAGCAGCCAGTCGGCGCTCACCGGCCGGCCCAGGGCATCGGTGGTCTCGACCGTGCGTCGTTCCGCGCTCTCGCCGAGCGCATCGGCCACCGCGGCCAGGGTGCCCTCGCCGCCGTCCGCCATCGGGCGTCGGAGCACCTCGTCGTTGGCGCGGACCTTCGACCAGCCGGCGGCGATCGCGGCGGCCACCCCGACCGAGTCGAGCGCGCCGCCGAACGAGTCTGGCGCCACGACGACGTTCAGCGTGCGGCTCATGATGCGCTCGCCCCTTGCGACGCGGCCCTGCCAGCTGCTCCCGCCTGATGCGAATGTGCCGCCACGGCACGTTCCGGGGAATGGCGGCCGTGGATGGGCGCCGGATGTGACGCTGTGTCATCCAACGGCCAAGGAGGGCGTTCATGCTCGTCCGGAACGCCGTCAGGTTGGTCGATCCGTGCATGGGCCGCACGAGAGCGCCATCGGGGACCCAGTCCGCCCGGGCTCGTTCTCCGATGCGTGACGCTCCGGCACATCGCGCGCGGCGCCGTCGCGACCGTGCCGCTCATCGTTCCTTGAGCGTCTTGCGCCGCTCGAGGTAGGCGGGGACGGTGTTGATCGGTGGGCGAATCTCGTCGCCGATCTCGCGCACCTCCAGGTTGAAGTGATCCTTGCCCGTGTTGATCAGTTTCATGCCGCGCCCGACCTCGGTGAGCAGCTCGATCCGGTGGCGCTCCTCCAGCTTGCGGATGGCGCCCTGCAGGATGACGTAGGCCATCTGCGACAGGTTGGGCAGCGGCTGGTTGCGGTGGATGCGGCGCTCGAGGTCGACCTGGCCGAGCCCCGAGAGGCCGGAGTGCTCGAGGATGTCGATGAGCAG
>JBOGSW010000158.1:0-14131 GCA_050695815.1 Candidatus Limnocylindria bacterium | reverse complement strand
TCAGGTCGTAATCGGTCCGATCGGCGACTCCCTCGAGCTCCGACCAGCCGATCGGGAACTCGTACTCGATGTCGGTGGTCTGCCTGCTGTAGTGGCTCAGCTCATCGGTCCCGTGCGGGCGCAGCCTGAGACGCTCGTTGGTGATGCCGAGGACATCGGTCCACCAGCGGTGGCGTGCCTCGACCCAGTGGGCGAACCACTCGTCCTCGTCGCGGGGATGGACGAAGAACTCCATCTCCATCTGCTCGAACTCGCGCAGCCGGAAGATGAAGTTGCCGGGCGTGATCTCGTTGCGAAACGAGCGGCCCATCTGCGCGATCCCGAACGGCAGCTTGCGGCGCGTGGTCGTCGCGACGTTCTCGAACTGGACGAACATGGCCTGCGCCGTCTCGGGTCGCAGATAGGCGACCGATGCGGTGTCCGCCACGGGGCCGACGTGCGTCGCGAACATGAGGTTGAACTGGCGCGCCTCGGTCAGCGCGCCCTTCGCCCCGCAGCTCGGGCAGGCGATCTCGGACGGATTGCCCTTCAGGTCGTCCGCGCGGAAGCGGAGCTTGCAGTTGCGGCAGTCGACCATCGGGTCGCTGAAGCCGGCCACGTGGCCGCTCGCCTCCCACACGCGCGGATTCATGATGATCGCGGCGTCGATCCCCACCACGTCGTCGCGCAGCTGGACCATGTGCCGCCACCAGGCCGCCTTCACGTTGTTCTTGAGCTCGACACCGAGGGGGCCCCAGTCCCAGAAGCCGGCCATGCCGCCGTAGATCTCGCTGCTCGGGAAGACGAAACCTCTCCTCTTGGCGAGGCTGGCGATGACGTCGAAGTTCGGCGCTGGCACGGCGGTACGGCAACTCCTGCAGTGGGACATCGAGTCTAGCCGACGATGCCGCCACCGCTGCCGTTCGCTCGCAGCCTCGCAGCCGCACGCTCGCGTGACATATGTGCTCTGCGGAGGCCGTTCGATTGGTGACCGAGCCCGGACCGATGACATAGATCCGTGCGGAGTCCGTTATGTCGTGCTCGCGGACCAGCATCGGGCGTCCGACGCACCCTTCACATCCCTTAGGAGACTCCAGCGGCCCATATGTCGTCAGATTGGGGCTGGCTACGACCTTCGGCATCCTCATGTGACGGAGTGTCACGCATCGGCGAAGCAGGCAGCCGTGCCGGCGCTCAGCCTGGCCGTCCCGTGCCGGAGATGCACGGCGCGACCACGAGAACCCCGCTTTCGACGCGTCTCCGGCGCCATCTTGGCCGATGCGTGACGCAGCGGCACATGGAACCCTCCTCGGACACTCCCGTTGGCCGATATGTGCCGCGGAGGCACACGACCGCCAACGAGCAGGCGGCGGGGCCGGACAGACCCAGGCGGCTCGGCCCAACAGACGCGGCTGGAGCGCGGCAGCTACGGTGCCGTGGCGGCCTCCCGCGCGGCGACCTCCTCGAGGAAGTCGCGCGAGCGCAGCTCGCGCTCCAGGACCGCGGATACGGTGGCGTGGAGCAACCGCTCGACCTCGCGGTGCAGGGTCGGGGCGAGGCGCAGGCCCAGGACGCCGACGAGGGGCGAGCGCTGCAGGTGACGCATGATCTTGAGCGCATCGGCCGAGATCGGACGAGCGGAGAGAGCAGCGTGTGAGCACCCCGGACACAGCACGCCGCCACCGACCGGCGAGAAGACATTGCCCTCCGGCTCGATCTGCGCGCCGCACTCGAGACAGCGCGCGAGCTCCGGCCGAAAGCCCATGGCGTCGAGCAGTGCCAGCTCGAACCAGCGGGCCACCACCTCGCGTGCAACCGCGCCGCCCGCATCGAGCGCCGAGAGCGCCTGGGCCAGGAGCCGGAACGCCTCGCGCGAGTCGGAGGCGCCCTCGCAGAAGCGGTCCGCCAGCTCGACCACGTACCAGGCGGCGGCGGTCGAGTGCAGGTCGTTGCGAAGGCCGAGATGCGGATCCTCGATCGAGGAGGAGGTGACGACATCGAAGGTGCGGCCCACCGCCAGGACGAGCTGCACGTCGCTGAACGGCTGGAGGCCGCCGCCGATCCGCGATCGCGTCCGCCGCACCCCCTTGGCGATCACCCGCAGCTTGCCCAGGCGCGGCGTGAGCACGGTGAGCACGCGATCGGCCTCGCCCAGGTCCATCGTGCGCAGCACGATCGCCTCGGTCTTGTAGACGCGCGGGCGCGGGCTCATCGGTCCATTGTCCGGAACCTGCTACATGCGTGTATCATGAAAGGCATGACACGGCTCGTCGAGGAGGTCAGGTACCCTTCCGGCATGGACATCAGGGCCGAGTTTACGCGCTACCTGACCGACATCGAGTCCGAGATGTCGAGCGTGCTCGACCAGGGCGAGGGCCATGCGCGCGGGCTGTACGAGATGCTCGCCTACCACCTGGGCCTCGACGGCGACGCAGGCCCGCGCGGCAAGCGCATGCGGCCGATGCTGGGGCTCATGGCCTACCAGTCCCTGACCGGCGAGTATCCGGCCGCACTCCCGGGCGCCGCGGCGGTCGAGCTGGGGCACAACTTCAGCCTGGTGCACGACGACATCGAGGATGCCGACACCGAGCGCCGCCACCGCCCCACCCTGTGGGCCATCTGGGGCATCCCGCTGGCCATCAACGCCGGCGACGCGCTCTTCGCCCTCTCGCGGCTGGCGCTCTATCGCCTGCTCGACGACTTCGACGAGGCACGCGTGCTGTCCCTCATGCGCATCTACGACGAGACCTGCCTGGCTCTGTGCGAGGGCCAGTACCTCGACATCAGCTTCGAGCACCGGACCGATGTCACAGTCGACGCCTACCTCGAGATGATCGCCAAGAAGACCGCGGCCCTGGTGGGTGCATCGGTCCAGGCCGGCGCCATCCTGGCCACGGCGGACGACGACGTGGTCGAGGCGTATCGGCAGTTCGGCTACGACCTCGGCATGGCCTTCCAGATGGCCGATGACGTGAAGGGCACGTTCTGGACATCGGCCGATTCGGGCAAGGCTGAGGCCGGCGACGTGCGCAAGCGCAAGAAGACCCTCCCGCTCGTGTGGGCGCTCGAGCATGCCACCGCCGATGATCTCGCCCGCCTGCAGGTGATCTACCGTGCCGGCGCGACCGATGGTGGCCGCGGACCGAACCCCGTGCCGCATCCACCTCTCACCGACGACGAGGTCAGCGAGGTCCTCGCCGTCCTCGAGCGCAGCGGGGCGCGCGAGCACGCCCTCTCCGAGGCGCGCCGGTATCGCGACCTCGCTCTACGCGAGCTCGATGGGCTGCCCTGCCCGCCCGAGCGAAAGGGCGACCTGGCTGCGCTCGTCCGCTCGGTGATCGCGGCGTAGCGCGCGCCAATCTTGGGTCTACGCCGAGCGCCCCTCGGCGGTCTCCGCCTGGTCGCCAGCCTCGCGCTCGTCGGAACGTCGAGGCCGCGACGCGACGACGCGTGCCACGCGGCGCGGTTCCGCGGCTTCGACACGCATGAGGACCCCGTCGCGGAACGGGATCTCGGCTCCTGGCAGCGGGATGCGCCCCACGCGGTGGACGACGAAGCCGCCGACTGTGTCGTACGCCTCCTCGTCGGGCTCGTCATCGTCGGAGAGGTCGAACAGGTCGCGCAGGTCGTCCATGCTGACGCGCCCGTCGAGGCGGTACACGAGGTCGTCATCGGTCGAGGCGTCCTCGACCATCGGCTCCTCCGTGTCGTACTCGTCCTGGATCTCGCCGACGATCTCCTCGACGACGTCCTCCATGGTCACCAGGCCGGCGGTCCCGCCGTACTCGTCGACCACGATCGCGATGTGGCGCTTGGCATTCTGCATGTCGTGCAGCAGCTCGTCGACGGCCTTCGACTCGGGAACGTACACGGCCGGCCGCACGATCTCGCGGATCGTGATCTGGCCGTTGCCGCGGCCGTTGCCCTTCAGGTACGGCAGCAGGTCCTTGGCGTAGAGGATGCCGACGATGTTGTCGAGGCTCTCCTCGAAGACGGGCAGGCGCGAGTGGCCGGCGCGCACGATCATGTCGAGCACCTCGTCGAGCGGATCGTCGACGTTGACGGCGCGGATGCCGATGCGCGGGACCATCACCTCGTGCACGCGCTTCTCGGCCAGCTCGATGACCCCGTGGATCATCTCCTTCTCCTCCTCCTCGATCTGGCCCTGCTCCGAGCCGGTCTCGACGAGCAGCTTGAGCTCCTCGGTGGAGAGGTACCCGCCCTGCGGCTTCTCGGTGCCGCCCAGCAGGCGGACCAGGAGCGCGCTGATGCGCGATACGAACCACACGATCGGTCCCAGGAGGTGCGCGATGAATCCGATCGGCGGAGCGACCACCAGCGCCAGGCGCTCGGGGAAGTTCAGGGCCAGGGTCTTCGGCACCAGCTCGCCGATGACGATCGAGGTGAGCGCGATGACGAGCGTCACCACCACGAAGGCGATGGTGGCGGCCGCGTCCTGGATCAGCGTCCAGGGAATATCGTCGATCAGCTCGGCCAGGTGCCCGGAGAAGGCGGCCGCGCCTGTCGCGCCGGCCAGGAAGCCGAGAAAGGTGATGGCGATCTGGATCGTGGCCAGGAAGCGGCCGGGATCCGCGGTCAGCCGCTGCGCCGTGCGGGCCGAGCGGTTGCCGTCGTCGGCCAGCTGGCTGAGCCGGTGGCGCTTGACCGTGATGAGGGCCATCTCGCTGGCGGCGAAGAAGCCACCCACGAGGATGAGGGTGATGACAACCAGGAGGTCGCTCATGAGGCTCGTGCGACCTGGTTGCCGGTGGTACTGCTGCCTTCTGGCATGGGCGGTTGCTGGATCTGCCTCCTCTACGGGTTCCGATCCGCCCCTGACGGGACGGGCGCCTCGCCGGCGCTGGGCGTGCCGGCATCGGCCGGCGGTTTCGAGCGGCGTCGCTTGAGCTCGATCGCGCGGGCGGGAACGCCGACCACCTTCTTGCCGGGCGCCACGTCGCGGTTGACCACCGATCCGGCACCGGTCATGGCGCCCTCGCCGATCGTGACCGGCGCGATGAGCATGGAATCGGAGCCGATGAATGCCCGATCGGCGATCGTGGTGGGGTGCTTGGTCGCTCCGTCGTAGTTGACCGTCACCACTCCGGCGCCGATGTTCACGTCCTCGCCAACCTCGGCGTCGCCGAGGTAGCTGAAATGATGCTGCTGCGATCCGGAGCCGACGCGGCTCTTCTTGATCTCCGCGAAGTTACCGATGCGGCAGCGCGCTCCCACGTCCGATCCGGGTCGCAGGTGGGCGTATGGCCCGATCTCCGAGTCCTCCGCCACGCTGGACTCCTCGAGCACGCTGGCCCAGACGCGCGTGCGCGGTCCGATGCGGCTGTCCCGCACGTGGGCGTTGGGACCGATGACGGCGTCCTGTGCAACCACGGTGGCGCCCTCCAGGATCGTCCACGGCTCGATGCGCGCGTCCTGGCCGATCTCGACGCCCGCGTCGATGCGGGTCGTCGACGGATCGACGATGGTGACGCCGTTGCGCATGTGCGTTTCGGCGATGCGGCGGCGCAGGCGCTCCTCGGCGGCGGCGAGGCCCACGCGATCGTTGATGCCCGCCGTGTTGAGCGGATCCTCGGCTTCGACCACGCGCACGCCCCGCCCGTCCTTCACGGCCAGCGCCACGAGATCGGTGAGGTAGTACTCGCCCTTCGGCGAGGCATTGACCCGACCGATGGCGGAGCGCAGCCAGGCGGCATCGAAGGCATAGGTGCCGACGTTGATCTCGTCGATGGCGCGGGTTGCCTCGTCCGCATCGGCCTCCTCCACGATGGCGGTGGCTCCGCCGTCGCCGCCACGCACGACACGTCCATAGCTCGACGGGTCCGTCATGCGCGCTGACGCCAGCGCGATCGCGGTACCACCGGAGAGCTGCGCGAGGAGCGCGCTGAACAGCTCGGACGCGATGAGTGGCGTGTCGCCCATGGTGACCAGCACGCAGGCCGCGTCAGCCGGGACCGCCTCGAGACCGATGCGGACGGCGTCGGCCGTGCCGAGCTGCGGGTCCTGGCGGACGGAGGCGACGCGTCCGGCGAGCGCGGCCTCGACCGCATCGGCTCCGTGGCCGGTCACGACGACCGGTTGAGCCACCCCGGCACGCTCGAGGGCGTCGAGGACATGGTCGAGCATGGGGCGACCGGCGAGCGGATGGAGCACCTTCGGGATGCGGGAGCGCATGCGGGTGCCCTGGCCGGCGGCCAGGACGATGGCCGCGGGGGCGGTCAGCTGTGCAGACACGTTGCGCGATGGTAGAGGCGGCCGATTCGCAGCGTCAACCGGCCCCGATGGTGGCCACGGCCTCGATCTCGACCAGGGCGCCCTTGGGCAGGTCCTTCACGGCGAAGGCGCTCCGGGCCGGATACGGCTGCGGGACGGCGCGCGCGTAGACCTCGTTCACGGCCGGCCAGTCACCGATGTCGGCCAGGTAGACGGTCACCTTCACGAGCCGATCGATGCCGCTGCCGGCGGCGGTCAGGATGGCGGCCAGGTTGGCGAGCGCACGTTCGGCCTGCTCGGCCACGCCGTCGCCGGCAAAGTCGCCGGTCGCGGGATCGGTGCCCAGCTGGCCGGCCGTGAAGACGAGCTGTCCCGCCCTGATCGCCTGGCTGTACGGACCGACCGCCGCGGGGGCCCGGTCGGTGCTGATCGCTTCGCGTTCGGCCATTACTCCTCCTCGCTGATGCGCTCGATCCTAGCCGCTGCGTCGCGCGTGCGCGTGACCGTCACGCGCAGGCCCTCGTCGCGCAGGCTGGCCGCGAGCGCGCCGGCGCGATCGGGGTCATCGGTCAGGCTGAAGATCGTCGGACCCGATCCGCTCATGCGTGCCTCGCCGCCGGCTGCCCTCACGCGGTCCATCACGTCGCCGATCTCCGGCCGCAGGCGCAATGCCGGCGCCAGGAGGTCGTTCGGCCGGCGGCCCCACTCGTCGGTCCTCAGCTCGGCAAAGACGTCCGCGGTGGAGAGCCCGACCGGCGGATGGACGAGGACGACATGGCGCGATGCGACCGCCGACGGCTCGACCCGCTCGCCGATTCCGGTGACGCGGGCGGCCGGCGTGGCAGCGGCGAAGAACGGCACGTCGGCGCCGATCGCCGCCAGGGTCGCCAGCTCCTCGCCCGAAGCCGTATCGGACAGCCCGCGCGAGGCGCGACCGAGGCGCCAGGCAGCGGCGGCGTCGCTCGAGCCACCACCGAGACCCGCGGCTGCCTGGATCCGCTTGTCGAGCGTCAGGCACACGAGGTCCGGCGCCCCACCCAGCCCGGCCACGAGGCCGCGCCAGGCAAGATTCTCGTCTCCGATCGGCAGGCCGTCCGCATCGGTCCCTTCCACGCGCAGGCCGGAGCAGCCGGGCAGCAGGAGGAGCCGATCGGCGAGCTCAAGCAGGACGAGCTCGCTCTCCAGCTCGTGGTAGCCGTCGTCGCGGCGCGCGACGACACGCAGGGAAAGGTTCAGCTTGGCCGGGGCGTCGAGGCGCAACGCATCGGTCACGCCAGTGGCCCGAGCGAGCGCGTCAGGCAGGCCCACTCGTCGACCGAGAGGGTCTGCGGCCGTCGCTCCGGGTCGACCCCGCATGCTGAAAGCGCTTCGGTGACTACCTCGCGATCGACCCCCAGCTCGCGCGTGAGGCCGTTGTGGACCTGCTTACGACGCTGGCGGAAGCCGGCCTGCACCACGCGGTAGAACGGCTCGCGCCCCTCGCCGACCGGCACGGCCGGTGCGTCGCGCCGCCGCAGGCGCAGGACGGCGGAGTCGACCTCCGGCGCGGGCTCGAACGCGTCAGCCGGCACGCGGGCGACGACCTCGGCGGTGGCCACGTTCTGCACGAAGACCGACAGGTAGCTCATCCGGCCCGGCGGTGCGGCCACGCGCTCGGCAACCTCGAGCTGGACGAGGAGCACGGTCAGCTCCGACGGGCGCTCCCCCTCCAGGAACTCGTGCAGCAGCGGGCTGGTGATGTGGTACGGGATGTTTGCCACGACCTTGAACGGCTGACCGGAGAACATCTCTCGTGGGTGAACCGACAGGGCATCGGCCTCGATCAGCTCGAAGCGGTCGATCCCGAACAGCTCACGACGCAGATACTCGGCCAGCCGTGTGTCCAGCTCGACCGCCAGGACCGATGCGCCCGCCGCCAGCAACCGCCGCGTCAGCACGCCGAGCCCCGGACCGATCTCGACCACGTTGTCGCCGGGCGACAGCTCGGCAGCCGCGACGATTGCGTCGAGCGCCTCCGGATCGGTCAGGAAGTTCTGGGACAGGCTCTTCCGAGGTCGCAGCCGCTCGCTGCCCAGGAGACGACGCAGCTGCCCCGGCGTGGGCGGCTGGAGGCGATCGGGCGCCAGCGGATCGGTCATGCCGCTCCCAGCCAGGGCAGGGCGAGGTTCGGGATCGCCTCGAGCGCCGCATCGGCTCGATCGCCCTCGGCGTACCGGAAGCCGGCGGCGGCACCGATCATGGCGCCGTTGTCGGTGCACCACGCCGGCGGCGGCACCAGCAGGGCGAGGCCGTCGGCCTCCAGCCGCTCGCGCAGCGTGCTGCGCAGGACGCTGTTGGCCGCCACGCCTCCGCCGAGCGCCACCGCTGCCACGCCGTGGTCGCGGGCCGCTGCCACCGTCTTCGTGGCCAGCGCATCGACCACCGCCTCCTCGAAGGCGGCCGCGATGCCGTCGACCGGGATCGGCTCATCCCGGTCGTGGTAGCCGCTCACCTCGCGCAGGACCGCGGTCTTGAGGCCGGAGAAGCTGAAGTCGTACGGACCCTGCGTGCGGGCGCGCGGGAAGCGCGTGGCGGGCGTGGCTCCGACCGCGGCGGCCGAGATGGCGGGGCCGCCGGGGTACGGCAGGTCCAGGAGCCGCCCGACCTTGTCGAAGGCCTCGCCGGCGGCATCGTCGACCGTCTGGCCCAGGAGCGTGTAGCGGCCGTGGTCGTGCATGAGGACGAGCTGCGTGTGTCCACCGCTCACCACCAGGCACAGCAGCGGGAAGTCCGGCTCCGGCGGCAACGGCGCATCCGCGGCGGACGCATCGGTCAACCAGTTGGCGTAGATGTGGCCTTCGATATGGTTCACGCCGACCAGGGGAAGGTCGTGCGACACAGCCAGCGCCTTTGCGACGTTGACGCCCACGAGCAATGAGCCGATGAGCCCCGGGCCGTAGGTGACGGCGACCGCGTCGAGATCGGTCCAGGTCGCATCGCCCTCCGACATGGCAGCCTCGATGGTCGGCACGATCCAGCGCAGCTGCTGGCGCGCCGCCACCTCCGGCACGATCCCGCCCGTCGCCGCGTGGAGCGCGATCTGGGTGGCCACCGTGTTGGCCTCGATGCGGCGGCCGCCCACGATCACGGCCACGCCGGTCTCGTCGCACGAGGACTCGATCGCCAGGATGCGTGGGCCGCTCACTCGGGGTCCCGCCCATGCTCGGCGTCGATGATCGCGCGCATGCGCTCGTCGCGCAGATCGGGCGTGGTCATGACCAGCGCGTCCTCGCCGTCATCGGTGTAGTACCCCGGCCGGCGTCCTGCCACCTCGAACCCGAACGAAGCGTACAGCGCCTGGGCGCCGGCGTTCGAGGCGCGGACCTCGAGCGTCATGCGCGCGGCGCCGATGGCCGTCGACAGCTCCGCGAGGTTGAGGAGCAGCCGGCGCGCGATTCCGCGGCGACGCCAGTCGGGATGGACGCCGAACGTCGTGATGTGCGCCTCGTCGACCATGAGCCACAGGCCGGCGAAGCCCACCACCCGCTCAGAAGCCCGCGCCACGACGTAGCGCGCCAGACGGTTGCCGCGCAGCTCCTGCTCGAAGGCGTGGGCGGGCCACGGCGTGCGGAAGCTGAGGCGCTCGATCTCGTGGACGCTCGCCACGTCCTCGACGCGCATCGGGTCCACCACGACGGGCGCGGTCAGAGCCACCGCACGCTCCCCTCGGGGGTGGTGGGCACGCCGCGCGGGCCGCGCACGTAGATCGGCTCGAGGCGCTCGAGGTCGTCGCCATCCGCATCGGTCGCGAGGCGCTCTGCCGCGAGGCGAGCGATGGCGGCCGCGGCACCCATCGGCGCGGTGGCGCGCGCGAGACCGAAGGCGGTGGCAAGCTCGCCGGGCGCCGCGACCGAATCGGTGCGGGCCCGCTCCGGGAGCGCGTCACCGTCGACGACGCGGAGCTCGGCGTCGTCCCGCACGAGCAGATACGCCTCGCGCGCTCCGGCCCGCGCCAGTGCGGCGCGAGCTTCGGCATCGGCGTCGAGCCAGGCGACCAGGCTCGGAATGCCGACCAGCGGACGGCCGGCGGCGAGGGCGAGGCCCTTGCCGAGCGCCATCGCCACCCGCAGCCCGGTGAACGACCCCGGTCCGAGCCCGACGGCCACGGCGCCGAGATCGCCGAGCGTGCGATTGGACCGATCCAGGAGCCCGAGCAGGCGCGGCAGCAGCTCCGCCGATTGCCGCTGAGCCGAGGTCCAGCCATCGTCGGCGATGAGCGTGCCGTCGGGCTCGGCGAGTGCCAGCGACAGCTCGGTCGAGGCGCCCTCGATGGCGACGATCACGATGCGCCCAGCGCCTCGCGCGCCAGCCGTTCGTGGAGCGCCCCGCGCGCCTCCCAGGCGACGAGTCGCCGGTCCTCGCTCGCCGGGTCGAGTGACAGGGTGATGTCGAGGCGTTCGTCGGGCAGCCAGCCGTCCAGCCGATCGGCCCATTCGAGCACCGTCACGCCGCTCGCCTGCCGGTCGTCGAGGAGACCGGCGGCAATCGCCTCCTCGGGCTCGCCGAGCCGGTAGGCGTCGACGTGGAAGAGGCGGAGCCGGCCGGCATGCTCGTTCATGAGCACGAAGGTGGGGCTGTTCACGACGCCGGTGACGCCGAGGCCCTCGGCGAGGCCCTTGGCCAGCTGTGTCTTGCCAGCGCCGAGCGGTCCGGACAGCGCGACGAAGCTGCCCGGCACCGCCGCGACGCCGAGGCGGCTGCCGAGCGCCCTGGTCTCATCCGCGCTGGAGCTCGTGCGGCGCCCGCTGACGGGCGCAGGAGCGGTCGATCGGTGCACGCGAGAGAGTATAGGAAGGTCCGGCTCAGGCGCTCGGCAGCGGCTCGGTCGCCTCGAGGTTCGCGAGCGGCACGACCGCCGTCCGGCCATCCTCGAAGCGGACGAGCCCGGAGCGGGCGACCACGCCGGACGGTGCGGCGAACGGCACCTCCAGCACGCGCATCAGCTCCCCGCCCAGGCCGGCATGCGGGCGCCGGTGCGCGATCACGCGGTCGCCCGGCCGCGGCAGCGCACGGCGCCCAGGGGGCGGGCCGGCATCGTAGACATAGAGGCGGGCCGATGCGCCGAAGAGGCTCGCCATGCGACCCTCGTGCGCTCGGAACCACGCGAAGAGGCCGGGATCGAAGCCGACCTTGCCGAATCCCTCGACCAGGACGATGGCGAAGTCGCCCGTCGCGCCGCCGACCTGCCGGCGTCGCTGCTGCGTCGCCTCGAAGTCGCGCAGCTCCTTGTCCAGGATGCCGCCGAGGACGATGCCGGCGACGCCCATCGCCCGCGCCCGAGTGAGCGTCTCGGCGGACGCACGGGAGCCGCCGACCACGATCCTGCCGGTCGCCCCGACGTCGATCGCGCTCGCCCGCAGCTCTTCTGCCGGATCGTGGACCGCCAGGCGCAGCTCGCCGTGAACCGCCGCGCCGGTACCGCCCACCCCGGTGAGGAGGGCACCGGCCACCTCGATCTCGATCGAGGTGGGCTCGATGCCGGTCACCTCGCCCCGCACATGTCCGAGGATCGGGGTGCTCGACCCGAGCGGTGCCACGAGTGCCGTCCCCTCGTCCGTGTCGTAGCCGAGCAGCAGGCCGGCGCCTGCGACCCGAACCTCGCGTCCGCGATCGTCGCGGGCCAGGACGGCGTTGGCATCGAGCACGATTCCCGGCTGGACCACCAGGCATCCGGCGGCTGAGGCCGCAGACCTGCGCAGGGCCGATGCCACCGCCACGCTGATCCCGTCGCCGGGAGCCCGACGCGTGGCGAGGACCTCGGCAGGCTCGACATGATGGCCGACCTCGACGAGCGGCGTCGCGCCGACGGGGAGCCTGACGCGATGGATCGCGCTCACGCCACCCGCTCCGCGCCGGGGCTCGGCTCACGCTGCAGCGCGTCTCGCCAGCTCGCAAGGACCGCGCGGCGATCGTCGCCGCGGCGCGGGAGCGGGATCGGCGCGCCGCGCGCGTCGAGCACGAGCCCGACGGTCCCTCCGCTGGCCATCGCCCTGATGGCCGGTGAGCGGCGCGCCGAGCCCAGGCTCACGCCGTCGGCCAGCTCAATGGTGAGCTCCGCCTCCTGGCCGCGGAGGAGCGGAACGAGCTGCAGCTGCCCGGTCCGAACCTCGATCGGCGCCGTGGACGGCCACCCGGAGCGATGGACCGTGACGCGCATGGCGACGCGCCCGGTATCGCCGCCACGCGTCACCACGACGGTCCCGAGCGGGACGAGGACGTCGTCGGAGAGGAGCGAGATCCCCTCGCCGATCTCCCCGTCCGGCAGCGAGCCGAGCGGCCCGAGGATCGAGGCCGGATCGATGGCCATCTGCGTCACCCCGACCGGCCGAACGCCGTCGAGGAGGGTCCGCATCGCCTGCGCGGGGAGCGGGGCCGCGGAGATCGTGCGACCGCTGCCGATGACGAGGTCGAGCGGCCCACCGATCCCGTCCTCCACCAGCGCGGCGAGCTGCACGCGCGCCGCGGCCTGGGTCGCCGAGAGCTCCTCGACCGTCTGCGGAAGGGTCCCCGGACGGGCGCGCAGCGTCTGCAGCAGGTCGGCCACGGCAGCCTCGTCGCCCGCATCCCCGGCGATCCGCGCGACGCGCGCCGCGGCTCCCGGCGTGAGCACCGTACCGGCGAGGCCGCCCTCGGAGTGGACCCGGCTCGCCACCGTGCCATCCGGCTCGGCCAGCGCCCGGGTCGCATAGCGCGCCCCGACGTCGACACCCAGGATCCGGAGTCCCGAGGAGCGGGCCAGGGTGGCGATCGCCCGCGGGTAGGCGATCGGAGCAAGACGCGTCTCGTCCTCCCCGGCCACGGTCTCGCGCAGGATCGTCTGGAGCCGGTCGCGCAGGGCCGCGGGTTCCTCACGCCCGGCGTCCGGCCGCGGATTGGCCGCCGACGAGAACGAATCCGCCTCGAAGAGCGCGGCAGCGTCCTCGGCGAGGTCGGCCGATCCCGCCCAGACCACGGGCCCACTGTCGGGCCGGCGAGCCGAGGCGACGAGCGCCGCGGCCTCCAGCGCCCGCGGGCTGCGCGCGCCGTCGAAGCCCCCGGCAATGAGCCAGCCGTCCACCTCGACCGCCTGGAGCCGGGCGAGACGGTCGGCGAGGCTCCGCCCATCGTCGAGCGTCACGAGCTCGGCCACGTGCCAGCCGGCCGCCTCCGCGGCGCGTCGCGCGGCCCCACCCGAGAGCTCGCGGGAGACCGCCACCACGGCCAGCCGGCCGAGCCGCCGCGCGGTGTGGCATTCGATCCGGTTGGCGCCTGCCACGAGGTCGTCGAGCCGGTCGGCCAATCGCGGGTCGGACGCCGCGCGGAGCTGATCGACCAGAGCGCGGCGCAGCTCGCTCGAACCCCACGCCGTGGGCTGAGCCGCGTGCGCCACGAGGCGCCATCGGCCGCGAACGCGCCCGATCACGCCCGCCTTGGCCCACGCCGATCCGACGTCGAGGAGCAGGGCGAGCTCGGTGCCGGGTGTCGCCACCATCAGACGCCGAGCCCCAGCCAGTCGCCGAGGAGGAAGCCGATGCGGTCGAGCAGGAGCACGAGGCGCGAGAGGAAGAGGTAGCCCAACCAGCCCCCGAGGCCGCCGACGAGGAGCCAGCGGCCGGCTCCCGCGGCCGTGGCCAGTGCCCGTCCGCGCGGCACGCCGTGCAGGAACCCGGCCAGCACGAGGATCGTGATGGCGGCCGCTGCCATGGCGCCGACCAGGCCCGCGATGCTCGCCTCCGGGCCGGCAATCGAGGCGGCAAGCTGCGGCAGCACTGTCCCGATCACGGCACCACCGAGGGCGAAGGCGGCGAGCGAGCCGATGGCGATCGAGACGGGGACGGCCGTCACGGCGCGCGGCAGCCACGGGGCGCCCGCGGTGGCCGCCACGAGCGCAACCCCGAGCCAC
>JBOGSW010000157.1:0-8753 GCA_050695815.1 Candidatus Limnocylindria bacterium | reverse complement strand
GGACGTCGCCGGCTACTCGCTCACGCAGTTGTTCGTCGGCTCGCAGGGCACGCTGGGCATCGTGACCGAGGCGACCCTGCGCCTGCGGCCCGCACCACCGCCGAAGCAGACGATGCTGGCCTTCTTCTCGACCGTCGAGGCGGCGGGTCGGGCCGTGGCGGCGATGACTCGCGCCGGGCTCGAGCCATGCACCCTCGAGCTGATGGACCGAGTCACCATCGCGGCCGTCGACGACTGGCACGATCTCGGGCTGGACCGCTCGGCCGCCGCGCTGCTGCTGGTCGAGTCCGACCGCCCTGACGCTGCAGCGGAGACCGAGCTGGCCGCCGCGAGGGCCGCCTGCGAGGGCGCGGGCGCAACCTCGATCCACCACGCGACGGATCCGACGGAGGCGGACTGGCTGCGCCAGGTGCGCCGGCTCGCGTTTCGGGCCATGGAGCGCCTCGGCGTGGCCCGCATGGAGGACGTGGGCGCGCCGCGAGCGCAGGTTCCCGAGCTGCTGGCGGCCATCGAGCGCGTCGCGGCGACGCACGAGATTCGGTGCGGAACGTTCGGCCACGCCGGCGACGGCAACCTGCACCCGACCTTCGTGTGGAACCGGGGCGACGACGCCTCGGAAGAACGAGCGCATGCCGCGGCCGAGGAACTCTATCGCGCTGCAATCGCCATGGGCGGGACCGTGACTGGCGAGCACGGGATTGGTGCCGCCCGTCGCGACTTCCTGGAGCTGCAGCGCGGCGCCGAGGCGGTGGCCGTCATGCGCTCCATCAAGGAAGCCCTCGACCCGCTCGGCATCCTCAACCCCGGACGGGTCGTCTAGCGCGAGGCGAGGTGCTCCCGCAGGAACTTGCCTCCGCGTCGTCATCGGACTAAACTGGACTAAGTCATTTCACGGGAAGGAGCCAGGAATGGCGCAGCAGGTGAACATTCACGAGGCCAAGACCCATCTCTCGCGGCTGGTCGACAGGGCCGCGGGGGGCGAGGAGATCGTCATCGCCCGCGCCGGCCGCCCGGTAGCGCGACTCGGGCCGTTGCCTGTTGCACGCGGTCCGCGCAAGCCCGGCATGTGGAAGGGGAAGGGCTTCATCCGCGACGACTTCGACGATCCGCTGCCCGAGGAGATCGCTGCCGCCTTCCGTGGCGAGCGACCGTGAGCCTGCTCCTCGACGCCCACGTCGTTCTGTGGTGGCTCTTCGGACTGCCGATCCGAGATGAGGCACAGAGCGCCATTGGTGATCCCCTGAATCGGCTGGTCGTCAGCGTCTCCGCCATCTGGGAGATCGAGATCAAACGCAGGGTCGGGCGACTCAGCGCTCCGGATGATCTGCTGGGAGCGCTCGACGCCGCGTCGTTCGAGATCCTTCCCATCTACGCCGAGCACGCGGTGACAGCGGGTCGGCTGCCGCTTCACCATGGCGATCCATTCGATCGGATGCTGGTGGCCCAGGCACAGCGCGAACGGCTGACGCTGGTGACGCGCGACGAGCGACTGGCCAGCTACGACATCCCGATCCTCGTCGCGTGACGGCCTTCCTGGACGACCTTTGTGCGCGCCTTCAGCCGATTCGTAACCGGGAACGTTACCGAATTGCCCACCGCGCTCATGGATGCCCGCCCTGCTCGAGGCGCTGGCGATCGACCGTCTCGAGCTGGATGGTGGAGTGCTCGAAGTCGAAGTCATCGGTCAGGCACTCACACAGCTCATCGAGCACCGCGGGCGGATGGGCATCGGGCTCGATCACCACGTGCGCCGACACGACGTGCCTGCCGGAGGTCAGCGTCCAGGCGTGCAGGTCGTGGATATCGACCACGCCACTCGCCCGGAGCAGATGGCTGCGGACCTCGTCCATATCGACGCCCCGCGGCGTCGCCTGGAGCAGCACGTCGGTCGCCTCGCGCAGCAGGCTCCACGTCCGCGGCACGATGAGCACGGCGATGAGGACCGACGCGATCGGGTCGATCGGCGTCCAGCCGGTGGCCAGGATCACGACGCCGGCGACGATCACCGCGACCGAGCCGAGGAGGTCCCCGAGGACCTCGAGATACGCTCCGCGCAGGTTGAGGCTCGCCTGCGCGCCACCGTGCAGCAGGCGGAGCGAGACGATGTTGACCCCGAGCCCGAGGGCGGCGATGAGCAGCATCGGCAGCCCGACGACCTCGGATGGGGAGGCGAGGCGCTGCACCGCCTCGACCAGGATGAAGGCCGCCACCGCGAACAGGATGACCGCGTTGATCACGGCGGCGAAGATCTCGACCCGGTACCAACCGAACGACCGCTCCGGCGTGGCGGGACGGCGTGCGATCCAGACCGCCAGCAGCGCCAGGAGCAGGCCGGCGGCATCGGTCGCCATGTGGCCGGCATCGGCCAGCAGCGCCAGGCTGTTGGTGAGCCAGCTGCCGACGACCTCGACCACCAGGTAGCCGAGCACCAGCATGAGGACCACCGCCAGTCGTTTCGCCCCGGCTGCGGCCGCGCTCTCCGCGTGCGTGTGAGCCGTCATGCGCGAAACAGGACGCCCGGGTTGAGGATCCCGGCCGGATCCCACGCCCGCTTGATGGAACGCATGGCGGCCACCGCCTCCTCACCCCGGTCGCGCACCAGCCAGTCGACCTTGGCGACACCGATGCCATGCTCGGCGCTCACGCAGCCGCCCAGCTCGAGCACCAGGCCGAGCACCGCATCGTCGACCGACTCGTCGGAGGGATCCAGGCCCAGGACGTTGACGTGGACATTGCCGTCGCCCAGGTGGCCGTAGACGATCGTCCGCGCGTCGGGATCGACCCCGTGGACCACCTCGGGCGCCCGCTCGATCATCTCGGCATAGCGGGCCAATGGCACCGACACGTCGAGCTTGTGCGGCACGCCCTCGGCGTTCACCGCCTCCGTATGGCGCTCCCGCAGCTGCCAGAGCCGATGCCTCCCCGCCTCGTCGGTCGCCATCGCCGCGGCGTCTCCGAGGTCGAGATCGTCGAGCGCCCCGACGAGGTCATCGCTGGGATCCGTCTCGCCCGCGCCAACCTCGACAAGCAGGTAGACCGGCTGCCGCGTCGCGAACGGGGCGCCGATCCCGGCGTGCCGCATCACGAGCTCGAGGCCGGCATCGGTGAAAAGCTCGAGTGCCATCACGGACGCGAGGCGGCGACGCAGGCGCGCTCCCGCAGCCACTGCCATGCGTGGATCGGCGAAGCCGGCGACCGCCACCGTGCGGTGTGCCAATCGAGGCACCAGCCGCAGGCGTGCGGCGGTGATGACGGCCAGGGTCCCCTCGCTGCCGGCGAGCAGCCCGCCGATGTCGTACCCCGTGTTGTCCTTCGGCATGCCGGGCAGGCGGCGCAGGAGCGTGCCGTCGGCCATGACCGCCTCGAAGCCGATGAGCTGCTGACGCATCGGTCCATGGCGGAGCACGTTCACGCCACCGGCGTTGGTGGCCAACATGCCGCCGATCGTGGCTGAGTCGCGCGCGCCGAGGTCCACGCCCACGTCCCAACCCGCAGCCCGAGCCGGCTTCTGCACGGCCACCAGCGTGGCGCC
This sequence comes from Candidatus Limnocylindria bacterium, assembly GCA_050695815.1. Lineage (GTDB taxonomy): Bacteria > Chloroflexota > Limnocylindria > QHBO01 > QHBO01 > JACDBZ01. The sequence continues at coordinate 5,221 of JBOGSW010000157.1, read as the reverse complement.
GGCACCGACGGTCACCTCGCCGGCATCGGCGTCAAGCTCGCCCACCCCGGAGAGGCGCAGGAGGCTGAGCACGACCTCGCCACCGCGCGGCACCGAGCCACCGACGAGCCCGGTGTTGCCGCCCTGTGGCACCACGCCGACGCCGGCATCGACGCACGCGCGCAGTACGCCGACGACCTCGTCCGTCGAGCCCGGGCGCACGACGGCCAGCGCCGGACCGCCGAAGCGGCGAGTCCAATCGGTCTCGTACGAGGCGCGCAGCGCCGCATCGGTCAGGCAGTGGCGATCGCCGACCGCCTCCCGCAATGCTGCCAGCAGCGACTCGTGCGTCATTGGGGCCATGCTAGCGTGACTCATGACGGGTTCCGTCAAATGGCACCACTGATGCCAGCTGACGGGAACTGAGCTGATGATTGCGGCGCGCGAAACTACACCAGGCCGAGGGCCGGCGGCACCTCGACCGGGTGGAGCAGCTCCGGTCCGTCGATCGCCACGCGGTTGACCGCCGTGCTGACCGGCCACATGCGCAGGCTCGCGTCGGGGGCCGGCGCCAGCATCGGTTCCAGCTCGGCAAGCGAGGCCGATGGATCGAGCCAGGCATCGAGCAGTCCGCGGTCCACGATCACGGGCATCCGGTTGTGGATCGTCGCGAGGAGGTCGTTGGGCGAGGTCGTCAGGATCGCGGCCGTCGGCGGCGCATCGCGCGATGGGCTCCAGATCGCGGCCAGCGCCAGCATCTCGCCGCGCACCGCCGGGCCGATGGCGTACGGCTGGCGCGGCGTCGTCGTCCGGTCCCATTCGTAGAAGGCATCGGCGGGGATGACGCAGCGGCGCGCGCGGAGCGCCGGACCGAAGGCGGGTGACACGACCGCCGTCTCGGCCCGGGCATTGATCCACGACCTGGGGTGGCCGCCGTCACCGCCGCCATCGGCCCAGAAGGGCTGGAAGCCCCACTTCGCTCGTGCCAGGCGCCGCTCATCGTCGCGCATCAGGACGACGCGGATCATCTCGGTGGGCGGGACGTTGTAGAGGCCTTCCGGCAGGTCGTCATCGGGATAGGCGCCGAAGTAATCGCTGACGTGACGCGACGGCTCGCCCTGGCTGAATCGGCCGCACATGGGGCGAGTATGCGCGAAGCCGATGCTTGTCAGATGAGCACATCTCCACCCAACCGGCGCGGACCTTGCACTGCATCGGGCAACACCATGGAGGCCTTTCGAATGACCGATGAGACCGAGCGCCGCGAGGGCGGCGCGTGGATCGGGCAGCATCCCGACGAAAACACGGAGGATGTGCGCGAGCATCTCGACAAGGGAGCCGAGCGGGTCGCCGTGACCAGCAACGAGTCGGGTGCCTCCCCCACCGACGAGGGATGGCCGCGGGGCCATCGCGATGGCGACCAGGCCGGTGACGACGACGTCCGTCGCGCCGGCGAGAACGGCTAGGACCCGCGGCCCGGCTCCAGCTCCGCGGCAGCGGTGGTCATGCCCGCCCCGCCGCGGCCTCGCCGCTCCGCCGGCGACCGGCGAGCCGGATGAGTTCTTCGTGGAGCTCGAACCAGGCACCGTGGTAGCTGTCGACGCGCGGCGACGCAACGAAACGATGATCGCCGTCGCGGGCGAGGGTGAGGGCACGCCCGAGCCGTCGGGCGTACGCCGCGAAGCGAGGCAGCTCGTCTCCAGCCGGCGCGAGCCAGCCGGCCGCGTCCTCATGCAGCTCCCCGAGCCTGGCGAGGACCGATGCGTCGTACCCGGCATCGGCATGGTCGTTGATCGCCTCCTCGCCGGCGATCTCGCGGACCTGCCACGCGGTGACGATCTCCTTCATCCGCTGATCGAGGGCGTGAAACGTCTCGAGCAGCGCTACCGCCCGCTCCGCCCCGATGCGCTGCCGGTCGGCGGCGACGAGGGCGAGGGCCTGCAGCTTGCCGTCCGGCGCCAGCCGCAGGGCACCGTCCCTTTCCTCCACCTGCTTCTCGGCTTCGAGCCGCTCGATGGCGGCGGTCACCGGCTCGATGTCAGCTGCAAGGCCATCGGCGAGTGCATCGGCGGCGACCGCGCCCCGGATGAGGAGCGCGCGCAGGACGTCATCGGGCGACACGTCGGACCGATCCGGTGCCTCCGTGGCGCGGTCGTCGACCGCTTCGCCGCCGACGAGGCCGTCCGGCCCTGCGTCGAGCCCTGTGCCGAGCTCGTCGGCCCAGGCGAGCAGCGTCGCGGCCTCCGGGACGATCTCGACCCTCCCGGCGAGCCGGCCGGGGAAGATCTCGCCGGTCGAGCCGTCGATCGTGATCTCCTCGCCGGCGCCCATGACCCGCCCGGCGATCTCCACCGCCTGCGCCGAGGGGTGCACGGCGGCCGCCCCCACGACGGCGGGGATGCCCCACCCGCGGGCGACGACGGCGGCGTGGCTGGCGAGGCCACCCAGGGCGGTCAGCACGCCCGTCGCGCACGCCATCCCGCGCACGTCGTCGGGTGACGTCTCGGCCCGGACGAGGATGACCGCCTCGCCGGAAGAGCCCGCCTTCTCGGCGGCGTCCGAGGTGGTGACGATCCTCCCCGACGCTACGCCCGGCGAGGCCGGCAGGCCGGTGGCTATCGGTTCGGGCCTGCCTTCGGGCCGGACGAAGAAGCGCGGTGGATCGGTGAGGAGATGGCGAACCCGCCGGATCGCCTCCTCCCGCGTCAGGGGGAAGGCCTCGTCATCGGCCATGTCGATCGCCATGCGCAGGGCGGCGCGCGGGCTCCGCTTTCCGACCCGGACCTGGAGCAGCCACAGGCGCCCCTCCTCGATCGTGAACTCGATGTCGCACAGGTCGGCGTAGTGGCGCTCGAGCGTCGCAGCGTGGCGGCGAAGCTCCGCCGCGACCTCCGGGAGCCGTGCGTCCAGGGCGGCGATCGGCTGCGGCTCATGACCGCCGGCGACGACGTCCTCGCCCTGGGCGTCGAACATCACGTCGCCGTACGGCGTCGGCTCGCCGGTCGATGGGTTGCGCGTGAACAGGACGCCCGATCCCGAGTTCGGGCCGCGATTGCCGAACACCATCGCCTGCACGGTGACGGCCGTGCCGAGCTCGTCCGGGATCCCCTCCCGACGTCGGTAGGCGCTGGCGCGATCGCTGTTCCAGGAGCGGAAGACGGCCTCGATCGCCGCGCGCAGCTGCTCCCACGGATCGGGGGGCACGCTCGTGGCGCCGATGACCTGCCGGTAGCCTTCACGGAAACGTCGGAGGCAGTCATTCGCAAATGCCTCGTCACCGGTCGCGGCGGCGAGCCCCCGCGTCGAGGCCTCGTTCAGCCCGAGATCGAGGATCGTGTCCATCATGCCGGGCATCGAGACCGCGGCCCCGGAGCGCACGCTGACGAGCAGCGGGTCGCTCGCCTCGCCGAAGCGGCGGCCGGCCCGGTCGCCGAGACGATCCATGTGCGCGCGCAACTCCGCGTCGAGGTCCCCGGGCCAGCCCTCCGACAGGAATTCGAGGCAGGCCCGGGTGGTGATCGTGAAGCCCGGCGGCACCGGCATGTCGAGCTCGCCCGCCATGAGGACGAGGTTCGCTCCCTTGCCGCCGAGGAGCTGGGTCAGGGCATCGGCGTCGCCGATCGGAGGCGCGTCGAAGTCGTGGATCCGGCTGGTGGACATCGGATATGCTCATTATGATCGATGATCGATGCTCGACCTCGGTCGCGGCACGTGATCGGTCCACGGAGGTTCCCTTGATGGCGGGCGAGATGGGTGACCAGGTGCTGGACCAGTTCTTCGGGAGCGAGGAGTTCCCGATCGAATGGGAGTCCGACCTGGAGAAGAAGCTCTTCTGGGTCTTCGACGACCTCCATTGCCCTCATCCGTTGAGCCCGATGTTCTACGACATCGGCGGATGGTGGCTGACGTGCGACCACATGTTTCGCCGATTCGGGACGCCGTTCGCCAGCGACTGGATCACGAAGCGCGTCAACGGCTACCTCTACACCGCGGCCGTGCCGGCGGATCCCGCCTGGCCCGTCGACGCGATGGAGTACGGCACCCGGTACGGTGCGCGGGTCCCGCTGGATCCGACATACAGCGACAGGATCGGCACGTACCTCGACGCAGTGCTGCCCACCTACGGGCGCAGCTTCGCCGACTGGTGGCGCGGCCGTCTGGTGCCCGAGATGGAGCGCAACTTCGCGTACCTGGAGCAGATGCTCGATCGCCAGGGCGAGCTGACCATGATGGAGCTCGCCGTCCTTTTGGAGGACGCGATCGACGTTCACGACAGGCACTGGAAGATCCACTGGATGCTGAACTTCGCCCAGCTGTCGGCGACGTTGAACCTCCGCGCGGTGATGGAGAGGGTCCACGGCCGCGTCGACGAAGCGCTGCTGGGGCGCCTGCAGAACTCGGCCAGCGACCGCAACTGGGACTCCATCCGCGCGCTGTGGGAGATGAAGGAGGAGGTGAGGGCCGATGCGGAGCTGGCCGACGCCTTCGGGCACGACACGGCCGCCGAGATCATCGCCGCCCTCGGGCGATCCGACCGTGGCGACCGGTTCATCGCCGAGCGCGTGAAGCCGTACCAGAAGGAGTTCGGCTGGCACGCGGTCTGGAGCCACGAGTTCGTCTTCCCGACCGTCTACGAGAAGATGGAGCCGCTGATCGAGCTCGTCCGTGGCTACATCGAGACCGATTACGACTACCCAGCGACGATGGGCGCGCTGCAGGCAGACATCGAGGCGGCATCGGCGGAGATTCTCGATGGCCTCGACGGAGATGCCCTCATGGAGATGCGCGCGGCCAACGAGATGAACCTCCGAATGGCGCCGCTGACGCCCGACCACCACTTCTACATCGACCAGGGAACGAACGCGCGTGTGCGCATCGTGCTCGTGGCCATTGGGCGCAAGCTCGCCGAGTCCGGCCTGCTGGACGATCCCGAGGACGTGATGCTCCTCCGCTACAACGAGCTCCGCGTCTTCATGGCGGACCCCGACGCGGTCGACGCGCGCGCGCTCGTCTCCGAACGCCGCGACGAGCGCGAGCGGGCGTTTGCACTGCGGCCGCACGAGTGGGTCGGCACGGCGACGAAGACTGCGCTCGACTTTCCCTACAACGCCCTGTGGGGCTTCCCGGACAAGTTCTACCGCGAGCCGGCGACCGCGGCGGACGAGGTTCGGGGACTGGCCGCCTCCCCAGGGGTGGTCGAGGGGCCGGCCAGGAACGTCGGGTCGCTCGACGAGTTCGACCA
>JBOGSW010000156.1:0-6860 GCA_050695815.1 Candidatus Limnocylindria bacterium | reverse complement strand
GAGCAGCACCGTGGCGAAGTCACCCTCGATCACGTTGAGCTCCATGCCGCAGTCGACGACCTGGTCGCGCAGCAGCTCCATGAAGCGGATGCGCTCAGGCTGACCGGCTCGCACGTACACGTCGGTCGTGAAGACCTCGTCGCCGCGCGTTGCGGGACCGGTGGCGTTGCCGTCGGCATCGGTCTCGACCGTCCATCCGGCCTCTTCGAGGAAGCCGATGGCGGCCGCGACATCGCGATCCACCGTCACGAGGTCAGGGTTGTAGGCCCACGACGCCGGCGGAATGTCGGCTTCGATGGCAACGCCCTGGCCGTTTGTGGCGGTATCGACCGTCGCGACCTTGTCGATGCAGTACTGGACTGCCTTGCGGGCGCCAAGGTCAGCGAAGAGCTGGCCCTCGCGCAGGTTGTACTGGAGGCCGAAGTAGCCGAAGTCGGGGTACTCGGCGAACTTGATGTTCTCGTCACCCTCGAGCGCCGTGTGGACGTCCGACGGGATCGAGTAGTGCCAGTCGACCTGGCCGGCGCTGAGCGCGTTCCCGATCTGCACCTCGTCGGTGATGATCGGCATCACGATCTGCTCCGTGGCCGGAGCGCCGCCGTAGTAGTCCGGATACGCCACGACCGTCAGGTTCTCACCTGCCGACAGGCAGCCCGGCTCGCACATGAACGGACCGGCCTGGACCGGCTCGGTGTTGAAGGAGAGGAGCGGGTAGACGGCCGAGATGGCGTCGACGCCCTCTTCCTCGAGCGCGGTGAGGGTCTGGTCGATCAGTCCCGCGAGCGCGGCACCGTAGGCGCACGGATCGAACTCGTCTCCGGCCTCGCCGCCGGTGTTGAAATCGTCGCGGTTGGGAAGCGCAACGGCGGCCTCCTCGAGGACGCCTTCCGCCGCCGCGAGGCCCGCGTCGCAGTCCTCGGGAGCAAGCTCGCCATCCTCGGGCGGGGTGAGCGCGTCTGCAGCAGCCTGTGCCGCAGCCGTGTCGATCCCCTCGGCCCCACCGACGAACTCATCGTAGGCAGCCGTGACGACCGCCTCCGAGTCGATGGAGATGCCGGGGAGGATCACGGTGGCGAACGGCGAGTAGGCCTCGAGCAGCGTGAACTCGACGGTCGTCTCGTCGACGGCCTCGGCCGTGTCGAGGAACGGCGACAGGCAGATCGACGGGTTGAATCGGCAGTTCTCGCTCTGCGCGATCTGGTAGGTGAAGACGACGTCGGCGGCGGTCACGGGATCGCCGTTGTGGAACGTCGCGTCACGCAGGGTACAGGTCCAGACCAGCTCTTCCTCGGTCACCTCGCACAGGTCCGCGGCGAGATCCGGGACCGGGGTCAGGGTGGCGTCGTACTGGTACAGGCCGGCGCCGATGGGGCTGAATGCCTCGGCGGTGGGAACGTCGCTGGCGGCGTTCGACAGCGTCGTGATCTGACCGTCGATCGCGTAGGTGATCGTTCCGGTCCCGGTCGCGCCTTCCGTGGCGGCCGGCTCCGACTCGCCCGGGCCTTCCGACTCAGGCGGTTCGTCGGACTCAGCGGGTGTGGTACCCGGCGACCCGCAGGCAGCCAGGATCAGCGCGCCGCTGAAGAGGAACGCCAATGCGTTCCACTTGGTCCGTCTCATTACTCCCTCCAGTGATGGGGATGAACGGTAAATGTGGTCGCGCACGGCCGAATGCCGTGGCGAGGGCCCAACGGGCAGTGGATTATATCCGCTTGTCCACCTCCTTGGTCGCGTTGTAGTCCAACAGGAGACGGGGCCCGGATTCCGTGCTCCGCGGGCGGGCACACCGAACCCATGCCGGGGAACCGGTGCTACCGAGTAGTACCCGCGCGGTTAGCGGAAGGTTCATTGGCGGTCATCGCCACCGAGCGCGGCACGAGGAAGCTGCGGCCGTCGGCGGTGTGCGCCTCGTCGACCCCCACGCCGAACAGGTCGCGCACCCGATCGGCGCGAAGCACGCTGCCCGGCGGCCCATCGGCCACGATCCGGCCGTCGCCCAGGAGCGCGACGCGCGGCGCGTGGGCCGCCGCCAGGTTGAGGTCGTGGAGCACCGCAAGCACCGTGAGGCCACGACGTTCCTGGAGGTGATGCACCGTCTCGAGCAGCGCGGCCTGGTGGGCCACGTCGAGGTGCAGCGTGGGCTCGTCGAGGAGGAGCAGCTCTGGCTCCTGGGCGAGCGCCATGGCCACCAGCACGCGCTGACGCTCGCCGCCGGACAGCTCGTCCGCGTGGCGCTCGGCGAGGTCCAGCGCGCCCGCGTCGGCGAGCGCGCGCTGGACGGCCTCCTCGTCGGCCGCCGACGCACCGAGCCAGCGCGTGGCGTGCGGCGCGCGGCCCATCTCGACCAGCTCGGCGACGCGGAAGCCGTCGGGCAGCAGGAGCGACTGCGGCAGGACCGCCACGCGACGGGCGAGCCGCCCGCGCGGCCAGTCCGCGATCGCGCGCCCGAACAGCTCGACCGTGCCAGCATCGGGCGGCAGCGTTCCGGCGATCGCACGCAGGAGGGTCGTCTTTCCACTCCCGTTCGGGCCGAGCAGCGCGACGAGCTCCCCGGACCGCAGCTCCAGGTCGACGCCGCGCAGAACGCTGCGCCGCTCGCCGCCGCCGGCGTCGTACGAGGCCTCCAGGCGGCGCACCGCGATGACGGTGGCGCCCACGCTCACGCCGTCGCCTCCAGGCTGATCCGTCGCGAGCGACGCAGGAGCCACAGGAAGAATGGCGCGCCGATGAGGGCGGTCACGATCCCGACAGGTATCCCGCCGGCCATGCGCGCGCCGAGATCGGCGAGGGTCAGCAGGGCCGCCCCGTACAGCATGCTGGCCGGCAGCAGGAGCCGGTGGTCCGGGCCGATGACGAGGCGCAGGAGGTGCGGCACCACCAGGCCGACGAAGCCGATCGTTCCGGCCACGGCCACCGCGGCCGACGTGGCCAGCGATGCGAGCAGGGTGAGGATCAGCTTCTCGCGCCCCACGTCCAGGCCGAGGTGCGCCGCCGGCCCGTCGCCGAGCAGGAGCAGGTTGAGGCGGCGCCAGCGAGCGAAGAGGAGCACGAAGGCGGCCAGCACGATCGGCGCGGCGACGGCGAGATCGGTCCAGCTCACGCCCCCCAGGGAGCCCATGAGCCAGGCGAAGATCGCGGCCAGGGCGCGGCCGGATGCGAACATGAGGAGCGCGACCCCGGCGGCCAGCATCGACGAGACAGCGTACCCGGTGAGCAGCAGGGTCACCGACGGCAGGCGTCCGCCGCTGCGCGCCACGCCGATCACCACCAGCACGGCGGCCAACCCACCCACGAAGGCCAGCAGCTGGACGACGCCAAGGCCCAGCCATGCGCTGCCGGCACCGATGGCGAGCGCAGGCAGCAGGAGGGGCAGCACGATCCCGACGACCGCCCCGAGTGATGCGCCCGCGGCGGTGCCGATGATGTACGGGTCCGCCATCGGGTTGCGCAGCACCGCCTGGAAGACGGTCCCCGCGCAGGCCAGGCCGGCACCCACCACCATCGCGCCCACGACCCGCGGGAGGCGAAGGTCGACGATGATCGTCTCGGTGCTCGGGGCGAGACCCGCCCCCGTGCCGATGCCCAGGATGCGGTGGCCGATGGCCCGCACGACCTCGCCCGGACCGATGCCGACGCTGCCGAGCGCGACGCCGGCGAGCGCCACCCCCAGCAGCAGGATGGCCCCACCGCCCAGGGCCAGGCCGATGCGGCCGGGCGCCGGTCCCCGCAGCAACGGGCGACTGGCGGCGGTGGCGCGCATCGGTCAGCCGGCCTCGAAGGCGTCGGGGTGGATGGCCCGCGCCAGTGCCTCGAGTCCGTCCACGATGCGCGGTCCGGGGCGCGTGATGACGACGTCATCGGCCATGACCAGCACCCGCCCGTCCTGCACGGCGCTCATCGCGCCCCATCCCGGGCGCTGCGCCACCGTCTCGGGCGTGATGGTCGGATCGTACGCGGCGTCGCCGAGCAGGATCAGCTCCGGGTCGGCGGCCACCAGGGTCTCGAGCTCGATCGAGGTCGAGAGCGCGTCGCCGGTGATCGGCTCCCCGCCCGCGGCATCGATCAGGCCGGACAGGAACGAGCCCTCGCCCGCCGTGTAGATGAGGCCCTCGAAGACGCTCACCTCGTAGAAGGTACGCGGCCTGGGCTCGTCCGCCACCGCCGAGCGCACGGCCTCGACGCGCTCCTCCATCCCGGCCACCAGGTCGGCAGCGGCGTCAACGCGGCCGAGCGCCCGCCCGACCAGCTCGATATCGGCATAAACCTCGTCGAGGGATTCGGGGTACAGGGTCATGACGGTCAGGTCGAGCTCGATCAGCTGCTCGATGACCGCGGTCGGCGTCAGCTCGTTGCCGGCCGCGATCACCAGGTCGGGCTCGGCCGCGACGACGGCCTCGACATCGACCTGGGCCAGGTTGACCACCTTGGGCAGCGCGGCGACCTCGGGCGGATAGTCGTCGAAATCGGTGACGCCCACGATCCGATCGCAGGCATCGAGGGCGCAGACGATCTCGGTATTCGAGGGCGCCAGGCTGACGATCCGCTCCGGCTCAGCCTCCAGGCTGACCTCGCGTCCGGCGTCATCGGTCAGGGTAAGTGGGAAGGCCGCGGCCGATGGCGACGGCGAGGGTGCTGTGCTCGTTGACGGCGCGGCGCTGGCCGGCGGCACGGCGCTGGTCGACGGGGAAGGACTGGCCGCGGGAGCGCAGGCGCCGAGGAGCAGTCCGAACAGGACGGTGAGGGGGGCGGAGCGACGATGGGGAGTCATGGTGATGCCTTTCCCTTTCACGCGAGGGTGAGCGACATCGCGATCGGGCTGGCGACCTGACTCCCGTGCTCGCGTCCCCTTGGCGGGACGGCGGCGCGGATACAGTAGCGGGACTGTGCCGGCATCTCACCGGCTTCTCCATTCACCCGTGGTCCTTGCGGCCACGGCACCCGTCGGCGTCTCTTCAGTTGATGCGCCGATGCTAGCAGATGCCCCTCACTGGGTGAAGACGCGCGGATGACGCGCGATCGCCAGCGCGGCGTAGGCAAAGCCGATGGCGGCGCCGACGGCGCCGATCACGCCGATCGGGCCGGCGGCCTGGCAGGCGGCGAGGTTCGGCGAGAGCCACAGGCCGCACTGCGGAGCGGCGAAGGCGATGAGGACGGAGAGCATGGCGCCGACCCAGGCCACGGTGAATCCGACCGTGCGCGCCCAGTCGCGCCGCAGCCAGACGCCGCGAGCGATGAGTCCCAGGGAAAGGCCGATGGCGACCTGGGCGAGCGACGGCGCCAAGGTCTCGACATCCCCGAGGCCACCCGGCAGCGCCAGCCCACCGCCGGCGACGAGGAGCAGCGCGACCGCGCCGAGCACGAGCGCGGACGCGCGGACGGGCAGCGGCGAGGCGTCGATGGGCATCGGAGGTGGCGTGCTCGTCCGTGCCGCCGGCGGCGGCAGGTCGGGCACGGCGATCAGCCGATCCGGCGTGAGCGCGGCAAGGGCGCGGTCGCGGACGGCGACATCGGTGAATGCAGCGACGAGGTCCAGGCGGTGCCCACGCAGCCGAAGCGCGGGACGCGAGCTGCGGACGTCGACGAGCGTGCCACCGGCCAACGTCATGCCCGCGGGCGGCGGCTCGAGGCGCACGAGGAGCGGACCCTGGCTCGACGACAGCGTGAGCGCACCGCGGCCGCCGACGTCGCCGCCGGAGGGGGCCGCGGTGCCATCGTGCAGCGCGAACTGCCATGCGCGGCGCTCGATCTCGTCGATCGGCAGGCGCTCGAGCCTGCCCGGCGCCGCCTCGACCGCCACGCGGCGCACGCCACGGGCGTCCAGGCCATACAGCACCGCCGGCAGCTCGTCGCCGTGCTCGAGGGGCCAGGTCCGGACGCCGCCCGGCAGGCGGGCGGTGCGGCTGAACACGGGATAGCCGATCGCCCAGCCGATGGCGAGGATCAGGGCCAGCACGCCGAAGACCATCGCCGGGACGTACGAGATCTCGGCGATCGGCGGCGACTCGCCCTCGGCCAGGAGCCGTCCGGCCGGTGCATCGCGACCGTCGAGCGCGGCGTCCATCTCGGGGACGGCGAGGGCCTGCTCGACGCGAACCGGGTCGGTCGCGGCGACGCCCCACACGTCGACCGGCAGCCGCTCCGGCGGGTGCGGCGAGCGCACGATCACGGCCCGCCCATCGGTCCGGGCGACGTACTCCCAGCCGTCGCCGTCGGCTGCGGCCACGGCCGGGCCGAAGTCGGCGCGCAGGATGACGACATCGCCCGCGGTGGCATCCAGCGTCACCGGGGTGGCGACCGCGTCCGAGAGGAGCGCCTGCGGCCGGTCGGGCAGCTCCACGAAGTGCAGCACGGGGTTGACGCCGGCGGGGTCGCCCAGGGCGGCGGTCGCGTCCGCCACCAGCGAGCGATCGGCCTCGACGCGCGCGACGATGGTCCGCGAGCGACGGTCCTCGAGGCGCTCGGTGGAACGAGCCACCATCGCCAACCCCGGGTCGGCCGGATCGAGCAGCAGGTAGTAGTAGCGCAGGACGGGCGCGCCGTATGCCGACGAGTCCAGGAACGGCCCGCGCACGACGCTCGACGTCCCGACCCAGCCAGTCGCGTCCCCATCCACCACCGCCTGCAATCCGACCGGCTCGGGACGGGGCTGCGATGCCTCCTGGCGCCGGGCACCCTCGATCGACTGCCACGCCGCCAGGCCGAGCAGGAGCGCCACGCCCAGCGCCCACGGCCAGCGGGCCGGCGCGAACCACAGGAGGCCGCGCAGCGTGCCGCCCACGATGTGTGCAAGGCCGCTGACGAGCGCGGCCAGGCGAGCGATCGGCTGCATCACGTGGCCGGGCTCAGGGCCGTGCGCCACG
>JBOGSW010000155.1:0-9095 GCA_050695815.1 Candidatus Limnocylindria bacterium | reverse complement strand
CATCGCATGGCGGGATCGACACGACCGACTACCTCATCGCGGCCGCGGCGCAGTCGATCGGTGCCAGTCTTCTCACGCTGAACGTGAAGCGCTTCCCGATGTTTCCTGATCTCGAGCCAGCGTATCGGTGAGGCTTCGTCCCTATTCGTAACCGGCTCGGTTACGAATAGGGAGGCTGTGGTACTCGCCGCGTTCAGAGCGCCGGGAGGAGGTGGCGTACCACCCGAGCGCTGTTCGCGGAGGCGCCAGCCAGGAAGCGGCCGAAGACATCGGGCGATGGTGCCTCCGCGCCGGCGAGATCGCTGATGGCACGGATCACGAGGTGCCGAGTCCCGAGCCGCTCAGCCACCTGGGCCAGCGCCGCTCCTTCCATCTCGACCGCCAATCCGCCGAAGGTGGCGTGCAGCCGCTCGCGCATCGAGACGGAGTTGACGAAGACGTCGCCTGTCAGGATCGTCCCGGTGCGGATCCGAGGTGTGCGCCCATCGATGGCCTCCATCTCGAGCCCCACCGCCAGGCGCTCCCTCGCGATCGCCAGGAGGGCCGGATCGGTCTCGTAGCCGAGGCGGTCGGTCGGGTCGAAGAAGGGCAGATGCTCCGGCTGATAGACGCGGATGCCGTCCGGCTCGGCCACGCCGGCGTCGTGCTGGATGAGCCGGTCCGCCACCACCACGTCACCGATGCCGACGGCCGGATCGAGCCCACCGGCCACGCCCGTGAACACCACCACGCTCGGGTCGGTGCTGCTGATGAGCAGGGTTGCCAGCGTTGCCATCGCGACCTTGCCGATCCCCGCCTCGGCCAGCACGACGGCCCGTTCGTCGATTTCGCCGGTCCATGCGCGGAATCGTCCGGGGAGCTCGAACGGTTGGGCGTCGGTGGCGGCCCCGACGAGGGCGGCGAGCTCCTGGGGCAGCGCCGAGACAATGGCGATGGGGGCGATGGGGGCCTTTCGCGACGACATTCAGTAGGTCAGGACCGATGCGCCCTGGCGCTCGAAATCGGGCCGGTTGCGAGTCACGACGGTGGCGCCGAGGCCACCGGCCACTGCGGCGATGAGCGAGTCGCCCAGCCCCATCCTGGCGCCGGACCGATGACGACGCAGGCGCGCGTCACCGGCCGCGCGAGCGGCGGCCGGATCGGTCGCGACGTACTCGATCGGCTCCAGCAGGCGCGACACGACCTCGAGATGCTCATCTGACCCGCCCGACAGCGCCTCGCACACCACGACGTCGCAGGTGAAGAGCTCGGCGCCCTCCTCGTAGAGCCGATGCAGCAGGGCCATCGCCGGCTCGTACCCGTGGGCGTGGTCGACGATCAGCGTGGTGTCGAGGAGGTAGCGCATCCCTACTCGGACTCCTCGGAGCGCAGCTCGTCGACCCAGCGCGTCACCTCGTCGGAGGTCATCCTGCCGGGCCGGCCGACCATCGCGCCGGCGGTCTCGCGAATCGCTGCTCCCAGCTCGTCCCTCCGGACGCGCTGGGCGACGGCCTCCGCGACGTACCGGCTCCGACCACGTGGTCCGGCCATCCGATCGACCTGCACCAGCAGGCGTGCCGGCAGCGTGACGTTCGTCCGGGTCAGCTCATCGGCGTCTGAGTGTGCCATCGTGTGTGAAATAGTAGCACACCGGGGCTGAAGGCCATCCCTTCCGTAACCCCGGACGAAATGGTTGATGCAACAACGTCGATCTGGGGTGACCTTCGTGAGAATTCCACGACAGGGGTTCAAGGCTTCGGCCATCGGGGCCGCGATCGCGATCCTGCTGACCGCCTGCGCCGCCGGCTCCGGATCGGGCGCTGGCGACGACGACGGCGACCTGGCGCTGAGCATTGCCTCGCCGGCCGATGGCGCGGAGGTATCGGTCCCGTTCGACGTTCAACTCGACGCGAGCGTGGCCCTGGGAACGCCGGATACCGGCAACCACCACGTCCACTTCTACTTCGACACCGATATCAGCTCAGCCGAATACGAGATGGTGTTCGACGACGCGGCGCAGGTAGCGCGTGAGCTGGCGCCGGGCGAGCACACGATCATTGCGTCGCTGCGCAATGCCGATCACAGCGACGCAGGCCCGTCGCAGGAGATCACGGTCGTCGTGGGTGACAGCGAGACCGATGACGCCGAGCCGGAACCCTCATCGGCCCCGACCGAAGCGGACTTCTACGACTACTGACCACCTCCTCGCCACCGGTTGGTTGCTCCTGGCCGGTGGCGGGGGCCAGCCCTCCCGGCAGGAGCCTCGGCGACCGCCCGATTTCACCCGATGACGGTAACGACCAGGATCGGGCAGGAATCGGGCCTTGGATGGCACGTCATTGCACAGGATGACGCCATCGGCCATCGAAGGGCCTCAACTTGGCAGATAGCTTCACCGGATGAAACGGTCACGCAGGGAGCAGCGCCCACTCGCGATGAAGGCACGACGAATGCTGACCATCATCGCGGCGCCGTTCGTCCTGGCCGCATGCGGGGAATCCGCGCAACCCGGCGCCTCCCAGGAGGCATCACCCATGACCGATGAGCTGACCGTCACGAGCACCGCCTTCACCGATGGCGGCACGATCCCGACGAAGTTCGGCTGCGACGGCGACGACGTGTCGCCGCCTCTCGCCTGGTCCGAGGCGCCATCGGACGCCGGCGGCTTCGCGCTCATCGTGACCGATCCCGATGCCGGTGGCTTCGTGCACTGGATCGCCGCCGATCTCCCCGCCGAGCGGACATCGCTGGCCGAGGGAGCATCCGGCAGCGTGGCCGGGGTCGAGGGCCGGACGAGCTTCGGTCGCGACGGATACGGCGGGCCGTGTCCCCCATCGGGCAGCCACCGCTATGACTTCGAGGTCTTCGCCCTCTCCGAGACGCTCAACCTGGAACCCGGCTTCTCCGCCGATGAGCTGCGCTCGGCCATGGAGGGCAAGGTGCTCGCCTCCGGTCGACTCAGCGCCAGCTACCGCCGCGGCGGAGGGTGATCGGCGCCCCTTCCGTTCCGTGTCGCGCGATCTATCTTCCGATGTTGTCATGGGGCCTGATCTGGGCGGCCTGGCGCCGATCTATCGCTGTTGGGACGTCCTGCAGGCGCCCGCTAGGCACATTCACGCCAGCCAGCCGCATATAGATCGCCCCACCGCGTCGCCGAGAGTCCCTCAGGACGATCTGGCGCGATAGATCGGCCAACGTTGGGCGACCGGCAATGATGCGATGCGACGTTCCCGTGTCGCGCGATCTATCTTCCGATGTTGTCATGGGGCCTGATCTGGGCGGCCTGGCGCCGGTCTATCGCTGTTCGGATGTCCTCCAGGCGCCCCCGACGCACGTTCACGCCAGCCAGCCGCATATAGATCGCCCCACCGCGACGCCGGGAGCCCCCAAGGACAATCTGGCGCGATAGATCGCGTCCCCGCCCCTAGCCTGCGCCGGGTGCGCCGGGTGCGCCGGGAATGCCCGGCGATCGACCGTTCCGTCGCTTCCGCCAGGCCACGGTCTGACCGACCAGGATCGCTCCGCCCATCGTGGCCATGCCGCCGCCCAGGAACAGCCACGGGTTGCCCCTGACCAACCCGGCGTCGTCATCGGTCTCATCCGGCTGAGCCGATGGACCCGATCCGGGCGTTCCTCGCTCGGATGGCACTGCGCCGGCGCTGCCAGGCACGTCCGTCGCACGGACCGATGAGCTCGGGGATGCACCCAGCGCCGGCGTCGCGCCAAGGTTTGCACCCGGGGTCGACGGGCTGATCGGGTTCGACGGAGGCGGCGTCTGTTGGGCTGGTGGCCTCCGCGTGGGAGGTTGCGTCGGCGGGGGCGTCGGCTGCGGGGTCTGCGGCGGTGTCGATCCGGCCGTCGGCGACGGAGTGGGTGCCTGCGTGGGATCCGGCGTCGGCGCGGGTGTCGGTGTCCCGATCGGCTGCGTGACGTGGATCGTCGGACCCTCGAGGTCCAAAGGCCCTGGTCCGGGGGCAGTGGCAACGAATGTAACTTCCCACTCCCCCTCGGGCAGGGTCGTCGATCCGCGGTACGTTCCGTCGGCCGTCGTTCCCGAGCCCTCCACGAACGAAAGAGGCACGACGACGACCTCGTCCACCTGCGCCGAGATCGGGAAGGGCGGCTGGCCCGGGCTCTCCGAGAGGAAGTGGACGCTGAACACGAAGACCGTCGCGGTGGTCCCGGAGGTGGGCGTCACGATCCCGGCCGAGAGCACGTTCGTGGCCCGCATCGGTCCCGGCGTCAGGGACGTGAACAGAGCAGCCAGGGCCACGGCCAGGACGACGGTCCTACCGCGGCGGACGCCTCGAAGGATGCGCACGGCCCGCGTGCCCTCGGGCGGGTCGGTTCGCAAGGGATTGGCTCCAGGTGCCGAGTCCGGAATCATGCCACGTGCGGGTGAGCCCGTCGTTTGACCGATGAGTTTCGGGGCGAGACCACCTAGAGTTCACCACATGACCGATGGCGCACGGGGCGTCGAGCGGATCTATCTGCTGCTCACCCTGCTCACGACGCTGGCCGCGTCGTTCATCTGGGGCATCAACACGCTCTTCCTGCTCGATGCCGGCCTCAGCAACACCGAGGCCTTCGCGGCCAATGCCTTCTTCACGGTCGGCCAGGTGCTATTCGAGGTCCCGACCGGCGTCGTTGCCGATACCCGCGGCCGTCGCTATTCCTTCATGCTCGGCGCGGGCACCCTGCTCCTCTCGACGCTCCTCTACCTGCTGATGTGGAACATGGGCGCGCCGTTCTGGGGCTGGGCCATCGCGTCGATCCTGCTCGGGCTCGGATTCACGTTCTTCTCCGGCGCCACCGAGGCGTGGCTTGTCGACGCGCTGGCCGCGCGGGGTTTCAGCGGGGACCTGGAGACCGTGTTCGGGCGCGCGCAGGTCGTCGGCGGCATCGCCATGCTCACAGGCTCCGTGCTGGGCGGCGTGATCGCCCAACTCACCGACCTGGGGGTCCCGTACATCGTGCGGGCCGCGATGCTGGGGATCACGCTCATCGTGGCCTGGCGCTTCATGCACGACATCGGCTTCAAGCCCGATCGCACGGCAACACCGGTGCGGGCGGTCCGGACCGTCCTCACCGGCGCCATCGATGGCGGCCTGCGCAACCGGCCGGTCCGCTGGCTCATGCTGGCGGCGCCGTTCACCATGGGCGTCGGCTTCTACGCGTTCTACGCGTTCCAGCCGTACCTGCTCGAGCTGTACGGCGACCCGAACGCGTACAGCATCGCGGGCCTGGCGGCGGCGATCCTGGCCGGCGCCCAGATCGTCGGCGGCCTGCTCGTTCCGCTGGCGCGTCGAATCTTCAGCCGTCGCACCTCGGTCGTGATCGCGAGCGCCTTCCTCAGTGTCGTCTTCCTGGTCTGGATCGGTCTCACCACCAGCTTCGTGTTGGCACTCGTCCTGGTCGCGGTGTGGAGCGTGGTGCTCGCCATCGAGGAGCCGATGCGCCGCGCCTTCATGAACGGCATCATCTCGTCGGAGCAGCGGGCGACGGTCCTCTCCTTCGACTCCCTCATGGGGTCGTCCGGTGGGGTCGTGATCCAGCCTGCGCTGGGCCGGACCGCCGATGCCTTCGGCTACGGGGCCTCGTACCTCGTTGCCGGCGGCATCCAGGCGCTCGCCATTCCGTTCGCGCTGCTCGCCCGTCGTGAACGGGCCCCGTCCGACCCGATCACGGTGGAGGTCGCGGAGGATCCGGCATGATTCTGAATCGGTCGCGTATCCTCGACCGAGTGATGCCGAACCTTCCGACGGGCACCGTGACGTTCGTCTTCAGCGACATCGAGGGCAGCACCGCCCTGCTCAAGCGGCTGGGCGACGAAGGGTACGCGGCCGCCCTTGCGACGCATCGGCGGCTCATCCGCGAGACGTTCGGCGCCCATGGCGGCCAGGAGATCGACACCCAGGGCGACGCGTTCTTCTATTCGTTCGCGCGTGCCCGCGAGGCGGTCGCGGCTGCCGTGGACGTGCAGCGTGCCCACGCCGAGCACGAGTGGCCGGATGGCGCATCCGTGCGGCTGCGGCTGGGCCTGCACACCGGCGAGCCGGCGGTCGGCGACGAGGGCTACACCGGCCTCGACGTGGTCCGAGCCTCGCGCATAGCCGCGACCGGTCGCGGCGGGCAGGTGCTGTTGTCCGACACGACCCGCGCGATCGTGGCCGACGACCTCCCCGACGGCGCGACGATGGCTTCGCTGGGCGAGCGGCAGCTGCGGGACATCGACCGGCCCGAGCCCCTCTCCGAGCTGCGCATCCCGGGGGTGGAGATCGCCGAGGAACCGATGCGCGAGCCGGCGCCGTCGACGCCGCTGCCGGCTGGCATGCCGGATTGGATCCGCGACGCGGCCGTTGGGTTCGGGCTCGGCGAGCGCACCGGGGACCTGATCGAGGGCCGCGTGCTCGGCATCCTCACCGATGCGTTCGAGAAGCGCGAGGCCCGCAAGCGCGAACGCGCGCGTCCCGATCGGTTGCCTGCGTCGTCCTCATCGGTCGCCGATGAGGTGGAGCGCCTCAAGTCCCTGCGTGATGCAGGAGCGCTGACCGAGGAGCAGTACGTGCGCGCCGTCGATCGAGCGGTATCCGGCGAGGGGTAGGCGGGACGACCGGCGCCCATCCGGAGATGAGGCGCCGGTCGTATCGGAGGAGGTCCTGCGCTAGCGGTTCGGCTCACGTGGAGCATCCGCGGGCGGCTCCGGCGGGGTGGCGCTGCCGGTCTCCGGCGAAGCCTCGGATGTTGCCGGCGATGTGTGCTCCTGGGCGTACTGGGCGACCCGTGCGCTCGCCACGCGGCCGCTCTGGTACCAACCGGCGGTGATCTGCGCCGCAGTCTGCTGTCCACCGAGACCGAATGCGAGGCCGGCCGCGAGGGCGACCATCGCCACTGCACCGATGAAGAGCGTGTTGACAGTCGTCTCGGCAATGCCGAGCTGATCGATGGCCGCGATGGCCGCGAAGACCAGGATCGCGTAGTAGGCGATGTTCCCGATCATGTTCGGGTTGGCAAAGCCCATCTGGCCGGTCGAGCCGCGCACGAGGCCGGCAACGAAACGGGCGATGAGCGCGCCGATGACCACGATCGCGATGGCGACCACCAGGTTCGGCAACCACAGCAGGATGGCGTTGATGATCGACGAGATCTGGTTGAGCCCCAGGATCGACGCAGCCGCCTGGATCGCAATGAGACGGATGAACCACTTGATGATCTCCGCCACGATGGCGCTTGCCGTCCAATCGGACCCGCTGCGCTGGACGAAGGCACTGATGCCGGTCGTCTCAGCGGCGCGTTCGAACCCGACCGTCTTGAGGACGCGCTCCACCAGGCCGGCCAGCAGGCCGGCGATGAACCAGCCGAGGATCAGGATGAGGATGGCGCCGATCAGCGCCGGAAGGAACCCGAGGAAATTCTGGAGAGCCTCGGTGGCCGACACCATGACGGCGTCGCCCCAGTCTTGAACGTTCTCCATTGGGCGTGACTCCTGTGTGTTCTGCAAGTACCGCGCTGGCATGCACGAGGCGTGCCGCCCTTCGTGTCGGCCGGCCGGTACGTCATCATGGCCGCGTGCCGGCTTCCTGCTGCAAGCCCGACTACGACGCCGTCTTCGACGACCGCACCGCTCGTCGCGAGCTCGCGGCCTACCGGCGCTCGGGGCCGAGCGGCAGCACGCTCCGGCTGGTCGAGGCGATCGCGGCGAGGGGTGTCGAGGGCGCGAGCGTGCTCGACATCGGTGGTGGCGTGGGCGTCATCGGTCTCGAGCTGTTGGGCGACGGCGCGGCGACCCTGACGGATGTCGACGCCTCGCGTCCGTACGTGGCAGCCGCCCGCCAAGCCGTCGAGGAGCGTGGCCTCGGCGATCGCACGACGATCCATCACGGCGACTTCGTCGAGCTGGCCGACGAGATCGAGCCGGCCGATGTCGTCACGCTCGATCGGGTGGTGTGCTGTTACGGCGACTGGCGCGCACTGGTAGATCGATCGACCGAGCGAGCGCGGCGACTCTACGGTCTCGTCTACCCGAACGACCGATGGTGGCTGCGGCTCGGCATCGGCTTCGGGAACCTCTGGCTACGCGCCTTCGGCCGGTCGTACCGTGGCTATGTCCATCCCGAGCGCATGATCGATGAGCGCGTGCACGCGGCAGGCTTCACGCCGCGCTCCCACCATCGCGGCTGGGTCTGGCAGACCGTGCTCTATGAACGGGTGCCCGTCGCGTCGAGCAGGGGTTGATTGCGATGGGACGAATCGGGCATAGTGCGTGCGCACACGCAGCGCCATCGAGGAGGACCGCACCATGAGCGTCTCACGCCACCGTCCCCTCGACCGCTCGAGCACGCCGCGGACCTAGCCTCCGATGCGCGTCCGAGGGTCGGGGCCATCCCCCACTCTCGGAGCGTTCTGCGTGCACATCTCGCCCGCGCGCCCGCGCGAGGCCCCTGCCTGGCTCGTCGATGAGCCGTTCGAGGAGGTCTCGCTCGGGACCCTGAAATCCGGCAAGGAGGCCGAGGTCTTCCTGCTCGAGCGCCGATACGCCGGCGGCTCGACCGTCCTCCTGGCCCACAAGCGATACCGACCGCGCCGCCCGTCACGCGGCGAGCTGCGCGAGCTCGGCTTCCAGCGCTCGACGACCTTCCGCAACGAGTCGGTCTACCACGCCGGCTGGTTCTTCTCGAGCCGCGACCGGCGGGCGGTGGAGACGCACACGGCGCACGGCCACGACGTGATCGAGCGCATGTGGCCGATCCAGGAGCTCGCCATGCTGGAGCGGGCGTGGGCTTCGGGCGCATCGGTTCCCTATCCGCTCGAGCGCCGAGACGATGGCGTGATGATGGAGTTCATCGGCGACCTCGAGCAGGCGGCGCCGCGGCTCGCGCAGGCGAGGCTGTCGCGGGCCGAGGTCGCATCGGCATGGGAGCAGCTGCTCGCGAGCCTGCGTGCGATGACGGCCGCCGGCGTCGTGCACGCCGACCTGTCCGCCTACAACCTGCTGTGGTGGCGGGGGCGGCTGGTGATCATCGACCTGCCGCAGGCCGTCGAGTTCATCACCAACGCCGACGCGCCCGAGCTTCTCCACCGTGACCTGGCCAACGTCGCGACCTGGTTCGGCCGCA
>JBOGSW010000154.1:0-4042 GCA_050695815.1 Candidatus Limnocylindria bacterium | reverse complement strand
CCGCGACCCGTCCGGCGCGCCGAAGCTGCCCACCGAGGCGGGATGCTCGGTTGACGAGATGGCGTGCGCCTCCAGGGCCGCGGCCACCGTGTCATGGAGAAGCACGCGCCCCACGCCGAGCACGATGAGCCTGTCGCAGGACTGCTCGACGTCGGTGACGATGTGGCTCGAGAGCAGCGCGGTGGCGCCGTCGCGGCGGACCGCATCGGTCAGCACGTGGAGGAACTCGCGTCGGGCCAGCGGGTCGAGGGAGGCAAGCGGCTCGTCGAGCAGGAGAATCGGCGCGCGCGTGCCGAGCGCCAGGGCCAGCGCCACCTGTGCCTGCTGCCCGCCGGAGAGATCGCGCCCACCGCGATCGGCCGGGATATCGAGCTGAGCCAGGCGGTCACGCGCGTAGTCGCGGTCGAAGCTCGGCCGCAGCTGCCGCGCGAGGTCGAGGTGATCGGCGACCGAAAGGCCGTCATACAGCGCCGGCGATTGCGGGACGTAGCCGACCTTGGCGAGGGCAGCGGATCGGTCCTTCCAGGGATCGATCCCGGCCACCCTGACCGATCCGCGCGTCGGCTTCTCGAATCCAACCCAGGTCTTGATGAGGGTCGACTTGCCGGCCGCATTCGGGCCGACCAGCGCCGTGATCCCGCCGGCCGGCAGCGCGAGGTCGATTCCCCCCAGAGCCCAGATCCTGCGGCGATACCGCTTGGCCAGCCCTCTGGCCTCGAGGACAGGATCGGTGTCGATCACTTCACGAGCCCCATGATCATGGAGAGTAGTCCCACGAGGATCGCCAGGGCCACGAATGGCAGCGCGATGGCGGATGCGCGAAGCGTCTGCATCGGTTCACCTCCTTCGGGACCGATGGTGGCCGCCAACCGAGCGACCGACCATCCGGCACATCCCTGACTTCGATTGGGTGATATCCCGCATTGGTCGGCCAGGGTGCCGCTGCTATCGTCCGGGCATGTCAATCGCCCGCCGCGACCTGCTGGCCCTGGCGATCGCGCTGGGAGCCGCCGCCGCCAGCCTCGTGGTCTGGGATTACGGCAGGGTCGATCTCGGAATGACGGTCGCCGTCGACACCCATGGGCTGACCGATCCAGCCGGCGTCATCGTGGCGGACGTCACCCCCGACGGAAACGCCGCCCGCCTGGGTTTCAGCCCCC
This sequence comes from Candidatus Limnocylindria bacterium, assembly GCA_050695815.1. Lineage (GTDB taxonomy): Bacteria > Chloroflexota > Limnocylindria > QHBO01 > QHBO01 > JACDBZ01. The sequence goes on along the minus strand of JBOGSW010000154.1, from coordinate 2,882 downwards.
TGACGCAGATCCTCGAGCTCACCACCGTCAGCGGCGGCGAGGTGGAGCTGGGCCTGCCGATCCCCGCGACACTGGAGGGGCCGTTTCCCATTCGCCGCCCGATGCCATGGGAATACTTCGGAGGGATCGCACGGGAGATTCGCCTCTACGAGGGCGACTTCCAGGTGCCCATGGAGGCGGTCGACTCAGCAAACATCGCGACTGCGACGGCCGGAACGATCGACCGCGAGTCGAGCTGGATCTACGCATTCGGCACCATCGATCGCTCCCAGCTCGAGATCCTGCTGCGCCAGTCGATCTGGGTCCTGGGCCTGGGGGTCGCGGTCGGCGCGAGCGTCTGGCGCTTCCTGGCCCACGGGCTCGGCGGCGCCGCCGGGAAAGAGCGCGCCATCCTGCTCGGGACGAGCGCCGCGGTTCCGTTCCTGCTTCTGCCGGTGGTGCAGGTCGGCACGCCGATCGGCATCTACGCGGGCTACCTCGTCCCGATCGCGCTGGCGCTCATCTTCGGACTCTCTCTCGCGCGCACGCACCCCGACCGCTCCTGGTCTCAGACCAGCGTGGCAGCGGCCGTGGTCGGCGCCGGCCTGGCCGTCGTGTTCGTCGCGCGCTACATGACCTCGAGCGCGCTCAACCCGACCGACCGCGGTGCCATCCTCCTGCTCGCGGCGGCCATCGCCGTGGTACCCGCCTCGATTACCGCGATGGGAGGGCCGCGATCGGTCCGTGAGCGTGCAGGAGTCATTTCCCTGGCCACCGTGCCGGCCGTCGCCCTGACCCTCTTCGCGCAGCCGATGCCCCAAGTCGCGCTCCCGATCGCCATGCTCGCGGTCGTGCTCGGCTGGCAGCTGCTACCGGTAGAGCGCGCGTTCGCCACGGTCGGAGACACCCTGGGGCACGTCCGGGCATCGCGGGCGAACATCGATGGCGTCGCCCCGGTGGTCCGCGCCTGGCGGGATCGCCTGGCATACGCGCTCATCACCGTCGCGATCCTCCTGGGTGTCGTCGCGGGGACCACCTGGAGCGTGATGTGGGGAGTCGGCCTCGCCGCGGCCGTCGGCTTCGCCGTGGGACGTGGGTTCCTCGGCCAAGGATGGACGGATGCCGCTGTGCCGCTCGCCGCGTGCATCGGGGTCCCGGTCATCCTGTATCCATTCGTGCAGGAGTACGCATCGATCCCGGTTGCGGCGGTCCCGACCGCGCTCGCCGCGCTGAGCGTCGCGCACGTGCTGGCGGTGCGCCACGCCGATCCAGCCTGGCGCGCCCGGCTGTTCGGTGCCTCCTCTCTCGTCGTCCTCGTCATTTCGCTCGCCAGCTTCGCAGATGGCATCGCTCCCCTCGCGCTGTGGATGATCGGCGTGGTCGCTCTCATACCCGGGTTACCAGCAGCCTTCGCCATCGGCCTTCGCGAGACACCGGCCATCTCGTCCCGGCTCGAGACCCTGACAATCGCGGTCACGCCCATTGCCGCCCTGACCCTCTTCCCGGTCGGAACCAATGGAGTCCTTCTCGGTGCCTGGCTCATCGCGGTGGTCGTCTGGCGCCAGTTCACCTTGAACCCGCTGATGGGTCTGGCACGCCGCACCCAGCTGCAACGGGATCTCGCCGTGGCGGCCGCGGAGACCGAGCGGGCGAGACTGGCGGCCGATCTCCACGACGACGCCCTTCAGCAGCTGACCATGCTCGTCCGCACCCTCGACGAGGCCGGCAACGCCGACGCGGCGAAGGAGGCCCGGGAGGTGGCGAACAAGCTGCGCTCCGTGGTCGGCGACCTACGGCTGCCGATCCTCGACGATCTCGGCGCCGGGGCCGCGCTCGAGTGGCTGGTCGAGCGGGTCGAGCCGCTCGCCGGCGGATCCGTGAAGCTCGAACGCTCGGACGAGAGCCGCCCTCCGGCGAACGTCGAGCTTGCCGTCTTCCGCGTTGCCCAGGAGGCGCTCACGAACGCGATCAAGCACGGTAAGCCACCGATCGCCGTGCGCTACGACGTCCGCACCGATGGCCGCGTGACGCTGGCGGTCGACGACGCCGGCGAGGGCATCGGCTCAGACGCGGCCGAGGAGGCGCCGCGCGAGGGCCACTTCGGGCTGCTCAACATGCAGCAGCGGGCGGAGCAGATCGGTGCGCTCCTCGACGTCCGGCGCTGGCCAGCCGGTGGCACACGCGTGGCGCTGGAGTGGCGTCCCCAGTGAGGCAGGCGTGATCCGCGTCGCGGTGGTGGACGACCACCCGCTCGTGCGCGAGGGCACGGCGTCGCTCATCGATCGCCAGGAGGACATGGAGATCGCCGGAGTGGCAGGCTCGCTCGACGAACTGCGGCCGATCCTGCGCGACGGCACCGTCGAGGTGCTGCTGCTGGACCTCCGCCTGGGCGAGGAGTCCGGCTTCGATCTCCTCCGCTCCGAGGAAGGACCGATGCCGGCGGTGGTCGTCGTGACCTCGTACGACTATCCCCAATACGCCGATGCCGCCATGCGCCTCGGTGCCGCCGGGTTCGTCGTGAAGACCGCGCCCACCGCCGAGCTGCTCGACGCGATCCGCCGCGCCGCGTCCGGTGGGCTGGCATTCGGGGTGCGTCCCGGCGGCGGCGTCTCGCTCTCCGACCGCGAGCGCGAGGTCGTCCGGCTCGTCGTCGATGGGGCGTCGAACGACGAGATCGGGACGCGGCTGGGCATCAGCTCGCGAACCGTGGAGTCACACCTGCGCCGCCTGTTCGAGCGCCACGGCGTCGCGTCGCGCACCGAGCTCGCCTCGCGAGCGATCCGAGAGGGCTGGCTGGAACAGATCGGCTGAACCGATCGTCTGTTGCACCGGGATGCGCTGAACCGGTCGCGTGTTGCACCGGGTGGGACTAAAGCCGAACGAATCGGAGCTCACACAGCCTG
>JBOGSW010000153.1:0-4695 GCA_050695815.1 Candidatus Limnocylindria bacterium | reverse complement strand
CATCGCATGGCGGGATCGACACGACCGACTACCTCATCGCGGCCGCGGCGCAGTCGATCGGTGCCAGTCTTCTCACGCTGAACGTGAAGCGCTTCCCGATGTTTCCTGATCTCGAGCCAGCGTATCGATGAGGCTCGGGAGCGACTCCGCCCTGGCGGTCAGCCCTCCCCCACCCGGTCGCGCGCCACGATCCGGGTGGGCCGCACGCGGACGAGCATCCCGAGGCTGGCGTCGGCGTACTGCGCGAACGCCTCGACGGCCTCGGGACCTGCGTATCGCCGCCCGATCGCGGCCGTGGCCGCCTTCCGCGGGTCGTCGTGCTCGAGCGAGCCGGTCGCCCTGCCCTCGATCGCGACGTACGCAAAGGGCGGCGTATCGTCACTGACGACCAGCGATACCCGCGGGTCGCGCTCGAGCGCCCGAGCCTTCACCGATCGCTCGTGCGTGAGGATCAGCACGTCGTCGCCGTCCAGTGTGAAGCCCACGGGCACGGCGACCGGTTGCCCGTCGTCGCGCGTCGTGGACAGGATCGCCGTCCGCGTCCCGTGCAGGAGAAACGTGCGCCGCTCGTAATCGGTCATCTCTCGAACCATGTACATACAGACCGATGCGGTCGTCCAGACGCATCGGTCCGAGGCGCCAATCAGTAGGTCAGGACCGATACGCCCTGGCGCTCGAAATCGGGCCGATTGCGGGTCACGACGGTGGCGCCCAGGCCACCGGCCACTGCGGCGATGAGCGAGTCGCCCAGCCCGATCTTCGCGCCGGACCGATGACGACGCAGGCGCACGTCACCGGCCGCGCGGGCGGCGGCCGGATCGGTCGCGACGTACTCGATCGGCTCCAGGAGGCGCGACACGACCTCGAGATGCTCATCCGATCCGCCCGACAGTGCCTCGCACACCACGACGTCGCAGGTGAAGAGCTCGGCGCCCTCCTCGTAGAGCCGATGCAGGAGGGCCATCGCCGGCTCGAACCCGTGGGCGTGGTCGACGATGAGCGTGGTGTCGAGGAGGTAGCGCATCCCTACTCGGACTCCTCGGAGCGCAACTCGTCGACCCAACGCGTCACCTCGTCGGGGGTCATCCAGCCTGGCCGGCCGACCATCGCGCCGGCCGTCTCGCGAATCGCTGCACCCAGCTCGTCTCTCCGGACGCGCTGGGCGACGGCCTCCGCGACGTATCGGCTCCGACCACGTGGTCCGGCCATCCGATCGACCTGCGCCAGCAGCCTTGCCGGCAGCGTGACGTTCGTCCGGGTCAGCTCATCGGCGTGTGAGTGTGTCATCGTGTGTGAAATCGTAGCACACCGGGTCCGAGAGCCATCGTGCCGTAACCACGGACGAAATGGTTGATGCAACAACCTCGATCTTGGGTGACCTTCTTGACGATTCCACGACAGACATTCAAGGCTTCGGGCATCGCGGTCGCGGTCGCGATCCTGCTCACCGCCTGCGCTGCCGGCTCCGGAGCGGGTGCTGGCGACGGCGACCTGGCGCTCAGCATCGCGTCGCCGGCCGATGGCGCGGAGGTATCGGTCCCGTTCGACGTTCAGCTCGACTCGAGCGTGCCGCTGGGAACGCCGGATACCGGCAACCACCACGTCCACTTCTATTTCGACACCGATATCAGCTCAGCCGACTACCAGCTCGTGTACGGCGAGACCGGCGAGGTGACGCGCGAGCTCGAGCCTGGCGAGCACACGATCATTGCGTCGCTGCGCAATGCCGATCACAGCGACGCGGGCCCATCGGAGGAGATCACGGTCGTCGTGGGTGACGGCGAGACCGAGACCGATGACGCCGAGCCGGAACCCTCATCCGCCCCGAGCGAACCCGACTTCTACGACTACTGATCGTCACCGATGACGATCGAGCGCTATCGCCGATCGGCGCGCCGCTTCCATTCGGCGGTCTACGTCGTGACGCTGCTCCTCCTCGCCACCGGTTGGTTGCTCCTGGCCGGTGGCGAGGGCCAGCCCTCGCCTCTCGCGCGGCTGACCGGCATCCCGGACGTGACCCTGCACGTCTGGCTCGGGTGGGCGCTGCTGGGGCTGGCCCTGCTGCCGCTGGCCTTCGCGTTGCGCGGCGTGATCGGCTTCTTCCGCGAGTCCTTCCGGCGCGACCCCGGCGACGTCCAATGGCTGGCTCGCCTGCCGGTTGCCGCCTTCACCGGCCGCTTCGCACGACACGAAGGGCACTTCGACCCCGGCCAGCGCATCGCCAATCTCGCGATCGTGGGGCTGCTGCTCATCCTGATCGTCACGGGCGTGGCACTCGTGTTCATCCACGGCGGCCCGCTGTTCGGACTGCTGGCGGTGATCCATCGGCTCTCGACCATCGCGTTCACCGTGGTGATCGTCGGTCACATCGTGGTCGCCTCCGGCCTGTTGCCAGGGTACCGCGGCGCGTGGCGCTCAATGCACCTCGGCGGGCGGCTGCACCTGGACACCGCGCGTCGCCTGTGGCCGGGCTGGACAGAGCGGCAGTCGCGTGGCCGTCCGCGGCCGCCCGGTGCGCCCGAAGGGTCCGATGCGCCCGATGCGCCCGGTGCGCCCGGTGCGCCCGATTTCACGGGGTGACGGTAACCGCCAAGATCCGGCCGAATTCGGGGTCTGGATGGCCGCCCATTCCACGGGATGACGCCATCGGCCATGCAGGCGCCCCAACCTCGCCGATAGCTTCACGCGGTGCAATCCGCCTCGCGGCGGGCAGTCGCGTCGGGCGTCCGTGTCGGCGTCCGCGTCCGCATGATTTCACGGGGTGACGGTAACCGCCAGGATCGGCTCGAATTCGGGGTCTGGATGGCCGCCCATTCCACGGGATGACGCCATCGGCCATCCAAGCGCCTCAACCTGGCAGATAGCTTCACCGGATGAATGCGGTCACGCGGGAAGGGGCGCAAACTCGCGAGGGAAGTGGCCTCGGCGTAGAGTTCCGGCCGTGAAGGCACGACGAATGCTGATCATCCTCGCGGCGCCGTTCGTCCTGGCCGCATGCGCACAACCCGCGCAACCCGCGCAAACCGGCGCCTCCCAGGAGGCAACAGCCATGACCGATGACCTGACCGTCACGAGCACCGCCTTCACCGATGGCGGCACCATCCCGACGAAGTTCGGCTGCGACGGTGACGACGTATCGCCGCCGCTCGCCTGGTCCGAGGCGCCTTCGGACGCCGGCGGCTTCGCACTCATCGTGACCGATCCCGATGCAAACGGCTTCGTGCACTGGATCGCCGCCGATATCCCCGCCGAGCGGACATCGTTGGCCGAAGGCGCCTCGGGCACCGAGGCCGGGGTCGAGGGCCGAACGAGCTTCGGTCGCGACGGATACGGCGGCCCGTGTCCCCCATCGGGCAGCCACCGCTATGACTTCGAGGTCTTCGCCCTGTCCGAGACGCTCAACCTGGAACCCGGCTTCTCCGCCGATGAGCTGCGATCCGCCACGGAGGGCAAGGTGCTCGCCTCCGGTCGGCTCAGTGCCAGCTACCGCCGCGTCGGAGGGTGATCGGCGCCCCTTTCTCTCCCGTGTCGCGCGATCTATCTTCCGATTCTGTCCAGGGGCTCGCACTGGGCGGCCTGGCGTCGATTTATCGCTGTTCGGATGTCCTGCAGGCGCCCGCGAGGCACGCTCACGCCAGCCAGCCGCGTATAGATCGCCCCAGCGCGTCGCCGGGAGCCCTCCAGGACGATCTGGCGCGGTAGATCGTCGCCCCACGCTATCCCGCGCCGGGAGAGCCGGGAGCGCCGGGAATGCCCGGCGACCGACCGTTCCGTCGCTTGCGCCAGGCCACGGTCTGACCGACCAGGATCGCTCCTCCCATGGTGGCCATGCCGCCGCCCAGGAACAGCCACGGGCTGCGCCTGACCAAGCCGGGGTCGTCATCGGTCTCATCCGGCTGAGCCGATGGACCCGATCCGGGCGTCCCCCGCGCGGTAGGCACTGCGCCGGCGCTGCGCGGCACGTCCGTGGCACTGACCGATGAGCTCGGGGATGCACCAAGGCCCGGCGTCGCGCCAACGTTCGGACCAGGGGTCGACGGGCTGATCGGGTTCGAAGGAGGCGGCGTCCCCGCCGTCGGTGGCCGCCGTGTGGGAGGCTGCGTCGGCTCGGTCGTCGGCTGCGGGGTCTGCGGCGGAGTCGATCCGGCCGTCGGCGAAGGAGTGGGTGCCTGCGTGGGATCCGGCGTCGGCGGGGGTGTCGGGGTCCCAATCTGCTCCGTGACGTGGATCGTCGGACCGTCGAGCGGCGGGGGCCCGTTCCCCGGGGCATCGGCGACGAAGGTGACGGGCCAGTCCCCGTCGGGCAGGGTCGCCGATCCGCTGTAAATCCCATTCGTGTCCGATCCGGAGCCCACGAACTCAAGCGCCACGACGCCACCGGCCACCTGCGCCGAGACCGATATGGGCGGCTGGCCGGGGCTGTCCGAGAAGAAGTGGACGCTGAACACGAAGACCGTCGAGGTGGTCCCGGAGGTGGGCGTCACGATCCCGGCTGAGAGCACGATTGCGGCGCGCATCGGTCCGGGGGTCAGCACCGTGAACATGGCAGCCAGGGCCACGGCCAGGACGACGGTCCTGCCGCGGCGGACGCCTCGAATGATGCGCACGGCCCGCGTGCCCTCGGGCGGGTCGGTTCGCAAGGGATTGGCTCCAGGTGCCGAGTCCGGAATCATGCCACGTGCGGGTGAGCCCGTC
>JBOGSW010000152.1:0-11922 GCA_050695815.1 Candidatus Limnocylindria bacterium | reverse complement strand
CCTGCAGGCGCTCGAGACTGGCGTCGATGTCGCCGCCCGCGGCCCCGGCGATCATCGGCTCCATGAACGAGGTGAACCCCGATCCTCGGATCTCCATCGCGAACCTGAGGTCCGTGGCGTCATCGGTGGCCGGCGACAGGTCGAGCTCGCCGATCGCCTTGACGCCGGACACCTCGCTGTCGATCACGATCCGGCGCGGCGGGTCGTACTCGCTCACGGTCAGCGGCGCCTCGATGCGCTGGCCCATCACCTGGCGCACGACGCGCACGGTGGCGCCCACGGCGATCTCTCCGTCGGAGAGGCGCTCGACGCTGAGCACGCCACTCTGCCAATCGGGCAGGTTGTCGAGGTCCGCGAGGTATGCGAAGACCTCGGCTGGTGGCGCGGGGATGCGGGCGCTCCGCTCGATGCGCTGCATCGGTCAGTGCAGGATCTGTGAAAGGAACTGCTTCGTGCGCTCGTGCTCGGGATGCTCGAAGATCTGGCTGGGCGGTCCGACTTCGACGATGACCCCGTTGTCGAAGAAGACCATGCGGTTGGCGACGTGGTGCGCGAAGCCCATCTCGTGGGTGACGACCAGCATCGTCATGCCCGTTTCGGCCAGCTCGCGCATGACCTCGAGCACCTCGTTGATCATCTCGGGGTCGAGGGCCGAGGTGGGCTCGTCGAAGAGCATGATCTTGGGCTGCATGGCGAGGGCTCGGGCGATCGCGACCCGCTGCTGCTGGCCGCCGGACAGCTGTGCCGGGTACTTCTCGGCCTGCTCGGGGATGCCGACGCGCGTGAGGAGCTGCATGCCGGCGTCCTCCGCCTCGTCGCGCGACTGGCGGCGCACCCTCATCGGTGCCAGGGTGATGTTCTGGAGCACGGTCAGGTGCGGGAACAGGTTGAACGACTGGAACACCATGCCGATCTCGCTGCGGATGGCGGCGATGTTGCGGACGTCGTTGCTCAGCTCGATGCCGTCGACCACGATCTGGCCGCGCTGGTGCTCCTCGAGCCGGTTGATGGTGCGGATGAAGGTCGACTTGCCCGATCCGGAGGCTCCGAAGATGACGACCACCTCGCCGGACTTCACCGTCAGGTCGATCCCGCGCAGGACGTGGAGCTGCCCGAACCACTTGTGCACGTCGCGACACACGATGATGTCCGACGTCGCTCTCGCCGCCCTCTCAGGCACGACCGCCCGCTCGGGCGCCACCGCGCGCTCTTCAGCCACCGCTCACCTCCTTTTTCGAACTGTACAACGCCATCACCGCGTCCCCACGCCCAGTGCGGCCTCCAGCCGGTAGCTCGCCTGCGACATCGCGTAACAGAGGACGAAGAAGATGACCCCCACGAAGGCGAAGACCTCCATGTTGGCGCCCAGCGAATCGGGCTGGGCCAGGATGGACTGACCGATGCCGAGCAGCTCCCCAAGGCCGATGATGGCCACCAGGGTGGTGTCCTTCAGCAGGCTGATGAACAGGCCCACGTTGGCGGGGATCACCGAGCGCAGCGCCTGCGGCAGGACGATGTGGACGTTGGTGCGGAAGGTCGACAGGCCGAGTGCCTTGGCCGCCTCGACCTGGCCGGTGGGGATGGCCTGGAGCCCGCCACGGACGTTCTCGGCCACGTAGGCCGCGGAGAAGAGCGTGATGCCGCCCATGGCGCGCACCACCCGATCGATGCGGATCTCGCCTGGCAGGAAGAACGGCAGCATGACGTCGGCCATGAACAGGATCGTCACCAGCGGCACGGCCCGGATGAGCTCGATGTAGGCCGTGCTGACGATGCGGATGGCCGGCAGCGAGCTGCGGCGTCCGAGCGCCAGCAGCACGCCGAGCGGGAAGGACAGGAGGATCCCCACGACCGCGAGCAGGAGGGTGAGGAGCAGGCCACCCCAGAGGTTGGAGCTGACGTCGGGGATCTGCGCTACGCCGATCCCGCTGATCAGCACGAAGATGACCGGGATGGACGCCAGCCACGCGATGACCAGGGCCCGGCGCGGCACGACCTGCCGGTAGCCGACCGCCATGCCCGCCCAGACCAGCGCCGCGTTGACGACCATGCCGACGGTGATCAGCGGCCCCACGGGTGACACGGCCATGAGCGCCGCCAGCAGGGCCTGGATGGCAGAGATCGATACCGCCAGGAATCGGACGGTGTGCCCGAAGACCCCGGCCGAGACGCCGGCCAGCACCGACAGCAGCAGCAGGCTCGCCCATAGGCGCCAGGCCTGGTCGACCGGGTACTGGCCGATCAGGAACAGCCGCAGGTTGCGGGTCACGACATCCCAGCGAGCCTCGCTCAGCACCCACTGGCCGAGAATGATGGCCAGCCACACCAGCAGTGCGGCCAGGAGCAGCGTCATCAGCGAGCTGACGATGCTCGAGAACAGGTTCTTGCGCAGCCACTCGCCGGGGCCGACGCTGGTGGAGGGTGGGGCGAGGGCGTCGGAGGTCATCGGTCCTTAGCCCTCCTGGACCTGTACGCGCCGGTTGTAGAGGTTCATGAGCACCGACGTCGCCAGGCTGATGGCCAGGTAGGTGCCCATCACCAGGGCGATCACCGAAACCGGTTGGCCGGTCTGGTTGGCCATGGTGGAGCCCACCTTGAACAGGTCCGGGTAGCCCACTGCGATGGCCAGGCTCGAGTTCTTGGTCAGGTTCAGATACTGGCTGGTCAGCGGTGGGACGATGATGCGCAGCGCCTGCGGGAAGACCACCAGGCGAAGCGTGTCGCGGTCGGAGAGGCCCAGCGCCCGAGCCGCTTCCACCTGCCCACGACGGACCGCCTGGATCCCGCCCCGCACGACCTCGGCGATGAACGCGGCGGTGTAGAGGACGAGGCCGGCCAGGATGGCGGTGAAGGCCGTCGACAGGCTGAGGCCGCCGGTGAAGTTGAACCGGCCCGCGACCGGAACGTCGAACACGAAAGGCGCCTCTGGCAGCAGCACCCACGCGGCGACGGCGACGACTGGCACCGCCGCGGCGCCGATGAGGCCGAGGTGGCGGCCGGCGCGTCCGCCACTCCCCCCGCGCTCGAGCCGGGAGCCGATCATCCGCCCGGCCACGGCCAAGACCACGGCTGCGATCACGATCGCAAGCCAGGGTGCGAGCGTCGGAGAACCTTGTGGGGCTGGCACGAACAGCCCGCGCTGGTTGAGGAAGATGGGGCCCGGCAGGGAGATGCTCTCCTCGACCGGCGGCAGCTGAACCAGGACCACGAAGTAGATGACGAACAGCTGGAGCAGGAGCGGGGTGTTGCGGATGATCTCCACGTACCCCGCCGCCACCCGGGACAGCAGCCAGTTCGGTGACAGGCGCGCCACGCCCACGATGACGCCCAGGATGGTGGCCAGCACGATGCCGACGACGCTGACGAACAGCGTGTTGAGGACGCCCACCAGGAAGGCCTGACCGTACGTGTCGTTCGCGTCGTACGGCACCGGGCTCTCGCCGATCTCGAACCCGGCGCGCTGGTCCAGGAATCCGTAGCTGAACGACAGGTTGCGCTCCGCCATGGCCGACACGAGGTTGTTGGCGAGGAAGGCGATGCCGATGCAGACCGCCAGCAGCACCGCGACCTGCACCACCACGCGCAGGACACGAACGTCGCGCCACGGCGGCACCGCGGCGTGATGCTCGCCGGCGGGCGTGCTGGTCACGACAGGGGGTATTCAGCCCCGGGACGGGTTGCGCCGTCCCGGGGCTCACGATCGCTGTTGGCTCTCAGCGATAGGGCGGCGCGTAGAGCAGGCCGCCGTCGGTCCACAGGGAGTTCGGTCCGCGCTCGAGCTCGAACGGCGTGCCCGGCCCCAGGTGACGGTCGTAGATCTCGCCGTAGTTGCCCACGGCCGAGATCACGGTGACCACCCAGTCGGGCTCCAGCCCCAGGCCCTCACCGAGCTCCGGATTGGCGGCGCCCAGCAGACGCTGCACAACCGGGCTGGTCTCGGTGCTCGCGGCCATGTCCTCGACGTTGTCCTGGGTGATGCCCTGCTCCTCCGCCTCGAAGGTGGCGAACACTACCCACTTCACGACGTTGAACCAGGTGACGTCACCCAGCGGGACCACCGGACCGAGAGGCTCCTTGGACATCACCCTCTCCAGGATGACGTGGTCGTCCGGGTTGGAGAGCGCGGTCCGCTGGGCCAGGAGCTGGGAGCGGTCGCTGGTCACCGCGTCGCACTGGCCGTCGTCGTAGGCCTGGTAGGTCTGGGTGTCGTCGCCGAACGGCAGCGGCGTGAAGCTGATGCCCTCCGCCTCGAACACGTCGGCCAGGTTGAGCTCGGTCGTCGTCCCGGTCTGGACGCAGATCGTGGCTCCCTCCAGGTCGGTGAGCTCCTCGATTCCGTCCGCGGTGCGGACCATCATGCCCTGCCCGTCGTAGAAGGTGGTGGGGGCGAACGTGCCCCACGCGGTGTCGCGGCTGACCGTCCAGGTCGTGTTGCGGATGAGGACGTCGATCTCGCCGCTCTGGAGGGCGGTGGACCGCCCATCGGCGCTGACCGCCCGGAACTCGACCGCTTCGGGGTCTCCGAGCACTGCGGCCGCGATGGCGCGGCAGAAGTCGACGTCGAATCCGGTGTTCTCGCCGTTCTCGTCGACGAACCCGAAGCCCGGCAGCCCGTCGTTGACGCCGCAGATCAGCGAGCCGCGGTCCTGGACGGTTGCCAGGCGGCTCTCTCCCGGCACCCCTGCCGATGTCGGCTCGGCCGACTCTTCGGGCTCTTCCTCGGTTGTGGCGGCGGGGGTGGTCGCGCCGGCGTCGGTGCTCTCCTCGGTGGTCGGCGGCGGCGTGTCGCCGCAGGCCGTCACGACGAGTGCGAGGATGACCAGGCTGACAATGGACAGGACCGATCGGGGCATGGACGGAACCCTCCCTCGTTCATGCGATGGTGCCTGCGAACCGGGGTGGTCCGCTCTCCGCCCATGCTACGTGCCCTGCGCAACACCGTGTCGGCGAATCGTCCGCGTTCCGGGGCCGCGTGGCCGTTTCCGGGGCTGCGTGGCCGTTTCCGGGGCCGCGTGGCCGTTTCCGGGGCTGCGTGGCCGTTTCACGGGGTGAAGGTATCGACCAGGTTCGCCTCGATTTCGGACCCTGGATGGCCGATGCCGTCATCGGGTGCAACGCACGGCCATCATCGAGGCCTTTCCTGGGCGTTACCTTCATGGGATGAAATGCCCGAGTGAGGTGGGGGCCGAGGTGGCGCCCGAGGTGGCGCGTGAGGTGGTGGAGATGAGGGGACTCGAACCCCTGACCCCCGCGATGCGAACGCGGTGCTCTCCCAGCTGAGCTACATCCCCACGGATCGGGCCACCGGGCCGGCGGCGAGTATAGCAAAGGGATGAGGGGCTTCCCGAAGTAGAACATCTGTTCTATCATCGGTGGTCCGATGCTGCAGACCGATGCTCCCGTTTCGACGTCCCTGGCCACCGCCCTCGAGAGCCTCCGCGCACGCGGGCTCGGCCTGCGCCGGGGGAGCGAGGCACCACCGCTGGAGCGGGCGCGCGCATCGGTCCCGACCGGTCATCCGGCCCTCGATGCAGCGCTCGGCACCGATGGCTGGCCGCGCGGCGCACTGGCGCTGCTCGATGCGCCGCGGGGGGCGGGGGGAACCACGCTGGCGCTCGGGTCGCTGGCTGCGGCACAGGCGGCCGGCGGCCTGGCGGCCTGGCTCGATCTGGACGGCACCCTCGACCCGGCCGTCGCCGCGCGTCTCGGAGTGAGCCTGGAATGGCTGCTGGTGGCGCGTCCGCGCGATCCCGGCGAGGCGATCGAGCTGGCCGCCTGGCTGGGGCGGTCGGGCCTGATCGATGCGCTCGTGCTCGACCTCGGGGAGCGGGCCATGCCGGATCGACGCGCGCTCGATCGGCTGGGATCGCTGCTCGCCCGGTCGGGATCGACATCGGCGCTGGTGCTGGCGCCGGCGGGCCGCATCGTTGCCGGAGCCGTGGCCGGGGTGCGGGTGGTGCTGCATCGGTCCGCCTGGCTGGCGGTCGGGCGCGACCTCGTCGGCCAGCGGGTCTCCGCGGTCGTCGAGCGGCACCGATGGGCGCTCGCGGGCGGCTCGGCGGAGCTCGACCTGTGGTTCGGGGAGGGACGCCGGATCGATCCGCTCGTGGCAACCATCGCCGAGCCGCGGCCGCTGGAGGAGCGTCCGGCGCTGCGAGTGGTGAGCGCCTGATCGTGTCGGTCCATCGGATGTCGCCCCGCCTCCTGGCCCTCGCCTGGCCCGAGCTGCGCGTTCCCGACGCCGATACGCGGCCCTTCGAGCGCATGCTCGACGTGCTCGACGACCTCTCCCCGCGGGTCGAGGCGGTCGATGTGGGCGTGGCACTCGTCGATATCGCCGGGCTGGAGCCGATGTTCGGCCCGGAACGGAGGGTCGCGGCACGGGCCGTGATGCTGGCGCGCTCGGTCGCTCCGCTGGCCATCCGCTGCGGGATCGGCGACAACCGATGGCTGGCGACGCTCGCTGCCAGGCTGGCGCGCTTCGAGCGTCCCGGTGCGCCGGCCGCGCTCCGCACCCTCGAGCGTGACGAGCTGCGCGACCTGCCGCTCACCCTGCTGCCGGCCGATGCGGCGATGCGCCAGCGCTTCACGCTCTTCGGCCTGACGCGGATGGCGCAGCTGGCCGAGCTGCCGCGCTCGGCGGTCGGCGCCCAGTTCGGGGCGGCGGGGGATCGGCTCCAGGCGCTGGCTCGCGGCCACGACCCGCGGCCGATCGTGCCGCGCCGGCGCCCCGAACACGTGGAGGCGAGCGCGGCCTTCGAGACGCCGCTCGACGGGATCGGCGCCGTGGGGCTCACGCTGCGCCGCCTGGCGGCCGAGCTCTGCGATCGGCTTCGCGAGCGGCACCTGGCGCCGGGCCGAGCGGTCCTGTCGCTCGTCCTCGAGGACGCCCCGGCGCTCCGCGTCGCGCAGCCCTTCCCGCAGCCGGCGCTCGAGCCGGACTGGATCGCGCGGCTGCTCCTCTCGCGCATTGAGGCCGCCGCCCGCACACGGGTACGCGTCAGCGAACCTCCGTCAGGTGGTGCCATTTGGCAACAACCGAGGAGCATCGGGCTCGAGATGCCAGAGGAACGCAACGAGCCGCGGGTCACTGCCCTCAGCCTCGTCTTCGACCGGCTCGCCGACCCGGCAACCCGACAGCTCCCAGCCTTCGAGGCACGCGCCGGACGGTGGGAGGAGCTGCGCTGGTCGCTGGAGCGGATCCGGCATCGGTTCGGACCAGGGCGCCTCTGGCGAGCGACCAACGAACGGCCGAGAGCGGCGCTGCCCGAGCACCGGTCGCGGCTGGTGGACATCGGTCAATGACCAGGGTCTACCCCGATCACCCGCTCGTCCAGGTCGAGACCGATGTGCACGGCACCCCGACCCGTCTGCGCATGGATGGCACCGATCACGGCGAGGTCGGCATCTGCAACCGATGGCGCGTCGACGACGGCTGGTGGCGAGAGCCGGTGGCCCGCGCCTGCTACAAGGTCGTCACCCGCTCCGGCCTTCTCGCGGTGATCTTCCTCGACGAGATCCGCGGCACCTGGCACCTGGAGCGAATGTTCGACTGAGGCCGATGCCCTGCTACCCTCGCCCCGATGACCGACAGCTACCGCCTGCGCCGCGCCACAGCGGAGGACTCTCGGCGAGCCTTCGACGTGTTCGTCCCGTCGGTTCGAGACCTCGCCACGCGCCTGAACACGCCGTGGGAGGTCGAAGCAGAGTCGCTCTGGGAGCGCCTGCAGCCGCTGTACGATCACCTCGCCGAGCACGCGGCCGAGTGGTGGGTGGCGGAGGATGCGGCGGACGGCACGATCATCGGCTACGCGCGCTCGGTCGCGCGTGGCGGCCTGCTCGAGCTCTCCGAGTTCTTCGTCGATCCGCAGCGCCAATCGGGTGGTGTCGGCGCAGCGTTGCTGGAGCGCGCCTTTCCCGCGGACCGGGGCGAGGTACGCGCCATCATCGCCACCACCGACGTCCGCGCCCAGGCCCGCTACTACCGGGCCGGCACGGCCGCCCGCTTCCCGATCGTGGCCATGGGGGCGACGCCCCGAACTGCCGAGCCCGACCCGGCCGTGGAGATCGTGCGCGCCGATATCGGCGACATCAAGACGCTGCGGACGATCGAGGCGGACGTGCTCGAGTTCGACCGAGGCGACGAGTTCGGCTGGCTGCTCGGGCTGCGGGAGGGCTACCTGTACCGACGTGGCGGCGAGACGATCGGGTTCGCGTTCATCGGCGCCTCCGGCAGCGGGCCGATCGCCGCGCTCCACCCCGACGACCAGGTGCCGATCCTCGCGCACGTCGAGAGCCGGGCCGCGGCGCTCGAGCTCCCGAACCTCTCGGTGGAGGTGCCGATGGTGAACGAGGTCGCCATCCGCCATCTCATCGGCCGCGGCTTCCGCATGGACACCTTCTTCACGTTCCTCATGTCGAGCCGGCCATTCGGCCGGTTCGACCGCTTCATCGGCTTCGCGCCTCCATTCGTCCTCTGAAAGGAGACCACCATGAACGATTTCGACCGGAAGCCCGGAGCCATCGACGACCCGGGCATGAAGGGCGGCATCGATCCCGACGAGGAGACCCTCCCGCCGGGCGACACCGCCGGCAACACCGGGACACCCGGCGAGCCGGAGGCGGCCGAGCTCGACATGCCGGGCCCCGACGATCCGGTCGCCTGGAGCTTCGTCGAGGCCGATACGCTCGTGGTCGGGCCGGGCGGCGAGGAGCTCGGACGCGTGGCCGCCATGCTCGGCACCGAGACGGAGGGCATCTTCCACGGCGTGGCGGTTACGCCGTACGCGGGAGGACCGCAGCGCGTGGTCCCCGCGGATGCGGTCACGCTCCTGACATCGTCGAAGGTCGAGGTGGCCTGGACCGCCGAACAGCTGGCGGCCGCCGAGGAGCAGCGCGCGCCTGAGGACTGATCGCCTGCCCGAGGGCGGATCGCCCGCGCGTACCATGCGCCGGTGACCCCCGAGGCGGCGCATCGCGTCGACCGGCTCTGGCCGGATCCCGTGCTCGACATTGGTCTCGACGAGGCGATGGCCGGCTTCGCGCTGCCTCCCGCCCCCGCCGATCGGCCGCTGGTGGCGACGAACATGGTCACCAGCGTCGACGGCCGGGCACAGCTCAGGGGCTCGGCCGAGGGGCTCGGCAGCCGTGCCGATCGGCGCCTGATGCGGTGGTACCGCGCCGCATTCGAGGCTGTCGGCAGCGGAGTCGGCACGCTGCGCGCCACCGGCGTCTGGCTGCGGGTGGGTGACGATCTCGCCGCGCGCCGGGTCGCGGATGGCCGGCCGCCGAACCCGTTGGGTGTCGTCATCGCCGGCTCGGATCCGCTCCCCACCGAGGGCCGATGGTTCGAGGGCGACGAGCCCCGCATCCTCATCGTCGGGTCCGAGAGCCCACTGGCCGATGCGCCCCCCGGCACGGAGCTGCTCCGCGCGCCGTCGCCGCGTCCGTCGCCGCGCTGGGTCGTCGAGCGCCTCGCCGAGCGCGGCGTGCGCTCGCTCCTGATGGAGGGGGGTCCCCACATCAACGCCGCCTTCCTGGCGGAGAACCTGCTAGACGAGATCTACTGGACCATCGGCGCGCACCTGCTCGGGACCGATGCGCTGAGGATGATCGCGCCGATCTCCGGTGGCTCGCCGTACGCGGCCGAGCCGCGCCGCGGCCGCCTGGTGAGCGTGCTCCGCCACTCCGACGAGCTGTTCCTCCGCTATCGGTTCGATGCCGGCGGGTAGCATCGGGTCCATGACCGCTCTCGATCTCGGACACCTCGGTGTCTGGGGCCACCTCGACTCGCTCGACGCCGGCGCGGCCCGCGCCTACGTGCGCCGGGTCGAGGAGCTGGGCTACGGCACGCTATGGGTGCCGGAGACGGTCGGGCGCGAGCCGCTCACCCTGCTCGGGATGCTCGCCGGCGAGACCTCGCGCCTCGTGCTCGGGACGAGCATCGTCAGCATCTGGGGCCACGACGCGCAGGCCACCCGCATGGCCGCCAGGACCCTCGCCGAGGCGACCGGCGATCGCTTCGTGCTCGGCCTTGGCGTGAGCCATCCGCACCTGGCCGCGAAGCTGCGTGGCCACGATTTCGACCGGCCGCTGACCCGGATGCGCGAGTACCTGGCCGCGTACCGATCGGCGATCTATCGCGGACCCGTGGCTGGCGCCGTCGAGCCCCCGGTGCTGATCGCGGCCCTGCGAGAACGCATGACCGACCTCGCCGCGACCGATGCGGACGGCGCCTTCCCGTACCTTGTCACCGCCGAGCGCGTGGGCTGGATGCGTGCCCGGCTGGATGCCGCCGCTCCCGGACGCCGGCCAATCCTGGCCGTGACCCTGGCGGTCGCCCTGGCCGATGCCGGCAGCGCGGCCGATGCGGCGCGCGCCTACCTCAAGCCCTACCTGCGCACGCCGACCTACCACGCCTCATGGGAGCTCCAGGGGTTCGCGAGCGATGACTGGGAGCCCCCGGGCAGCGACCGACTCGTTGAGGCCATGGTGGCGATGGGTCCGGTCGACGCGGTTCGCCAACGGATCGCCGCGCTCACCGTCGCCGGCGCGGATCACGTGGCGATCATCCCGTTGGCGCCGGACGGCGTCACCGAGCACCTCCGCACCGTCGAGGCACTCGCCCCTCGATCGGTGGCCCGATGACGCGTCCACCGGCGGTGGAGGCCGCCGCGCGGGCCGCGGCGGCGATCGACCCCGCGCTCGTTCCGGGCCTGCGCCGGCGCCTGCTCATTGTGCTGGTGATCACCTCCGCCCTGGGTAGCACCGGGTACCTCGCGGCAGTGACGGTCGGCACGCTCGCCGCGGCCCAGATGGCCGGCGGAGCGGCGCTGGGTGGCGTCCCCACGGCGGCCCTCACCGTCGGCACCGCCACGGCCGCCGGCGTCCTCTCGGGCCTCATGCTGCGCTTCGGGCGGCGGCCCGGTCTCATCATCGGTCTGGCGATCGGCTTCGTCGGGGCACTCGTGTCGTTCGCCGCAATCCTCGCCGGCTCGATCCCGCTCCTCCTCGGCGGCAGCGCGCTCACCGGCTTCGCGAACGGCGCCGGCCAGCTCGGCCGCTATGTCGGCGCCGACCTTGCGCCGCTCGCGCGCCGCGCGTCCGCCCTGGGGCTCGTGGTGTGGGGCGCGACCATCGGCGCCGTGGTCGGGCCGAACCTGACGGCCCCCGGCGGCGTGCTGGCGGAGTCGATCGGTCTGCCCATCCTGGCCGGCCCGTACCTGCTGACGGCAGCCTTCATCGGCGCGGCGATCGTGGTGGCGTGGATGGCGCTGCGGCCGGAGCCGTACGCCCTTGCCGACCCATCGGCTCTGGAGATGCGGGCGGAGGGGACCGACGCGCCGTCGGCCCTCACCCTCTTCCGCGTGCCCTCGGTCCTCGTGGCGCTCGTGGCCCTCGTCGCGGGCCAGGTGGTGATGGTCCTCATCATGACGATGACGCCGATCCACCTGACCCAGCACGGCCACGGACTGTCCACCGTCGGGCTCGTCCTCTCGGCGCACACGTTCGGCATGTTCGCGCTCTCGCCGATCTCCGGCCGCCTGACAGACCGATTCGGCAGCCCCGCCGTCATCGCCTGCGGGCTGGCCACGATGACGGCCGCCGCGTTGCTCTCGGCCCTGGCGCCACCGGACGGCGGGCTCCTGCTGACCCTGGGGCTCTTCCTGCTCGGCTACGGCTGGAACCTCGGCTTCGTGGCCGGCTCATCGATGCTGACCCGTGGCCTGGCGCTCGCCGAGCGGACGCGGGTGCAGGGAATCGCCGATGGGCTCACGTGGGGATCCGCGGCGGTGGCCAGCGCGTCGTCGGGCGTCATCGTGGCGGGGGCGTCGTACACGGCGCTCGGGCTGCTCGGCATCGGCCTGCTGGTCGTTCCGGGCCTGCTCCTGCTGCTCCGACGAGGGACGCTCGCTCCGTCGG
>JBOGSW010000151.1:0-11006 GCA_050695815.1 Candidatus Limnocylindria bacterium | reverse complement strand
TACGTCAACGGGCACCGCATCGACCGCCCGGTGGCGCTCAGCTTCGGCGATGAGCTCACGATCGGCCGCGTGCGCATGCGCCTGGACACCTGAGGGCGCCGGAGCCGATGCGGATCACCTGGCGCGGCGCGGAGCTGAAGCTGCTCGTCCCGATCCTGCTGCTCGTCCCGCTCGGGTTCGTGGTCACGAACATCGCGCTGTCCGGGACGCTGGACACCGGCCCGCTCAACCTGGCGCTCGGGTACGTGGCGCTCTTCGTCGGCGCCCACCTCGTCCTGGTCGCCTTCGGCCACCGCGGCGACCAGCTGCTCGTGCCGGCCGTCGGGGCCATGGGCGGCATCGGTCTCATCATGCTCAACCGGCTTCCGCAGGACCTGGCCGGGACGCGCGCCTTCGGGCTCGAGCTGGGGATGGCGGCGACGCAGCTGCTCTGGTTCGGCGTCGGGATCGTGGTGATGCTGGTCATCGCCCTCGGGCTGCGCGACGACGGCATCCTGCGCCACTACAAGTACACGTGGGCGGCGATCGGGATCGGCCTCCTCGCCGCGACACTCGTCTTCGGCTATGAGGTGAACGGTGCTCGCCTCTGGATCGACCTGGGCCCGATCAGCGTGCAGCCCGGCGAGCTGCTGAAGATCGTGCTCGCCGTCTTCATCGCCGGCTACCTCGCCGAGACGCGGACCCTGCTCACCAGCGCGCGCACGCGGATCGGGTTCCTCAGCATCCCGCCCCTGCCGTACTTCCTGCCGATGCTCGTGCTGTTCGCGGCGGTGATGCTGATCGTCGTCGTCCTCAACGACCTCGGCACGGCGCTCCTCTTCTTCGGGACCTTCCTGACCATGCTCTTCGTCGCCACCGGGCGGCGGAGCTACGTCCTCATCGGCCTCATCCTGTTCGTTGCCGGCTTCGGGGTCGCCTACCAGCTGTTCGGTCACGTCCAGGCGCGGGTCGACGTCTGGCTCGACCCGTTCGCCGATCCGCTGGGCGCCGGCTTCCAGCCGGTGCGCGCGCTGTACGCGCTGGGACGGGGCGGGGTCTTCGGCGAGGGCCTCGGTCAGGGGCTGGTGACGCTCGGCGGCAACCTCACGATCCCGTTCGTGCACACCGATTTCATCTTCACCGCCGTCGCGGAGGAGCTCGGGCTGCTGGGCGCATTCGCGCTTCTCGGCTTCGCGGCCGTGCTCGTCTTCCGCGGCCTGCGCATCGCGGCGCTGGCGCGCGACGACTTCAGCGCGCTCCTCGCCGTCGGCCTGACCACCAGCCTCGGGCTCCAGACCCTCATCATCATCGCCGGCAACACGAAGCTCATCCCGCTCACCGGCATCACCCTGCCATTCGTGAGCTACGGCGGCTCGAGCGTGGTCGCCAGCTTCATCATGGTCGGGCTCCTCCTTTCGATCAGCCATCGCAGCGCCATCGGCGGCGAGCCGGGGGCCGAGGCATGATCGCGACGAACGTTCGGCGGCTGGGCCTCTATCTCATGCTGAGCTTCGCGCTCGTGTCGGCCAGCATAGTGTGGTGGCAGGTGATCGAGGCGCCGATGCTCGCCGCCCGCGCCGACAACCCGGAGGTGATCGCCGCTCGCCGCAGCCTGCCACGAGGCACCATCTTCGACGCGTCGGGCCAGGCGCTCGCGACCTCCGAGCTCGTAAACGGCCTCAGCATCCGCCACTACGCCGATCCCGCCTTCACGCACGTCATCGGCTACGCCAGCCACCGGTTCGGCAGCACCGGCATCGAGCGGGCCTTCGAGGATCTCCTGGTCGGGCGGACCGACCCGAATCCGATCCGCGACCTGGTGAGCGACGTCCTCGATCGCCGGCCGGAGCCGCGGGATCTGACCCTCACCATCGACAGGCGCCTCCAGGACTTCGCGGCGGCCCAGCTGGGCGGGGACGCGGGCGCCGTCGTGGCGCTCGACCCGATCACCGGCGCCGTCCTGGCGTTGGTGTCGACGCCCACCTTCGACGCCAACCCGATCTCCGGCGATCCGGAGACGGCCCAGGCGCCGATGGACGCGCTCCGCAACGATGCCTCCGAGCCGCTCCTCCCGCGCGCCCGCCAGGGCCGCTACGTGCCGGGCTCGATCCTGAAGGTCTTCACCGCGGCCGCGGCGCTCGATGCCGGGGTGATCACGCCGTCGACGACCTTTCCCGACCAGCCGCAGCAGGAGGTCGACGGCTTCACGGTCGACGGCTTCATCATCCGCGAGCACGGCCTCGGCGGCATCCAGCCCGCGCTCTGGTCCCTCTCGGAGGCGATGCAGGTCTCGAGCAACATCTTCTTCGCGCACGTCGGGCTCGAGCTCGGCCCGGAACGCTTCGTCGAGTACGCGCGGCGCTTCGGCTTCTGCGAGCCGATGGAGATCGGCCCGACGACGCGCCCCCTCTCGGTGGCGCCCAGCTATGTGACCGATGCGGTGGATGGCGACTGCAGCGCCTTCACCGATCGCGTCGAGCTGGCGAGCGCGGCCTTCGGACAGGGCTCGACCGCGGTGACGCCGGTGCAGATGGCGCTCGTCGCGGCCGCGGTGGCCGGTGGCGGCGTCATGCCGCACCCGTTCGTGGTCCGGGACGTTCGGCAGCACGTGGAGGAGGGTGGTCCGAGCGAGACCGTGCTCGATACGTTCACCTCCCGCGGAGGCACGCGCGTGGTGAGCGCCGAGGCGGCCGCAGCGACGCGTGTCGCGATGGTCGACGCGGTGAACGGGGAGCTCGGCCGGATCTTCGCCGGCCAGGGAGACATCACCCTCTACGGGATCGGGAATCAGCGATCCGCGGGCAAGACCGGCACGGCCCAGCTGGGTGGCGAGCAGGCGCCGCACTCGTGGTTCATCGGCTTCGCCCCCGCCCAGGCCGATGCGACGCCCTCGATCGCGGTCGCCGTGCTCGTGGAGAGTGGCGGGTCGGGCTCCGGGCGCGCTGCCCCGATTGCGGGCCAGGTGATGGCCGAATGGCTCCGCATCCAGGGGGCGGGGTGAACCGAGCCGTAACGTCGGGGAGTATTGTCTTGCGACGAGGGGACTCCAACGCCCACCAATGGCCTCGAGCAGGGGAGAGCACCACATCGTGAAGAACGTCCAACAGCCGGCTGAACGCGTCGTCGCCAGCGTCGAGCGCGTCATCGTCGGCAAGCACGTCGAGGTGCGGATGGCCCTCGTCGCCCTGCTGTGCGAGGGTCACATCCTCATCGAGGACGTCCCCGGCGTCGGCAAGACGATGCTGGCCAAGGCGCTCTCGCAGAGCATCGGCTGCAGCTTCCGGCGCATCCAGTTCACCCCGGACCTGCTTCCCTCCGATGTGACCGGCCTCTCGATCTTCAACCAGAAGACGGCCGAGTTCGAATTTCGCCCCGGACCGATCATGGCCCAGGTCGTCCTGGCCGATGAGATCAACCGCGCGACGCCCAAGACGCAGTCGGCCCTGCTCGAGTGCATGGAGGAGCGCCAGGCGACGATCGACGGCGTGACCTACCCGATGCCGTCGCCGTTCCTCGTGATCGCCACCCAGAACCCGATCGAGTACGAGGGCACCTTCGCCCTCCCCGAGGCGCAGCTCGACCGCTTCATGCTCCGCCTGCGCCTGGGCTACCCCAAGGCGATGGAGGAGCTGGTCATCCTCGACGAGCAGAAGCGGCGTCATCCGCTCGCCGACGTCGGGCAGGTCCTCGGGATCGAGGAGCTGCGCGAGATGCAGACCGCCATCAAGGAGGTGTACGTCGACCAGGCCGTGGCCGAGTACATCGTGCGGCTCGTGCACGCCACCCGCGAGCACCCCGACGTGTACCTGGGCGCCTCGCCGCGCGGCTCGCTCAACCTCTATCGCTCGACGCAGGCCTTCGCCGCCCTGGCCGGCCGCGACTACGTCATCCCCGACGACGTGAAGCACCTGGCGGTCGCCGTCCTGGCGCATCGCCTCATCGTGAAGAGCCAGGCCTCGCTGCGCGAGGTGGATCCGGAGCAGATCGTGCGCGAGATCCTCGCCTCGGTGCCGGTGGCCGAGGCGGCCGAGGCCGCGGAGACCGGTCGGGCGCGGATCAGCTGAGCCGCGGCGATGGGCATCTTCAGCCGTCACCTGCGCCTGCTCTTCGTCGCCACGGCGCTCGTGGTCGCCGCCTTCAGCACGGGGATCGACTTCCTCTTCTTCCTCGTGTACCTGATGGCGGCGATCGGCATCGGCTCATGGCTCTACGCCCGGCGCGGGCTGCGTGACGTGCGCGCCGACTACCGCGTGCTCAACCCTCGCACCCACGTCGGGGAGGTGCTGCAGGCGATCTATCGCGTCGAGAACCACGACCGCTGGGCCAAGCCGTGGGTGGAGCTCTCGAACGAGTCGACGCTGCCGACGAGCCTTCCTGGCCGCGTCGTCGGCATCCCCGGTCGCGGGACGCGGCAGTGGCTGGCCAAGGTGACCCTCACCCGTCGCGGCAGCTATCGCCTGGGCTCGCTGCGCGTGCGCACCGGCGACCCGTTCGGCCTCTTCAGCAGCGAGATGGTCGTCGGGCAGCCGACGAGCGTCGTCGTCTTCCCGCAGGTGGTGCCGCTTCCACACTGGCGTCTGCCGCCCTCGCCGATCGATGGCACCGCGCCGGCGCGTCGTCGCTACGAGGCCGCCACCCCCCTGGTGAGCGGCGTGCGACCGTACGTGCACGGTGACGCCATCAACCGCATCCACTGGTTGTCGAGCGCGCGCCACGGCGAGCTTCACGTGAAGGAGTTCGATCTCGAGCAGGCGGCGGACCTGTGGCTCGTGCTGGACCTCGACCGCAGCGTGCATGCCGGGATCGGCGTGGAGGCGTCGGTCGAGACGGCCGTCACGATCGCCGCGTCGATCGCCCTGCGCACGCTGGCCGACAACCGCTCGGTGGCGATGACCGCCTCCGCCCGGCGCCTGCAGGTCCACCAACCGGATCGCGGGCCGCGCGTCGAGCAGAAGCTGCTGCACCTGCTCGCCAACGTCCAGGCGGACGGCTCGACCCCGCTGGCCGAGGTGCTGAACGCGGCCATGCCGCAGCTGCGCCGCGGGATGACGCTGTGCCTGATCACGGGCTCCACCGATCGCACCTGGGTCCGGGCGCTCTCCGCGCTCCGGCGTCGGGGCGTCGCGGCCCTCGCCATCCTGCTCGACCGCGCCTCGTACATCGGGGTCGAGCCCGACGACCAGGCGCGGGCCGAGCTGACCGCCGTGCGACACGCGCTGGCCGAGTACGACGTCGAGCACCGGCTGGTGCGTCACGGCGACCCGATCGCCGAGGCGATCGGCGGCAGGGGGCGCGCCCGTGCCTGACCTGCGGGAACGCGTCCTCTACCCGCGGGCAGGCTGGCTCAGCCTCGGCCTGCTCGCCGTCATGGCCCTCGCGCTGGCGTGGTCGGTCCAGGGTGCCAGCTGGCTCGATCAGATGGAGTTTCTGCCGCCGGTGGCGCTCTGGGCGGTGGTCGCCGGCGCCCTCATCGGCGTCCTGCGCATCACGATCGTGGTCGCGCTGCCGCTCTCCGCGGTCATCGGTGGCGCGATCGTGGTCTGGACGATCGGGGGCGAGTACTTCCCGCTGCTCGACCAGGCGAGCCGCCTCGGTGTCCTGCGCGAGGAGCTGATCGACTGGACGGCGGTCGTGCTGCGCACCGGGTATCCCGCGGAGCTCTCCCCATATGCGCTCGGCCTCGGGATGCTGATGTGGGCGACCGCCTTCACCGCCTCGTACGTCGTGTACCGCTATCACCGCGTGCTCGACGCGATCCTCCTGCTCGGTGCCGCGCTCATCGTGAACATGTCGGCCACCTTCACCGACCTGTTCGGCCACCTCCTCCTGTTCGTGATCGCCGGCCTGCTCCTGTGGCTGCGCGCCGCGCTCGTCGACCGCCAGGATGGCTGGCAGCGCCGGCGGGTGAACGAGAACCTGGAGGTGCCCGCCGCGATCATGCGCTCGGGCATCATCTTCGCCGGCACCAGCGTGGTCCTCGCCTGGATCCTCACCAGTGTGGCGGTCGCAGCGCCGCTGACCGACGCCTGGCGCAGCTTCGACGGCGTGTGGACCGGCGTGCGCGACCAGTTCGAGGGCGTCTTCGGCGGCCTCACCAATCCGAACTCGCGCATCAGCGGCAACACCTTCGGCGCCGGCTTCACCGTCCGCGGCGAGTGGATCAGCAACGACCAGGAGGCGCTGGTGATCGCCGCGCCGCGGCCGCTCTACCTGCGGACCGTGACGCACGACCGCTACACCGGGCGCGGCTTCGAGCGATCGGAGGTGACGAAGCGCCAGGTGGCCCCCGGCGACGACCTGTTCAGCGGACCGACCCCGGAGCGTCCCACCGTACAGGAGGCATTCTCGCTCGAGACGATCACCGTGGAGATGCGCCAGACGATCGGCCGCAACCTGTTCACCGCCGGTGCCCCGCTCGCGATCTACGCGCCGGTGGTGATCCTCGAGGCTGGTGGCCTTCCCGTCCTCTCGGGGATCGAGGCCGCCAACGCGCTGGGCGAGGGAGAGGCCTACCAGCTCTCGGTGGCGCTGTCGGATGCCACGAAGGCGCAGCTGGGCGCTGCCAGCACCGAGTACCCCGAAGCGGTGACCCGCCTCTACCTGGACACCACCGGCGTCACCGAGCGCACGCGCGCCCTGGCCGAGGAGGTCGTGGCCGAGGCCGAGAACGCCTACCAGAAGGCCGAGGCGCTCGCGAACTTCCTCTCGCGGCACGAGAGCTTCACCTACCGAACGACGGCGCCGGTGCCTCCGCCGGGCGAGGATCTCGTTGACTTCTTCCTCTTCGACGAGGAGGGTCGGACCGGATACTGCGAGTACTACGCCAGCGCCATGGTGATGATGGCCCGCTCGGTTGGGCTCCCGGCGCGCGTGGCGCTCGGCTTCGCCCCGGGCGAGCGGATCGAGCCCGGCGAGGACGTGTTCCTGGTTCGCGAGGCGAACGCCCATGCCTGGGCCGAGATCTACTTCCCCGGCTACGGCTGGCAGGTCTTCGAGGCCACCAAGACGATCGACCCGCAGTTCGTGCGCCCGGCCGGCGACCCGAACCTCACGCTGCCGCCGATCCGTCCGGGAGTCGACCCGTTGCTCGATTTCGAGTTCCCCGCGGATCGGCGTGACCTGGTGCGAACCCTGCCGTCCGTCGATCTCATCGAGGGCGGGATCGACGTCACGCAGCCGGACGCCGCCACGCAGGAGGAGCAGGCGCGCGGTGGCAACGCGCTCCTCATCGCCGTGCTCGTGCTGGGCGGCGCCGGGTTCGTCTTCTTCCGGATGCGCCAGATGCAGCGCCGATGGCGGTTGCTGCCGGCCGGTGAGCGCGCCTGGCAGCGCCTGACGCTCGCGGCCGATCGAGCCGGTGTCGGTCCGCGCCCGTCGGAGACCATCTACGAGTACTCCGGCTGGCTCGAGGATCAGCTGCCCGCGCACGTCGAGCCCATCCGCACGGTGGCCGACGGCAAGGTCTGGCAGTCCTACTCGGGGCGCCGCATGACGCACGCCGCGGCGAACAGCCTGGAATCGGCGTGGGCGCGCCTGCGACTTCCGCTGCTGTGGCTCGCCGTCCGGCGCTGGCTGCGCGGCGTCGTGCGGCGCCGCCGGACCTAGAGGGCGAGCGGCCGTCCCTCGGCCTCGTCGACGTGCGTCTCCTCGCGGCCGAGGAGATGGTGCGCGTCATTCCAGCGCTCGAGCCGCCATCCCTCCTCGATGCGGAGCGCCACCGAGAGCGAGGCGTTGTCGACGTCGAGCGCCCAGGCGCTGGTGATGCCGAGGCCAAGGAGGACTCGCGCCACGAGCCGCAGCGTCCCGCCGTGGCTGACCAGGCACACCGGCCACGCGCCGTCGGTGGTCGACAGCTGGTCGACGACGGAGGCGACGCGTCGCGCGGCGGCCTCGATCCGCTCGCCGCCGGGTGGCTGGCGAACCCCCGCCTCGCGACGCCAGGCGGCATAGCGCTCGGCATCGGAGACGGCGATCTCGGTATGGGTGCGCCCCTCCCACTCGCCCTGGCCGATCTCCATGAGACGCGCGTCCGGGGTGACCGGCACCTTCACCGCGTCGCCGATGATCGTCGCGGTCTGGAGTGCGCGCCCCAGGCTCGAGGAGATGATCCGCGCCGGCCGCAGGGCGTCGTCCGCGCGCAGCCGCGCCGCGATGAAGCGCGCCTCGTGCCGCCCGGCATCGGCCAGCGGTGGGTCGAGGTGCCCCTGGAAGCGGCCCTCGCGATTCCAGTCGGTGACCCCGTGCCGGACGAGGAGCAGCCTGCGATCGCTCACCCGGCCGCGGAGATGACGCCCAGGGCGGCCTCGTGCGCCGCGCGGCCGGCGCCGGCTGCGGGGGCAGCGTCGACACCCAGCACCTCACCCATGACCGCAAAGGCGTCGGCCATCTCGTCGTAGCCGACCTCGCCCATGTGCCCGAAGCGCAGGATGCGTCCCGCCCACTTGCCCTGTCCGCCGGCCACCACCAGCCCGCGCTCGCGCATGGCGGCATTGAACGGACCCCACTCGAGGCCGTCGGGCAGCCAGGCGGCGGTGACCGTGTTCGACCGATGCTCCGGCGGCGCGACGAGCGCGAATCCGAGCGCCTCGAGTCCGGCCTGGACGCCGGCCGCCACGGCGGCGTGGCGCGCCCAGGTGCGCTCGCGGCCCTCCTCGCCGAGGCGTCGCACTCCGACCTCGAGGCCGTACAGGATGCTCACCGCAGGGGTCCACGGGGTCTGGCCCTTGGCCGCCCATTCGCGCGCTTGCCCGAAGTCCCAGTAGAAGCGTGGCATGCGGGCCGCCGCGGCCGCGTCGCGAGCGCGGTCGGACAGCGCGGCGATGGCGATTCCCGGCGAGGCCATCCAGGCCTTCTGGCTGGCGCTCACGACCAGGTCGATGCCCCAGGCGTCCATCTCGAACTCGATCGCCCCGAGCCCGCTGATGCCGTCGACCAGCAGGAGCGGGTCGCCGGGGGCCTGCCGCACCGCCGCCGCGAGCTCGCGGAGCGGGTTCGTGACGCCGGTCGAGGTCTCGTTGTGGGTGAGCAGCACCGCGCGATAGGGAGCCTGTGCGCTCAGGTGGGCGCTGAGCGCCTCGGGGTCGGCGGCCGTGCCCCACTCGGCTTCGAAGCGCTCGACATCGGCTCCGAACGTCTCGGCAACCTTCGCGAAGCGGTCGCCGAATGAGCCGATCGTGACGGCCAGCACCCGATCGCCGGGGGAGAGCGTGTTGACGACGGCCGCCTCGAGCGCCCCGGAGCCGGAGCCGGTGAGGAGCAGGATCTCTCCGCTCGTGCCGATGAGCGGGCCGATCCCGGACGTGATCGCTCGCTGCATCGCCGCGAACTCGGTGCAGCGATGGTCGATCATCGGACGGGACTGCGCCTCGCGCACCTCCATCGGGATGGGGGTGGGGCCGGGGACACGGAGGTTCTGTTCCATGTCGGGCATCATAATCGCGCCATGCCCCAGCCCAGACGGATCGATGCCGAAACGCCCGCGAGCTGACCCGACCGAGCCGCTCTTCGGCGACGCTCCGGCGCCCGATGCGCCGCTGGCGGCACGGATGCGGCCTCGGACGCTCGACGAGTTCGTCGGCCAGCCGCACCTGGTCGGGGACGAGGGTGCCCTGACGCGGGTGGTGAAGCCGGGCCACCTGCCGTCGATGGTGCTGTGGGGCCCGCCGGGATCCGGCAAGACGACGCTGGCCCGGCTGCTGGCCGACCGTGCCGGTGGGACCTGGCGCCAGCTCTCGGCGGTCACGTCCGGCGTCGCCGACGTGCGCGCCCTGGTGGCGGAGGCGAAGGCCCTGCGCGAGGCCGGCGGCCGGACCGTCGCCTTCATCGACGAGCTGCATCGGTTCAACAAGAGTCAGCAGGACGCGCTCCTGCCGCACGTCGAGGATGGCACGATCGCCCTCATCGGCGCCACGACCGAGAATCCGTACTACGAGATCAACTCGCCGCTCCTGTCGCGCATGCGCGTGTACCGCCTCGAGCCGCTCGACGCCGACGCGCTCGGCGCCGTGGTCGAGCGAGCACTGGCCGATCCTGAGCGGGGACTGGACGGGCGCGTCCGCCTGACCGATGAAGGACGTGCCACCCTGCTGGACCTGTCCGGTGGCGATGCCCGGCAGGCGCTCAACACCCTGCAGTCGGCGGCGGTGACCGCGGCTGACGGCGCCGAGATCGGTCCCGAGGCGGTGGCCGAGGCCGCGCAGCAGCGGCTGCTCGCCTACGACCGCGTCGGCGACCAGCACTACGAGGCGGCATCGGCCTTCATCAAGTCGATGCGCGGGAACGATCCCGATGCCGCCCTCTACTGGTTGGCGAGCATGATCTCGGCGGGGGAGGATCCGACCTTCGTCGCCCGGCGGATCGTGATCGCCGCATCCGAGGACGTCGGCAATGCCGATCCGCGAGCGCTGTCCCTGGCGGTCGCCGCCATGCAGGCCACCGAGATGATCGGCCTGCCGGAGGCGCAGTACGCGCTGGCCCAGGCGGCCGCGTATGTCGCATCGGCTCCGAAGTCGAACCGGGCGGGCGCCGCCTACTTCGCCGCGCTGGCCGAGGTCGAGGAGCACGGCCGTCTGCCCGTTCCCCTGCATCTGCGGCCGTCCTCCCATCGGCGGCTGTCGCGCGAGCAGGGCTATGGCAAGGGCTACCTCTACCCGCACGACTATGCCGATGCCGACGTCGACCAGGAATACCTGCCCGACGACCTCGTCGGTCGCGTCTTCTACGAGCCGAGCGAGGAAGGGCTGGAGCAGAAGATCAGCGAGCGGCTGCAGCGCCTGCGCCGACTCCGGCTTGAGGCCAGGCGCGGCAAGTAGCCCCCGTCGCCGGCGCTCCGCGGCGGGGGGCGACTGAAGCGGCATCTTCCTCGTCTGAGCACCCCGTTTGCATTCGCCCACTAGTGTGATGCATACTGAACCGTATGGTTCAGTATGCGGGCGGCCGACTCGATGCCTCGTTCTCCGCGCTCTCGGACGCCACCCGACGCGGTGTTCTGGAGCAGCTCGGGGGTGCAGACGCTTCGATCACGGACC
>JBOGSW010000150.1:0-4684 GCA_050695815.1 Candidatus Limnocylindria bacterium | reverse complement strand
GTCGAGATCGCGCCAATCGTGATGAGAACCGATGCCGACCGCGCGGCGCTGGCGTCCGCGCTGATGTCCTGAGGGCCAGGAACGAGCGTTCGCGATATCCTGAGCGCGTGTCCACTCGGATCATCGTCCCGCACCGCGGCCTGGAGGCGGCGAAGACGCGGCTCGCGACGTCGCTCAGCCCCGACGAGAGGATGTTCCTTGCCAGCCAGCTCCTCCAGCGCGTGCTGAAGGTGACCCGCGAGGTGACTCCCGACGTGGTCGTCATCTCGCCGTCGCGGGCGCTGGCCGAGGTCGTCGAGCCTTCGGGCGCCCGGCTCGTGGTGCAGCGCGGGATGGGCCTCAACGCGGGGCTCGACCAGGCCAGGTTCGATGCCGTGGTGGACGATATCGGCACCCTCGTGGTGCTGCACGGCGACCTGCCGAACCTCCACGCCGCCGATGTCGAGACGCTCATGGGCGCCCTGCCCGCCGGCGACGCCCCGGCGGTGGCCATCGCTCCCGACCGGGCCGGCACGGGGACGAACGGTATCGTGCTTCGGCCGCCGGGCGTCATCAACTTCCGATTCGGGACAGGCAGCTTCGCCGCGCACAGCGCCGAGGTCGAGCGGGCCGGCGTCCCGCTCGTCGCCGTCAACCGCGCCGGACTGGCCTTTGACCTCGACACCCCCGAGGATCTCGCGCGCTGGCTCGAGCTCGGCGACGCCGCGTGACGGCTCGCCTGGAGCTGCTCGCGCTCGAGGGGATCCCCGAGGTCGCGCCCGGCGACGACGTCGCGGCGCTCATCGCCGAAGCCGCCACCGCCTCCGACCTGCGCCTGACCGATGCCGACGTGCTGGTGGTCACCCAGAAGATCGTCTCCAAGGCCGAGGGACGGCTGGTCGAGCTCTCATCGGTCGAGCCATCCGAGTTCGCGCGCGAGTGGGCCGAACGCTGGGACAAGGATCCCCGCCAGGTCGAGCTGGTCCTGCGCGAGTCGGCCTCGATCGTGCGCATGGGCCCCGGTGGCCTCATCATCAGCCGCACGCGCCACGGGCTGGTCTGCGCCAACGCCGGGGTGGACGTCTCGAATGTCGGCGGTGGGGAGGTGGCGTCGCTGCTGCCGGAGGATCCCGATGCCTCCGCCCGCGCCATCCGCGCGGGGGTGCGCGACCGAACGAGCGCAGCCCCGGCGGTCATCATCAGCGACTCATTCGGCCGGCCGTGGCGCAACGGGATCGTGAACGTGGCGGTCGGGTCGGCCGGGATCGAGCCGCTCCTCGATCTGCGCGGCGAGCCGGACGCGGCCGGGCGTCCGATGCGCGCCACGATCATCGCCGTCGCGGACCAGCTGGCATCGGCGGCGGACCTGGCCGGAGGCAAGGTCGAGCAGCGGCCGGTCGTCGTGGTACGCGGGTATCAATGGCGTCCGTCCGAGGCGGGCGCATCGGTCCTGGTGATGGAGGCCGAGCGAGACCTGTTCCCTTAGGCGGATCGCGTCCCGCGATTTCCCGGGCCGGGCGGGCCGTCAGTTCGGGGACAGGAAGAGTGCGACGATCTCGCCGTTCTCGACGCGGAAGTTGGCCTCCACGTTCATGGGCGGCACGCCAGGACGCATGACCGTGACATCGGCGACGTAGCTGGCGCCCATGTTGCGGCTGTCGTTGGTGAACATGCGGAAGCCGTCGCCGGCGCGCACGAACCAACCGCCGACCTTGTCGCGGCCGCGCAGGTTGGTGCGCTCGTCCGAACCGGGCACGCTGATGCCCAGGACAGCCTGCTCGGCGAACAGCTCGATCGCCTTCTCGCGACGGTCGTCGTTGATCAGCTCGAGGAAGAGATCGACGGTCTCGGTGGCTCCCATTTCACCTTCAGTCTAGCGCCGATGCGGCCTTCGCATTGCCGGCGCGGCAGGTCCAATTCCGGATCAGCCGCCGGTAAGCGGCAGGTAAGCGGCCGGTAATCCGGGGTCGCTACGATCGAGTGTGCAAGCGTCTTGAACACTGCGCGTGAGGCGCTGCCCGGGAGCCGTCTAGACTGCCCCGGTGGATCGGCTGCGCATCGGGCTCATCGGCTGGGGAACCATGGGTGCTGCCCTGGGCGAGCTCGTGCTGAACGGGCCGCTACCCCTCACCCTGGCGAGGATCGCCGTGCGCGACCCGGCGCGGGCACGCAGCACGGAGCTCCCGAAGGGGATCGAGGTCGGCACGCCGGAGGATCTGCTCGTGACCGATGTCGTGGTCGAGCTGGCCGGCGGCGTCGACGGCCCGCGCGAGTGGGCACGCGCCACGCTCGATCGCGGCGCGCCGTATGTGACCGCCAACAAGGCACTCCTCGCCACGCACGGTGGCGAGCTGGCGCAGCTCGCGGATCGCCGGGTCGCCGCCCTGCTGGGCAGCGCCTCGGTCGGCGGCGGCACCCCGATGATCGAGGTGACCAACCACCTGGCGTCGACCGGCCGGATCGAGCGCATCCGTGGCGCGATCAACGCAACGACGACCTATATCTTCGAGGCCATGGGCGACGGCCGCACGTACGACGACGCACTCCACGAGGCCCAGGATGCGGGCTATGCCGAGCCCGATGCGACGCTGGATGTGACCGGGCGCGACGCGGCCCAGAAGATCGCGATCCTCGCCTCGGTCGCCTGGTCGAAGTGGCGGCCGGAGTCGGAGGTCGATACGACCGGCATCGTCGAGACCGAGGTAGCGCCCGGCGAGACCGTCCGGCTCGTGGCCGAAGCAACGAAGGACGCCATGACCGTAGCGCCGATGCGAATCGACCCGTCGGATCGGCTTGCCCGTACCGCCGGCGTCGAGAACCTGCTCGAGATCACGATGCGCGATGGGTCGGTCTTCCGCGTCTCGGGCCCTGGCGCAGGCGGAACCGCGAGCATTACCGCCGTGTACGCCGACCTTGCGTGCCTGGTGGCCGGCGAGCGCCCGATCCTGTTCAGCCGGGGTTGAAGGCGGTATCTTCGCTTCGTGAACGCATGGCCAACCGTGGGGGTCGCCGGCGCCCGTGGCGTCGTCGGCGGCGTCTTCTGCTCCATTCTCGCCGATGCCGGCCTGCCGGCCGACTGCCTGCGCGCCTTCGGGCACGAAGAGGGCAACACGGTCGAGTACCGCGGCGCATCGGCGCCGGTGCATGTCCTGACCGATGCAAACGCGAGTGAGCTCGACGTCCTGTTCCTGGCCGTCGACGGCGCGCAGAGCCGGGAGATCATGGCCGGCCCCGGTGCATCGGTCCCGCTGGTGGTCGACAACTCGAGCGCCTTCCGCCTGGCCGATGGCGTCCCGCTCGTGGTGCCCGAGGCGAATGCTCACGCCGCCCGAGACCGGAACGGGGGCAATCTTATCGCGAACCCGAACTGCACGACCGCCGCGGCGGTGGTCGCGCTGGCACCGATCCGCGACCTCGCCGGCCTGGCGTCCGTCGACCTGGCCTCCTACCAGGCGGTGAGCGGGGCGGGCCGCAAGGGGCTGGACGCATTCGAGGCGGAGCGGGGAACCGATCATCGAGATTCCGCCGATGGCTCTCCCTTCCACGGCCGGATTGCCGACAGCGTCGTGCCGCAGATTGACGTGCTCGACGAGACCGGTTGGACGGGCGAGGAGAAGAAGATCCACGCCGAGCTGCGCAAGATCCTCGAGATGCCCGATCTGGACGTGGCGGCGACCACGGTTCGGGTGCCGGTCCACACCGGACACTCGGTGGCGCTGCACATCCGCACGGAGCGCGAGACGACCATCGAGGCGCTGGAGGCCGCGCTGCGTGCGGCGCCCGGCCTCGAATATCGTCCTGCCGACGGCTCCGAGCGGCACCCGATGCCGCTCGACGTCGAGGGCCGCGATCCGGTTCTCGTCGGGCGCCTGCGCGCGATCCCGGGTCGCGAGCGCGGGTTCGCCCTGTGGGTCAGCAGCGACAACCTGCGCAAGGGCGCCGCGCTCAACGCCATCCAGTCCGCCGCCGCCGCCGACCCGGACCGCTTCGGACGCCTCCTCCCGACCCCGCGGTGAGGTTGGGCGGCATCTCCGACATGCGAGTTGTGAGGAATGACCTGGACCACGCCGGTTGCGCTTCTCAGCAATGTCATGACACTTACGCGAGCCTTCGCGCCGGGCTTTTGCGCCGGATTCGCCGTCATGCTGAGCCGCGAATTCGCTGAGCGTGGGGCGCCGGGCGGACTGCTGGCACCTGCCGGGGTTCGAGCGTAGCAGTCACCACGACACTCGCCCGCAAATCATTCGCAAGGCGAAGTCGATAGACTTCACGGCCCGACCGCAGAGAGGCCGATGCATGCCGTCCTTCGCCGAGCTGTCCAACGAATTCCTCGATGCCGAGTTCGCCGAGTCCCCGGTCCGCGCCAGCGCCCTCGGCCTGACCGCGTACGACGAGCAGCTCGACGACCTGTCGGAGGCGGCCTTCGAGCGCCGACGCGAAGCCGATGCCACCTGGCTCGAGCGATTCCGTGCCGTGGACGAGGGCAGCCTCGACTTCGAGGAGCAGATCGATCGCGACCTGGTGATCAGCACCCTGCGCGGGCGCCAGATCATCGAGGACTTCGAGGTCTGGCGGCGCCAGCCGGACACGTACCTGAATCCTGGCATGGGTGGCATCTTCACGCTCTTCCTGCACCGATTGCGACCGATGGAGGAGCTCGTGAACGCGGCGGTCGCCCGCATGAGGCAGATCCCGGACAACCTCG
>JBOGSW010000149.1:0-5185 GCA_050695815.1 Candidatus Limnocylindria bacterium | reverse complement strand
GCGTCCGCCTCGTCCTGCGGCGCCTCGGCCGTGGCCAACCGCCACGCGCCGAACAGCAGCACCAGGGCAACCATCGGACGGTAGACCTCTCCGGGCAGCTGGACCGTGCCGCCCACAAACGCCATGGGCACGGAGCCGATGGCGAGCGGCACGAGCTGCCGCCATGGCAGCAGGCCGGCGCGCGAGAAGCGGACGACCACGATGCTGGCGACCAGGACGTTGAGCGCCAGGGCGGTGGGCCGCATCGTTTCGGGAGCGAGGCCGACCAGCGCCATGGCCGCCAGGTATGCCGACGCGCCGGCGTGCCCGACGCTGGCATACAGCACGGCAGCAGCGAGGAAGAGCGCCGCGAGCAGAAGGACCGCTTCGACGCTCACGACGGCGCAGCCGCCGCGTCAGCCGGCGACCGCGGAGGGGTCCTCCCGGCGCAGGAGGATGCCGAGGTATGCGCGCCACGGGCCGACCTCGGCGTCATGCGAGCCGGCCATCCCGGCGAAGATCTGCGAGACGTGGTCGAGGTCGTGGACGGACCAGGCGGCGAGCAGCTCGCGGAGCGTCACCTCGCCCAGGCGCGGGTGCAGGCCGCGCCGGTCGAGATCCTCCTCCGTCACGAGCGCGTCGAGCCGCGCCAGGTTCTCGGCGCGAAGCGCCGCGAAGTGCTCGACCAGCTCGTCGAGGGTGACATCGGTGTCGCGCTCGGCATGCGCGAATCGGTCGAACTTCTCGAATGGCCGCGACGTGCCGTGCTCGAGGATGAGCTGTGTGCGTTCCATCCAGTCGGTCAGCTCTCCGGTGATGAGGTGACCGACGACGTCATGCGGTCGCCAGCCGCCGGGGACGTCGTGGGTATCGGTCCAGGAGTCCGGGATGCCGATCAGGAGCGTGCGCAGCAGCCCCGGCGTGCGTCGCAGGAGGTCCGTGGTCTCAGCGATGAAGGCGGTCACGAGCCTGATCGTACGCCCGCGGCGCGCGCCGTGCCGCGTGGGGGGCACTTCAGGCTCGGGCGCCGGTCGCGGTCCGATCGGCGCACGACCATCCGACCCGGCGCGGCATTGCCAGATACCAAGCACCGTCGGCTTGGGTGAGGCAGGCCCCGCTCGGCATTGTCAGATACCAAGCACCGTCGGCTTTGGCGGGCCCGGGCCAGGCGAGGACCCTCTCGTGCGACTCGATCACGCTCGATCGGTGAGCAGCAGGCCGCCTGACATCCCCTCGGTGTCGCCCAAGCCGACGGTGATTGGTAGGTGGCAACAGCGCGGGTATTCGGCCGAGGACGGGCGCAACCGCCCCCGACAGCCACGCAACGTCCCCTACGCCCCGAGCTCCCGGGCGGCGGTGATGAAGGCGGAGCCCAGGACGCGCGAGACGGTGGGGAAGGCGTGGATCGTGTCGGCCAGGGTGTCGAGAGGCACGCGTGCCCGGATCGCCAGCACGCACTCGTGGATCGCCTCGCTCACGGCCGGGCCGGCCATGAAGGCACCCACCAGCTGGCGAGCCGAGCGGTCTACCACGATGGTGACGTGCCCATCGGCCTCGATGGTGTAGCCGCGGGCGGAGGTGCCGATGTCGACCGTGTACTCGGCGGCATCGATCCCGAGCTCCTTCGCCTGCTCGAGCAGCAGCCCGACCGAGGCGGTCTCGGGCGACGTGTAGGTCGCCCGCGGGATGGCGTCGAAGACGGGCCGATACGCATCGTCGCCGAGCGCGATCCGCGCCGCCGCCTCGCCGGTGTAGTGGCCGAGGTGGGTGTGGAGCTCCGGCCCGGCGACATCGCCGGCGACGTAGACGCCATCGGCGACGCGCAGCCGATCATCGGGTGCGAGGCGGCCATCGACCGGCGTCACGCCGACGGTGTCGAGGCCGAGCCCCTCGAAGGGCATGTCGCGACCGATGGCGAGCATGATCGTGTGCGCCTCGACCGGGTCGCCCTCAGCCACCTCGATGACGTGCCTGCCATCCTCGCCGGCCCGCGCTCGCACGGCCGTGGCGCGCGTCTCGAGCCGGAGGGTCACGCCCTCGCGCTCGAGCGCGGTGCCGAGGAGCTCGGACGACCGACGGTGCTCCTTGTCGTGGACGCGATCGCGGGGGTGGACGATCGTGACCGGCACCCCGTAGCGAGCGTAGACCTGGGACAGCTCGACGCCGGTCGGGCCGCCGCCCAGGATCGCGAGCGAGCGCGGCAGGTCGCTCGTGCTCGTCCCCTGCACGTTCGTCCACGGCTCGGCCTCGGCAAGGCCGGGCAGGTCCGGCACGCGACTGACGGAGCCGATGGCCAGGATGACCGCGCCTGCCTCCAGCTCGCGATCGCCGATGCGCACCCGGCCCGGGCCGGCCAGCGATGCAGAGCCGCGGATCACCGTGGCGCCGTCGTCCTCGAGCGCCTTCACGTGGCCGGAGTCATCGGGCTCCGGCGTCTTCGTGCGATTGATCATGTAGTCGCGGAAGCCAGACGCCTTCGACCACGGGTAGTCGCCACCACCGTGATGGACGGCCGCGGCGTGGAGGAGCGCCTTCGACGGCATGCACGCCCAGAACGGGCACGAGCCGCCGAAGAGGGCACGGTCGATGACGGCAACCGATGCCCCCTGCGACCGGGCGTAGTGGGTCGCCGCCTCGCCGGCCACGCCGGCGCCGATGACGACGAGGTCGAATCGGTCCATGGCGGCCATCATAGGGCTCCGAGACCGATCTCCCGTCCGGCAATCCAGGCCCGATGCGGCCGCATCGCGCCCAGGCGCAGCGCGAACGCACCCTCGTGCTCGGCGTCCCAGGCGACCAGGTCCGCGGCGGCGCCGACGCGCAGGGCACCGAAGTCATCGCGTCGCAGCGCGGCCGCGCCACCCGCCGTCGCGGCGGTGAGTGCCTCGCTCACCGTCATGCGCAGGAGGGTCGCGCCCAGTCCGATGGCCAGCGGCATCGTCCCGAATCCGCCGAACGTGCCCGCATTGGCATCGCTCGCCAGTGCCACCGTGGCGCCAGCATCGAGCAGCGCGCGCGCCGGCGGCAGGCGGTCGCGGAGCACCACGGCGGGCGCGGGCAGCAGCGTCGCCACCGTCCCCGAGCCGGCAATCGCCACTACGCCCGCGTCGTCGATCTGCTCGAGATGATCGACCGATGCCGCCCCGAGGCGCACCCCCAGCTCGGCGGCGCCCGTGCGGGCCAGCTGCTCGGCGTGAAGCCGCAGGCCGAGCCCCGCGTCCAGGGCCGCCCGTCCGATGCGCTCGGTGGCGGCCAGGTTGAAGAAGCCGGCATCGGCGAAGATGTCCACGAACTCGGCCAGGCCCTCGGCGGCGACCGCCGGGATCATCTCTCGCGCCACATGGTCGGCGAACTCGGGCATCGAGCCCGCCTCCGGTGGAACGGCGTGCGCGCCGAGGAAGGTGGTGAACACCCGGATCGGGAGGCGCTCCGCCACGCGCACGATGATGCGCAGGTGGCGCAGCTCCTCGTCCAGCGAGAGCCCGTAGCCGGACTTGCACTCGACCGTGGTCGTGCCGGCCGCGAGCGCCGCACGCAGGCGTCCGGTGACGAGCGCCTCGAGCGTGGCATCGTCGGCCGCTCGCGTGGCGCGCACGGTGCGCAGGATGCCGCCCTCCGTGTACGGCGCGCCCTCGAGGCGCGCGGCGGCCTCGTCGGATCGGTCGCCTGCGAAGACCGGATGCGTGTGGCTGTCGACCAGGCCGGGCGTGACGAGTGACGAGCCGAGATCGATCCGTTCGGCATCGGTCGTCGGAGCATCCCGGGGTGACCCGATCCAGGCGATCCGCCCATCGTTGACCAGGAGCGCCCATGGCGAGAGGCCGCCGGGCGCCAGGCGGCCGGTGCCTGTCAGCAGCATCGGTCCAGGAAGCGCGGCCGCATGCCGGGAGCGTAGCGCGTCGGGGCGCGGGCGGCATACACTCGGGAGCATGGCATCCAAGCCGGCGATCGTGTGCGTGGACGATGACGAGCCCGTCCTGCGCGCGATCGAACGCGACCTGCGCGCCCGGTACGCGGCCGATTACCGGGTCCTGGGCGCCGGCTCCGGTGCCGAGGCGCTCGAGCTCACGCAGGAGCTGACCCGCCGCGGCGACCCTGTGGCGCTCTTCGTGGTCGATCAGCGCATGCCGCTCATGACCGGGATCGAGCTGCTGACGCAGTCGCTGCCCCTCCAGCCCGAGGCGAAGCGGGTCCTCCTCACTGCCTACGCCGATACCGACGTCGCCATCCGGGCCATCAACGAGATCCGGCTCGATCAGTACCTGCTCAAGCCATGGGATCCGCCGGAGGAGCGCCTCTACCCGGTGCTCGACGACATGCTCTCGGACTGGGTGGCGGCCTTCCACCCACCCTTCGAGGGCGTCCGATTGCTCGCGGGCCGATGGGCGCCCCTGGGCCACGCCAT
Source organism: Candidatus Limnocylindria bacterium (assembly GCA_050695815.1). Lineage (GTDB taxonomy): Bacteria > Chloroflexota > Limnocylindria > QHBO01 > QHBO01 > JACDBZ01. The sequence continues at coordinate 801 of JBOGSW010000149.1, read as the reverse complement.
CCGCGACTTCCTGACCCGCAACCAGGTGCCGTACACGTGGCTCGATCCCGACGAGGAGGAGGGATCGCGGCTGGCCGCCTCACTCGAAGATCCTGTCGACCCCGCCGAGCCGATGCTGGTCCTGCCCGACGGCCGCGTCCTGCGCAGCCCCTCGAACCGAGACCTGGCGGACGCGATCGGCCTGTCGACGCGCGCGGCCCTGCCGTTCTATGACCTCGTCATCATCGGCGGCGGCCCGGCGGGCCTGGCGTCGGCCGTCTATGGCGCCAGCGAGGGCCTCAAGACGCTGCTCGTCGAGCGCGAGGCGCCCGGGGGCCAGGCCGGCACCACGAGCCGCATCGAGAACTACCTCGGCTTTCCCTCCGGCCTCTCCGGCGGAGACCTCGCCCGCCGGGCCCTCACCCAGGCTCGGCGCCTCGGCGCCGAGATCCTCTCGTCGCAGGAGGCCGCCACGATCCGGCGCAACGACCCGTACCGCACGATCGTGCTCGACGACGGCAGCGAGCTGTCGTGCCAGACGGTCGTGATCGCCACCGGCGTCGCGTACCGTCAGCTCGACGTCCCCGGCGCCGCGGAGCTCGCGGGGCGCGGCGTGTACTACGGCGCGGCGACGACCGAGGCGATCCTCTACCGCGACGCGGTGGTCGGGGTCATCGGCGCAGGGAACTCGGCCGGCCAGGCGGTGGTCCACCTGTCGCGCTACGCGAGCCGCGTCCACCTGCTGGCGCGCGGCGGCGACATCGGCGAGTCGATGAGCGCGTACCTCGTGGAGCAGATCGGCTCGCTCGACAACGTCGAGGT
>JBOGSW010000148.1:0-9334 GCA_050695815.1 Candidatus Limnocylindria bacterium | reverse complement strand
GCGATGAGCGCCTCCTCGCGAGGCGAGCGCGAGTCGGAGTCGATGCTCGTGGCGCCGCCGAAGATGAAGAGGGTGATCCCCTCGACCTTGAGTCCAAAGCGACGCGCCACGATCGCATGCGAGAGCTCATGGGCCAGCACCGATCCGAAGAAGAGGAGCGCCGTGGCGGCCGCCACGCCCCAGTACAGGCCGGCCGTCCAGCCCGGGAACTGGATCGGAAACTGGGCCTCCGCGAGCGAGTAGGTGACCAGGAAGGCGATCACCAGCCAGCTGGGATGAATCGCCAGGTCGATGCCGGCCACGCGGCCGACTTTCCATCCGTTGCCCATCCGCGGAGTCTAGATCAGGGCCGATCCGGCGTCGCTCTCGCCACTCCGCCAGCGTCGGAAGCCGATGACGGCCACGACCAGGGCACCCACGATGATCGCCGCCCCGGCGGCGAGCGAGGCATCGAACCAGAATCCGCCGGGGAAGAGGGTGATCAGTTCGCTGCCCGGCTCGAAGAGGAACGTGCCGGGCGGGAAGAAGACCTCGTGGAAGGCGAGGAACGCGGCCTCGAACGCGACGGCGAAGACGAGCGCGCCGAGCAGCCCCAGCGCGCCGATGCTCGTCGCGGCGATGAGCATGATCCTCCCCTGCCGGTGCGGCTCGGTTCGCAGCCACCAGCCGGTCACGGCGGCCACGACGGCCGAGAGCAGCGCGATTCCGCCCAGGATGCGGACGAGGACGGCGACGTCGTGCATGTGCGACCGCTCCCGCTCGTCGAGGAGCGGCGGCTCGCCGTCGAAGGCTGACTCGAACCCGCCGTCGAGCCAGAGGTCGCCGAGGATCTCACCGGTGACACGGTCGACCTCGCTCGGGGAGGTGGCGAACGCATCGGCCACGCCATGGCGCTGCTGGAGCACCGAGGTGAAGAGCGGGTTGAAGAGCAGCAGCGGCCCGACGAGCGTGACCAGGACGGCCAGCGAGAGGCCGAAGAGCAGCCCGACCGGCCACGGGGCGCGGTCCATCGGTCCAGGTGCGGTACCGGTCAGACGGCCATGCGGCTGGCGCCGATCACCATCGACAGGATCATGCCCACGATGCTGATCACGATCGCGCCCAGCAGCGCAGCGAAGAAGTCACCCACCGTCAGGCCCAGGCTCAGCTCGGCCGAGATCGCCCCGGTCAGCATGAGCAGCAGCGCGTTGATGACGACCAGGAACAGGCCCACGGTCATCAGCGTGATCGGCAGGGTCAGGATGCGCAGGATCGGCTTCAGGAAGGTGTTGACCATGCCGAAGATGAGCGCCACGAGCAGGAACTTCCACCATGCCCCCTCGGGCGCGAAGTCGAAGTCCAGGTTCGGCACGATGAAGACGGCCACGTAGAGCGCCGCGGCATTGATGAGCAGCTGGATGATCCGATCCATGCGCGTAGCCTAGCCGATGCCGTCCATCCCGGGCGGCCCGGCGAGCAAGCGTCCCCTGACCCAGGCGGCGCGGACCATATTCGGGTGCGGGCGGAAGATGAGCCGGCTCAGCAGGTCGTTAGCCGCGGGCGGCGGCTCGTCTCCGGGGAGCGGGGTCGTGAGTCGCGGATCCACGGCGATCAGGTCGGCCTCCTTGCCAACCTCGAGCGAGCCGATCTGCTCCTGCATGCCCAGCGTGCGCGCTCCCTCCAGCGTGCCGAGCCGCAGCCAGTCGATGGCCGTGCTGGCGTTGGCGCGCTCGGCCCTGCCGGCGAGCTCCAGGACGCGCTGGGTCACGGCGCCGGCGCGCATGACCGTGAAGATCGAGACCTCCGGGCCGGCCGCCACGTCGCTGCCCAGGCCGACGGTCATGCCTGCCTTCCGGTATTCGCCCAGCGGCATCATCCCGCTCGACAGGAACAGGTTCGAGGCCGGGCAGTGGGCGACGCGCGAGCCGCTCTCGACCAGCCGCGTCACCTCGGCGCCCGAGAGGTGGATGGCGTGCGCCAGGATCGTGCGCTCCCCGAGCGCGCCGGCGCGGTCGTACACGTCGAGGTAGTCGCGCGCTTCGGGGAAGAGGCGCTTCACCTCCTCGACCTCGCCGTCGTCCTCGGAGAGGTGGGTCTGCCAGTATGCACCGTGCCGCTTCGCCAGCGCCGCCGACTCTCGCAGCATCTCCGGGGTGCAGCTGACCGCGAAGCGCGGGGTGAAGGCGTAGCGCAGGCGGCCGTCGTCGCGGCCGTGCCATCGGCTGGCGAGCTCGTCCGACTGGCGCAGGCTCGTCTCGAGGATCTCGCCCGGGTCGATCCGGGTGTCGTAGGTGACCCGATCCATCATCACCTTGCCGATCACCGCGCGGATGCCGTGCTCCTCGGCGGCGGCGAAGGCCGCATCGGTCGAGTCGGGCCAGAGGGCCGCGTAGGCGACGACCGTGGTCGTGCCCGCGGCCGCGAAGGCGCGAAAGGCGGCTGGCGCCTGGCGCTCCGCGGTGGATCGGTCGTAGGCGCGCTCGAGCGGGAAGATGTATCGGTCCAGCCAGGTGAGCAGGTCGAGCCCGCTCCCCAACCCGGCGTTGGGCAGCTGCGGCAGGTGCGCGTGCAGGTCGACCAGGCCGGGCATGACCACCATCGGCCGCACGTCGGGGACCGATGCCTGCCGGGATTGATCCTTCCATGGCCCCGCATGCGTGATGCGGCCGCGCTCATCGACCTCGATGAGGCCGTCGAGCTCGTCCAGCAGCGTGCCGTCGTCCATCGGCGACAGGAGCCGTGCACGAAGCGCGAATGGTGGGGTGCCCGGGAGCGCCGTCATCGGTTGCCGATGCTACATGCCAAGGTCGAGTACTCTTTCGGTTCTACCGTTAGGAGGCCTCTCATGGCCAGTGGCAGCATCAAGAAGATCGTGGCCGATCGTGGCTTCGGCTTCATCACCGGCGAGGATGGCAAGGATTATTTCTTCCACCGCGACGGGCTCAGTGAGTCGATCGACTTTGATCGCCTCGTCGGCGGCGAAGCAGTGAGCTTCGACGTCGAGTCCAACCCGCGCGGTCCGCGCGCTACGAACGTCAAGGCCGAGTAGCTCGCTCGACCTGCGCGATGACGCGGCCGCCAGCGTCCATCCGGGCGCTCGGCGGTCGCTTCGTCGTTCGTCCCCGGCCTCCGATCCGGGGTCCCTCCCGGGCTTGTTGCATCCGGCGACACCAATGTCGAAGGAACGCGCGCTCACACGTCGTGGGTTGCACTGGGTGGCACTGAGGACGTCTGAGCTCCGTCTCATTCGGATTTGGTCGCACCCGGTGCAACATGGCGCGGGGGCGAAGGCGTGGCCGCAGCGACCGCGCAGCGAACCGTCGAGATTCACACGAGGCAACCATTGAGCTCGTCGACGTGCCCCTGAGGGGTCCGGATTCACATGGGGCGTGAATCTGAGCGCTTCGCGGCCCCGGTGCGGCGCTCGGTTCACACCATGCGTGAATCTGAACCGCTCGCGGTCCCGCTTCGACGCGCAACGCACGCCTGGCGTGAATCCGGACGGTTCGGAGTGCTCCTCGCGACAACAGCCGTGGCGCTGCTCCTCATCCTCATCGGTGCCGTGTGGATCGCGCGCCCCTTCGACCCGCTCCACACCGAGACCGTGCAACAGGCCCTCGACCACCCGTGGGACATCGCCTTCGCCGATGACGGACGGATGCTGGTCACCGAACGCATCGGTCGCGTTCGGGTCTACGCCAGCGGCGAACCGGACGCGGCGCTCCTGCACACCGCGACCGTCCCGAACGTGCGGGCCGAGCTCGAGTCGGGCCTCATGGGCATCGCGATCCACGACGATACGGTCTTCGTGTGCGCCTCCCGCGATCCCGGCGATGACTGGCAAGTCGAGCTGCTCAGCGCCACCCTCGCCCAAGATGGCTCACTGAGCCCCTTCGAGCCACTCCCCGTCGGCGAGATCACCGGCGCGCCGCGCCACCAGGGGTGCGCGGTGCAGATCGACGACGACGATCACCTCTGGTTCAGTGTCGGCGAGGCCAACCTGCCGGCCGGCGAGAACCCGGCGCAGGATCCGGATCGGCTCAACGGGAAGGTCCTGCGCGTGAACCTCGACGGATCGGTTCCCGCCGACAACCCGTTCGGGAACGCGGTCTACAGCCTCGGCCACCGCAATCCGCAGGGGCTCGCGCTGCGCGCCGACGGCCTCGTCCTGGAGGTCGAGCACGGGACCGATGAGAACGACGAGATCAACGTCATCGTCCCCGGCGGCAACTACGGCTACCCGTGCTTCACCGGCGAGGCCGACGTCGGGCCGATCCCCGATGGCTGCGGCCCGGCGGCCGACTACCTCCCGCCCGCCTGGGCATCGGGCTCGCCGACCCTGGCCACCTCGGGCGCCACGTTCCTGATCGGTCCGGACTGGGGCGACTGGGAGGGCAACCTGGTCGTGAGCACGCTGAAGGAGGAGGACCTGAGGCGCTTCTCGGTCGGTCCCGATGGCGCCGTCACCTTCGAGGAGACGCTCCTCGATGGGCGGTTCGGCCGGCTTCGGGCGGTCGTCATCGGTCCTGACGGGGCGCTCTACGTGTCGACCTCGAACGGCACCGACGACCGGATCATCCGCGTCACGCGTTAGCGGGCGCGCATCCGGTTGTTGCGCGGATTGTGCTCGAGCTCCGCCAGGCCCAGCGCCTCGAGCAGCGGAGGCAGATACATCCCGAACCGGCCCCGATAGCCCTTGCGGAGCCCGTACCAGCCGCCCTTCGGGTTCGACTCGGATCGGCCCCAGGCCTCGACGGTGCCCTCAGCCGCGGCCTTCTGCTCGTCGGCGGCGCCGAGCGGCACCCAGTCACCCTGCTCCCTGAGCCAGGCGTGCAGGTCGTCGATCGCGCTGGCGTGATAGGTGAGCTTCGTCGATCCCACCTGGCAGACCAGCTGCGGCGGATCGGCGGCACCGTCGCGGTAGATCGTGTACTCGCTCGTGCCCGGTGGCGTCTTCAGCTGCCAGGGATCATCCTTCGTGCCGCTGCCGGTCGCGTTCATCGGTGCCTCCTGTGGCTCTTGTTGAGCCGATACGCTGGATGGTTACGCCTCTCACGGCGCCAGATCCGTCAGCCGCACGCCATTCACCTCGCCGAGGAGGCCCACCCCGAAGGCCTCTGGTGCACAGGATGGGTCCGGCTCCGCCAGCCAGGTCAGATTCCCCGCCGCGAGCCTGAGCTCCCCGCCTCCAAAGCCGACGTGGTCTCCATGGCGCAGATCGACGGCAACGTTCGCGATAGGGTCCCAGAAGGTGATGCTTCGTGAATCGGGACTCCAATGCACCTCGGAGTTCCGGAAGACGGGCGTCGTGCCACCCATGCTCGCGCACGTCTCGCCGATGAGCAGCGTGCCTGCCAGGCGCGCCATGTCCGAGCCATCGGCAGGCGCCTCGATGACGGCCAGCGGCCCCCACGGCCCTTCGCCGAGATCCGGGATCGGAGCAATCGGCTCGGGAGGCTGTCGCTCGACGCGCACTTCGAGCTCCATCACCGACAGGATCGGCGCGAGACGGTCGTAGATTGAATAGCCAGCCGCTTCGGCCCGCCCTACGGCTTGTGGGTCGACGAGCGGGTCAACCTCGCTGATGAACGCACCGTACGCGCACTCGCCGCCCAGCCCCTGCGCGAACAGGAAATCCAATGCGCTCTCCGAGAGCGAGGCGACGGATGCCTCGAGCCGCTCCGCGATCGCGCCTTGGTCCCCGCCCGCGTCGAGCGCTACGACCATGCGTTCGTTGAGCTGGTGCGCGAAGTCGGTCGCCACTTCACCGCACGTCGCAGCGTCGAAGGACGGAACTTCAGGCGACGGGATCGCCGGTCGCTCGCTCGGTGTCGGCTCCGCTCCCGCACATGCTTGACAGGCAATGACCAGGAGAACGAGCCAGGCGCGGGGCCAGGTTCGCATCGGTCCGGTGGTCGCCTACCGATTTTCGCCGGTGAAGCGCCACGCCAGTGGAAGCACGACCGCGGCCAGGGCGGCCTTGAGCGCGTCGCCGATGAGGAACGGCGTGAGCCCCAGCCCGATTGCCTCCGGCAGCGAGACGGCCAGCACGACCGCGAGCCAGGGAACGCCGAACGCGTAGATGACGAGCGAGCCTGCGATGAAGGCCACTGCCGTTCCCTCGGGGCGTCGATCGAAGCCCCGGCGCGCGAGGAGGCCGACCACCAGGGATGCTGCGAAAAAGCCGACCAGGTAGCCGCCGGTGGCGCCGAGTGCGTAGGTCAGTCCGCTGTTGCCGTCCTGAAAGAATGGCAGCCCCGAGACGCCGAGCACCCAGTACAGGGCGATCGCGGCAAAGCCGCGCATCGGTCCCAGGGCCGCGGCGGCCAGCAGCACGCCGAAGGTCGATCCGGTGATCGGGACCGGCGTGAACGGGAGCGGGATCACGACCTGGGCACTCGCTGCCACCACGAGCGTCCCGGCCACGACGAGCAACGCATCGCGGGCGGCGATCGTGGGCACGCGGTCGGCGAGGACGGGACGGGTGGCGACCGCGGGCACAGATGTCATCAGCGTCTCACCGAGCGCGAGTTGAGGAGAGTTGGTCAAGGCGAGGGGCGCAAACCTCCGACGCCCAACTGAATGGCCCGGAGTATAGCCTGCGGTGCGCGTCCGAGGGATAGGCGTTCGGTCCTCGTTGCCTCGTCTGTTATCCTGCTTGATATCCAGTAAGCCGATTGGGACAACTCATGACTTCGAAGCGGTTCCTCTCGCCCGGCGAGGTCGCGACCGAGTTGGGAATCAGCTCGACGACCGTCATGAAGCTGATCCACGACGGTCGCCTGCCTGCCGTCCGCGTCTCGGAGCGCATCTATCGGATTCCTGAGCCTGCCTTCGAGCGCTTCGTGGCTGGGGACGGCAAGCCCGACCTCGACGTTGCGTGGCGACGGGTACGGCGTCTGCCGCCATTCGGCGAATCGGTGACCGCGAAGAGGCAGCGCAACAGGCCAGGCGCGGCAGAGCGTAGGGACCGATCCCGCCGTCGCTCGCCCCTCCCGCGCTGATGGTCTTCGACCGCGCGCGGCTGAACCAGTACGTGATCGGTCTGGCGACCTACCTCTACCGGATCGGAGCCAGGCTCCAAGGCGATCAGCACGTCGAGGTCGACGAAACCACCGGCTGGCTGCGACTATCGGTGGTCGGTGTCCTGCCCGGACCCGCCGAGGTCAACGTCGACGAACACTGGGAGCCCGCGGGCCGCGGCCGATGGCGGCGAGCTGGCTACCTGTACGACCTCATCGACCATGAGCGCCGCAGGCGACGCGCCTTTCACTGGCACGATGCCGGGTGGTTCGTCCGGTATCACCAGGTCGCCGTGCACGAGCACTGCGAGGAAGTGCTCGGCACCGCCGTCTGCCCTCACTACGCTGGACTACCCATTGCGAGCGCCCATGAGGGCATCGACCGACTGCTGGCCGCCTGGGTCAGCCCGGACCCTCTCGGCTGCGCCGATCTCCTTTGCTTGAAGTCCTCAAACTAGTCGTGGGATGAACCGGCGTCAGCCGGGCTGCGGCTCCGGACGCCGACGCAGACCCTGGGTGATGGCCTCCACCTCGCGGCTGGTGACCCCGAAGCGGCGCAGCGTGTAGCGCGCCATCTGGACGGCGAGCTCGCGCTCGCCCTCGACGGTCTGGGTCGCGCCGGCATCGAGCAGACGCTTCGACTCCTCGGGCGTCTCGACGCGCGCCACGATCTCGACTCGCGGGTTCACGCGCCGGGCGTACTCGACCGCGAACTCGGCAGCGGGCGGGTCATACGCCGCGAAGACGAGCACCCGCGCCCGATGAAGTCCGGCGTGGCCGAGCAGCGCGGCATCGGCGATATCGCCGTACAGCGCCTGGATGCCCCGCTCGCGCAGGCTCTCGACGGTGCGCCGATGCTCCTCGATGACCACGTACCTGAACCCGCGTGCCTCGAGCGCGCGCGCCACCATGCGACCGACCCGGCCCCACCCGCAGATCACCGCGTGCCCGCTCATCGGCTCATGCTCGGGCGCCGGGCGCGCCAGCCGGCCAACCGCGATCGAGACGGCGCCGCAGCGACGGCCGCGCCTTGAACCATGCCTCCACCGGGTCGATGGCCGCGAACATGAGTGGGTTGACCGTGATCGAGATGAGCGCTCCCGCCACCACCAGCTGGTACGCCTCGTTCGGGAGCAGGCCGAGCGTCACGCCGGCGGTGGCCAGGATGAAGCTGAACTCGCCGATCTGCGCCAGCCCGGCGCCGACCGTGAGCCCGGTTCGCAACGGATAGCCCAGTGCCGCCACGATCCCAACAGCCGCGAGCGACTTGCCGACCACGATGAGCAGCACGACGGCCACGATCACGAGCGGATTCGCGACCAAGTAGAGCGGATCGACGAGCATTCCGACCGACACGAAGAAGAGGACAGAGAACGCGTCGCGCAGCGGCAGGGCGTCGGATGCCGCCTTGTGGGAGAGGTCGCTCTCGCCGACGATCGCACCCGCCAGGAAGGCACCGAGCGCAAGCGAGACCCCGAAGACGACATTGGATGCGAAGGCGATCCCGAGCGCCACGGCCAATACGCCGAGGGTGAACATCTCCTGTGACCCTTCGCGAGCCACCTGGAGCAGCAGCCACGGCACCACCCGCGCGCCGATGACGATCACCAGCACCCCGAGCGCGGCCGCTTTCAGCAGCGCTTCGCCCAGCGCCATCAGCACTGCGCCACCGGCCGCTTCGCCGCCCGTCACGATCAGCGCGAAGCTGGGAAGCAGCACCAGCACCAGGACGGTGAAGAGGTCCTCCACGATCAGCCAACCGACGGCGGCACGCCCGTGGATCGTGTCGAGCGCGGTGCGCTGAGTGAGTGCGCGCAGCAGAACCACGGTGCTCGCCACCGACAGCGACAGCCCCAGCACCACACCGGCCGGCACGCCCCAGCCGAGCATGACCGCGAGGCCGATGCCGAGCGCGGTCGCCACCGTGCTCTGCACGATCGCACCGGGGATCGCGATCCCGCGCACCGCGAGCAGATCGCGGAAGCTGAAGTGGATCCCCACGCCGAACATGAGCAGGATCACGCCGATCTCGGCCAGCTCGGTGGCGATCTCCTGGTTGGCGATGAAGCCCGGCGTGAATGGCCCGAGCGCCACGCCCGCCAACAGGTAGCCGACGATCGGGGGCAGGCCGATGCGGCGCAGGACGAACCCGATGAGGAAGGCTGCGCTCAACCCCAGGGCGATGGTGGCGATGAGGTCTCCGCCGTGCTCCAAGCGCGCGCTCCAGCCTGAGTCCTGGGGCCGGCGCCCGTCGGCACAGGTCAGCCGGCGTGGGGCGACAGTCTACCGGCTGAGCGGCACGAGCGAGGATTTGGATTGGGTCGAGGCTAGGG
>JBOGSW010000147.1:0-14741 GCA_050695815.1 Candidatus Limnocylindria bacterium | reverse complement strand
GGGCTGCCTCTGCTGCGGCGGCGGCGCGGCGCGTCTCGCCGAGCGCCGCGCGCGCGGCCTGCTCGCGGCGCCGATGCGAGGCACTAACCAGCGCGCGCGCCCGGGACCCCAGCGTGTCGTGCTGCTGCTGATGCTCGGCCTGGAGGGCGAGCCGGCGCACCTGCGGCTTCAGCTCACCGATGAGATCGGTGACCCGGGTGAGGTTGTCGAGCGCCCTGGCCAGCCGTGACGAGGCCTCGTTCCGCTTCACCTGCAGGCCCTTGACCCCGGCCGCCTCCTCGAAGAGCTGGCGCCGCTCCTCGGGGCGCAGCGAGAGCGCCGCGTCGACGGTCCCCTGCCCCACCACCACCAGCTCGTTGGCGCCCAGCCGCCCGGAGCCCAGCAGGTCGACCACGTCGCGCAGGCGTGCCCGCGCGCCGTTGATGAGGTACTCGCTCTCGCCGGACCGATACGCTCGCCGGCCGATCGACACCTCCGCGAAATCGATCGGCAGCCAGCCATCGGCATTGTCCAGGGTGAGCACCGCCTCGGCCATGCCCTGTGCCTTGCGCTGCTCGGAGCCGGCGAAGATGACGTCGTCGGAGCGGCGGGTGCGGAGCGACCGGTTCGACTGCTCACCGAGCACCCAGCGCACCGCGTCGGCCATGTTGCTCTTGCCCGAGCCGTTCGGACCGATCACCGCATTCACGCCGGGCTCGAAGACGAACCGTGTGGGGTCGGCAAAGGACTTGAATCCGTGGAGCCTGAGCTCCCTGAGGCGGCTCACGATGCGCTTGCGGGTTCCGCCGGTGACCCGCGCAGCTCGACGAGCGCGGCCTCCGCCGCCTGCTCCTCGGCGCGCTGCCGGCTGGTGCCTGCACCGATGGCAACGTGACGCCCGCCGAGCACCACGCTCACCTCGAACTGCTGCTCGTGGGGCGGTCCGTCGGTCGCGATGAGCTGGTAGAGCGGCTTCGTGCCGTGGTGGCGCTGCGTCCACTCCTGCAGCCGGCTCTTGGCGGACTTCGGCGGTCCGGCGATCTCGGCCAGCGCCTCGAGCGGCCCGGTGAAGAGGCGCTCGAGCACCGCGTGGGTCCGCTCGGGGCCCTCGGACAGCGAGACGGCTCCGGCGAGCGCCTCGAAGCAGGCCGACAGGACCGAGGGTCGAGTCGCGCCGCCGGCCTCGGCCTCGCCCCGACCGAGGAGGAGATGACGGTCGAGCCCGAGCTCGAGGGCCATGGCGGCCAGGGCGTCCCGGTTGACCAGCGCCGCTCGGCGCGCGGTGAGGAAGCCCTCGTCTTCGTCGGGGTAGCGCTCGTACAGGAGGCGGCTGACGGCCAGACCGATCACGGCGTCACCATAGAACTCGAGGCGCTCGTTGTGACCTGAAACGAGGGTGGGATTCTCGTTGAAATAGGAGCTGTGGACGAATGCCTGGCGGATGAGCTCCGCGTCGCGGACCACGATGCCCAGTCGATCTGCCAGTCGATCTGCCAGTCGATCTGCCAGTCGATCTGCCAGCCCATCTGCCAGCCCATCGGCCAGCCGATCACCGGGGCGATCGCCGGGGCGATCGCTCAGCTCATCGGGTGGCGGAGCTTCCATGGGCGGATCCGTCTACTGCTGGTGCTCCTCGATGTACTCGACCGCGTCGGAGACCTTCTGGATGCCCTCGGCATCCTCATCCGAGATCTCCATCCCGAACTCTTCCTCGAGGCTCATGATGAGCTCGACCAGGTCCAGCGAGTCGGCGTTGAGGTCCTCGACGAACGAGGCCTGCTGCGTGACCTCCTCTTCGTCGACGCCGAGCTGCTCGACGATGATCTTCTTGAGTCGGTCGTACGTGGTCGTACCTTCGGTCACCGTGAGGCTCCTCCACCCGATGATCTGGAAACACTTCCTAGCACGCCATTGACGAGGCGTCGCGCAGCGTCGCCGGCGTAGATCCGGGCGAGGGATACGGCGTCACGCATCGTCTCCCCGCTCGGGGTCGCGGCGGAGTATAGCACCTCGTACAGGGCGCTTCGGAGGATCGTCCGCTCGACTCGGCCGAGCTCGGAGACCGGGATGAGGGGCGCCTCGGCCGCGATGCGAGCGTCGAGCTCCGGCCGATGCTCGCTCACCCCGCTCACGATTCCGGACGCATGCGCCCGGACCTCGTCCGCCACGCCACGCTCGGTGGCGAGTCGATCCAGCGCCGATGATGCGCTGCCGGGACGGAACTCGTCCTCGAACAGGGCGAGCAGCGCCAGCCGTCGTGCGAGCAGCCCGGCGGCGGCTGGACGGGCAGGGCGGGTCGGGGCGGGCATCGGGTCAGCCGCGCTCTCGGTGGAGGCGCGCAGCGATCCGCGAGCGGACGCCCCGGTGCACGAGTGCCGGGTGCTCCCGGGTCCACTCCGCGATGAGCTGCGGGACGCGGGCGTGTGCCGACTCGGAGGCGACGCGGATCGCGTTGTCGATCATGCGGGCGGTTGCGCGGCCGTGGGTGACGATGCTGACGCCGCGCACCCCGAGCAGCGGCGCACCCCCGTATCGCTCGTAGTCGAAGCGCGCGCGGAGACGGTTGAAGCCGGGCTTCAGCGCCAACAGCGCGACCGGCGCGATCGGGCCCTGCTGGAGATCCTCGCGCACGGCGCGGAAGATGAAGCTGGTGATGCCCTCGAAGAACTTGATCACCACGTTGCCGACGAAGCCGTCGCACACGACCACGTCCGCGCGATGGGCGATCATGTCGTGCGCCTCCACGTTGCCGACGAAGTGGAGGTCGAGCCCGGACAGCTTGGCGTACGCCTCGCGCGCCAGCTCGTTCCCCTTCTCGACCTCCTCACCGATGTTCAGCAGGCCGATGCGCGGGTTGTGCACGTGGAGCACGTGCTCGGCGAAGATCGCGCCCATCGCGGCGAACTGCACCAGGTTCTCCGGGTCGACGTCGACGTTGGCACCCACGTCGAGGAGCATGACCGGCCCCGTGCCGGTGACCATGTGGGCCGGCAGCGCCGGACGATCGATCCCCTCGATCCGGCCCAGGCGGAAGACCGCTGCAGCCATGGTGGCGCCGGTCGAGCCCGCGCTCACCACGGCGTCGGCATCACCGTCGCGCACGAGGTCGGTGGCGACCACGATCGAGGAGCGCCGCTTCGTGCGGATGGCGGTGGCGGGGTGCTCCCCCATCTCCACCACCTCGGGCGCGTCGATCAGCGTCAGCCTGACGGGCCGGTCCTTCCCGTACGCCGCGATCTCGCGCTCGAGGCGCGTCACATCGCCGACGAGGATCACCTCGTCGGCGTTGGTGGATGCGTAGTCGATTGCGCCGCGAACGATCTCGCGAGGGGCGTGGTCGCCTCCCATCGCGTCGACCGCGATGCGCATCTGGGTCAGCGCTGGCCTTCGACCGGGACGACCGGCTCGATCGCGACAGCTTCACGCCCGTTGTACCACCCACAGGTGGGACAGACGTGGTGGGCCCGATGCAGCTCGTGGCAATGTTCGCACTCGACCAGCGGCGGTGCGCTGATCGCAAGATGCGCGCGGCGCTCGCCCTGGCGCGCCTTGGAAACCTTTCGCTTGGGAACGCCCACGCGGAAACTCCTTGACCGATGTGAAGCGGGACGCCGCAGTATAGCCGGAGCGCTACGACGCTGGCGAATGAGCTCGGGTCAGTCGTCGCGGTCGCGATTGCCCAGCAGTGCCGCCAGGCCGGCCAGGCGAGGGTCGACCTCGTCGCCGCCGTGCGCGTGATCGCCGGTCTCCAGTCGCTCGCCGCACTCGACGCACAGGCCGCGGCAGTCCGGGCGGCAGAGCGGGTGCATCGGCTCGGTCAGGGCGAGCTCGTCGTGGAAGACCCCGTCCAGGTTGATCTCATGGTGCTCGTCGATGCGCTGGGTGGTCTCGACCTCGTCGGGCTCGACCGCCAGTGCCGCGCCGGTCTCGGGGTCGAGTGACGGGAGGAACTCCTCGTCGATGCTCACCACGACCTCCTCGACATAGGGGTCGTTGCAGCGGGCACAGGTCCGCCGCAGGGACGCGCGGACCTCCCCCCGCAGGAGCACGCCACGATTCGTGCGCTGGAAGCGCAGGTCGGCGTCGAGGGGACCGGCCAGCTCGACGTCGGGCCCGAGGCTCAGGTAATGGTCGCGCAGGCGCGCGTCACGGATCGCGCCCGGCGGCTCGTGGAGGAGCCCGGCGACGTTGAATGCGGTCATGGCCGGGTGGCGGCTCGGGCCTGCTCCTCGGATTCGTCGGCCACGGCATCGGGCGACCGCTGTGGCGAGGTGCCGTCGTCGCCACTCGGGCGGTGGCGCTCGTCGAGCATGTCGATGCCGCGCTTGATGCTGGTGAGCGCCTTGATGCACTCGCCCTCCAGCCGAATCAGGACGCCGGCCGCGTACTCGTCCGCCCCACGCCGCACCTCGCGGCCCTCGGCCTGGGCCTGGTCGATGAGCTCCGCGGCACGCTGCTGCGCCGCCCGCACCAGCTCGCGCTCCTCGAGCATCTGCGCCGCCTGCTCCTGCGCGCGGCCGACGATCGCGTCGCCCTCCTCGCGAGCGCGCTCGGTGATCCGGCCCGCCTCCTCGGTGATGCGGCGCGCCTCGCGCACCTCGTCAGGGACCGAGACCCGGAGCTGATCGATCAGCTCGAGGACGGTCGCCTGGTCGAGGACGACGTTGTTCGTGAGCGGCAGCTTCTTGCCGGTCGCGACGAGCGACTCGAGCCGTTCGACGAGAAAGATGATGTCCGTGGCTCGCCCTCCTTGGCGGCGATTATACGCGCGCCCTCGTGCTCAACCGCTCGGCAAGCGCGGCAGCCACTGGTCCGGGCAGCATCGGCGTCACGTCGCCGCCGAAGCGCGCCACCTCCTTGGCCAGCGACGAGCTCACGTAGCCGTACTCGAGCGCCGTCATCAGGAAGGTGGTGTCGACCTCCGGCGCAAGCTTTCGGTTGGTGAGCGCCATCTGCAGCTCGGCCTCGAAATCGCTCACCGCGCGCAGGCCGCGGACGATGAAGCCGGCGCCATGATGGCGGGCGAACTCGACAGTCAGCCCGTCGAAGGCCTCGACGCTCACGTGCGGCCCGAGGTCGGTGACGCACTGCTCGATGAGCGCCACCCGCTCATCGATGACGAAGAGCGGCTCCTTCCTCGGGTTGTTCAGCACGCCGATGACGAGCCGATCGAAGAGGCCGGATGCACGACGCGCCACGTCGAGGTGAGCGTTCGTCATCGGATCGAAGGAGCCGGGAAAGACCGCGACCCGGGTCATGCGTCCTCCATGATCAGGAAGGTGAGCATCGTCTCACCGAAGCGACGCTGCCGCACGGCGGTCAGCGGGTCGATCTCCGGCAGCTCGGTGCGCCAGAAGTGCTTGATCACGACCGATGCGCCCGGGGCCAGGTGTGGCCCGAGGGCGCGGAGCGGCGCCACCATAGCACGCTCCTCGTACGGCGGATCCAGGATCGCCAGGTCCCACGGCCCTTCGGTCGCCGCCCCCAGGAAGCGCTCAACCTCCGTCGGGTGCACGCGGGCGTGCTGGCCGAGGCGCGTCCGCTCGAGATTGGCGCGGAGCACGGCGAGAGCGCCACGATTGCGCTCCACGAAGTCGACCGATGCGGCCCCGCGCGAGAGCGCCTCGATCCCGATTGCACCGCTGCCGGCGTACAGGTCGAGCACGCGCGATTCTGATACCCGATCGCCGAGGATGCCGAACAGCGTCTCCTTCACCCGATCCGTGATCGGCCGCGTGGCACGGTCGCGCGGCGCGGCCAGTGGCACCCCGCGAGCGATGCCGGCGATGACCCGCATCAGGCGGCGTCCCCCTCCTCCTCGATCGGCGCGAAGGCAGCCCGCAGCGCGGCCAGCATTGGCCGTGCGTCGAGATCGGGATCCGTGGCGACGGTCCGGTCCGCGAGCTCTCGCGCCCGCTCGGCCAGGCGCAGGTGCCGCGGCTCGAAGAGCGACGCGACTCGCAGCGGCGGCAGGCCGGCCTGCCGGGTCCCGAGCAGGTTGCCGGCCCCGCGCAGCTCGAGGTCGGCCTCGGCGATCTCGAAGCCGTCCTGGGAGCCGCGCACCACCTCCAGGCGGCGCAGCGCCAGCTCATCGGTGCTGTCGGTGAGCAGGATGCAGAAGGACCGATTCTTCCCGCGCCCAACCCGGCCACGCAGCTGATGCAGCTGTGCGAGGCCGAAGCGCTCCGCATCCTCGACGAGCATCACGCTCGCGTTCGGGACATCGATGCCGACCTCGATCACGGTCGTCGCCACGAGGACGTCCAGCTCACCGGCGGCGAAGGCGGTCATCGTCTCGTCGCGCTCGTCGGCCCTCTGCTGGCCGTGGACCAGGCCGATGCGCACGTCCGGCAGGCGAGCGCGCAGGCGCTCGGCCTCCGCCTCGGCGCTGGCTGCCTGGAGGACCTCGGACTCCATCACCAGGGGCACGACCACGAAGGACTGGCGACCCTCCGCCGCCTCCGATGCCAGGAACGCCTCGATCTTCGGCAGGGCGCGACGGTCGCGGACCTCGGTGCGAATCGGCTGGCGTCCCGGCGGCAGCTCGCGGATGGTCGAGATCGACAGGTCGCCGTAGACGGTCAGGGCCAGGGTGCGCGGGATCGGCGTGGCGGTCAGCGCCAGCAGGTGGGGCTCGCGATCGGATCCCTTGGCCTGGAGGGCGGCGCGCTGTCCGACACCGAATCGATGCTGCTCGTCCACGATCGCCAGGCCGAGCCGCGGGAACTCGACCGCCCGGCTGATGATGGCATGCGTGCCGATCACCACCTCTGCCTGGCCTGCGGCGATCGCATCGTGGATTCCCTTCTTGCGGGCCGCGGGCAGGGAGCCGGAGAGGAGCTCGGCGCGCACGCCGAGGCCGTCGAGCAGCGGTGCCAGCCCGGCGTGGTGCTGGCGGGCCAAGATCTCGGTCGGGGCCATGAGGACGCCCTGCCAGCCGGCGCGCACGGCGCACGCGAGGGCGACCGCCGCCACCGCCGTCTTGCCGCTGCCGACATCGCCCTGCAGGAGCCGTCGCATCGGTCGCTCGGTTGCGAGGTCCTTTGCGATCGCGGCCACCGCGTCGGCCTGGTCGCCGGTGAGGGTGAAGGGAAGCGCCTCGATGATCTCGTCACGCTGCGCATCGGTCACCCGGATGGCCGGCGCATGGAGCAGCTCGCGCGCCTGGCGCGCCTGGGCCAGCGTCAGCTGCAGTGCGAGGAGCTCGTCGAACGCGAGCCGGTCGAGCGCGTCGGAGACATCCTCCGCCTCTTCGGGGAAGTGCGCCGTGCGCAATGCGTCGCCAAGCGGCGGCAGGTCGCCGCGCTCCGCATCGGTCAGGGGATCGGCCACCGCGGGCAGGGCGCGCTCGAGGATCCGTGCCAGCAGCTCGCGCAGGCGCTTCTGGGTGACGCCCGCGCTGAGGTGATAGACCGGGACGACGCGGGCGGTGTGGACCGACTTGCGGCCCACGGGGCTGAATTCGGGCGACGTGAACTGCGGCCGCCAGCCGCGCTGCGTGACCTTGCCCGACACGATCAGCTCGTCGCCCTCGCGCAGCCGGCGCTCGACGAAGCGGCGTCCGAACCAGATCGCCTCCGCGCTGCCGGAGTCGTCACTGAGCTGCGCGATCACGCGTTGCGGCTTGCGGCGAAAGCCCGGCTCGATGCGAACCGCGGTGACACGCACGCGCGCCGACTGCTTCTCGTCGGGGATCAGCTCGCCCAGCGGGCGGAGGTCGCTGAAGTCGTCGTATCGGAACGGCAGGTACCAGAGCGCCTCGCGAGGCGTGGTGACCCCCAGCTTCGCGAGCGCGGCCATTCCCCGCGCGAGCTCGGGAAGCGCGCTGCGCATCGGCCGGTCGAGATCCTCGGCAGCCAGCGGCCGGCTCGATTGCATGGCCCGATCGTAGCGTGCTACCATCGCCACCGCTCCGGCGCTCCGAGTGCCGGGTTTTTCATGTCACCTGGAGACCCATTCGACCATGGCCCGCGTCTGCGACATCTGCGGCAAGCGCCCGATCACCGGCTGGAACCCCCAGTCGGTCGGGATGAACCGCAAGCGCGCGCTGCGCCGATGGCTGCCCAACCTTCAGCCGATGACCCTCGTCAAGGACGGGAAGGTTTCGAAGCTGAACGCCTGCAGCCGCTGCCGCCGCACCGCCCAGAAGGTCTGACCGCCCTCCTCCGGAGCCGATGCGCCCGCGTCCTCGTGACGCGGGCGTTCGTGTTTCCGGCCGGGCGCCGCTCAGCGGCGGTATCGACGAACGAATGGTGCTGCGGCGTCGTGTCTCACGGCCATCGGCGCTCCCTGAGGCGATTCTGGTGCGCTCGCTCTCGCTCGGCGTCGCTCAGCGGCGCATGCGGTGAACGAGCATGCCGACAGGGCACGTCCTTCGAGGATAGCGCCGCTCAGCGGCGCAATGACCGCAGCGACCACAGCGACCGCTGCGACCGTCAGCCAACGACGCCGCAATCCGAGTCGATCACCAGAGTGAACGGGCCATCGTTGACGAGCTCGACGGCCATCGCCGCACCGAACCGGCCGATCTCGACGTGGACCGATGCGGCGCGCAGGCGCTCGACGAACCGATCGAGCAACGGGACCGCCAACTCGGGATGCGCGGCATCGGTGAATCCCGGGCGACGACCGCGGCGCACGTCCGCGTAGAGGGTGAACTGGCTGATCACCAGGAGCGATCCCCCAGCTTCTGCGATCGAGCGATTCGTGCGACCGTCTTCGTCCTCGAAGTAGCGCATGCCGACGAGCTTCTCGGCCATCCGGTCTGCCAGCGCCTCATCGTCGTCGTGCCCGATTCCAACCAGCACGACCGCTCCCGGACCGATCGAGCCAATAAGCTCGCCATCGGCGCTCACCGAAGCGCGTGTCACGCGCTGGACGACGAGGCGCATCTGCCTAGGGAGCGGCGGACGGCGACGCGGACGGCGAGGCTGAAGGTTGCGCCGGAGCCACCGACGTCATCGGTCCAGCATCCTCGCCTTCGCGAGGTGGGCCCAGGGCCGCCTCGGTGAAGCGGGCGCGCGCGTTCCAGATCATCCAGCCCTGCGCACCGTTGTCCGCGGCCGCGGCGAACTCCGCCTCGACCTGCGCGGCCGTGTACGGCGGAAACGGTCCGTATCCGAAGTCCTGGATCCACGGACGGATCACCACCGGCAGGCCCTCCTTCTGCTCGTTCATGATCTGGAGCGTCTCGTCGATGACCTCGTAGGGGTGCTTGTTCGGGATCGGGAAGCCGAAGACGCCGGGGCCGTAGTGCGAGGGGTAAACCATCGGGCTGAAGTAATCGACATACGGCATGATCACCTCGGGCCGCTGGCCGATGCCCTGGTCGTCGGGCACGATGAAGCTGATCGGAAAGACGTCGGCGGACAGGAACGAGCGCGTCGTCTCGAGCTCCTCGCTCACCACCCGCAGCACGCGACCGATGGCCGGCAGGCGGAACGACTGGGTGTTCGGCAGGTTCGTGTCGGCGACGTCGTACGGACCGTCGCTGAAGAAGCGGATGTAGTCCATCTGGACCTCGTCGAAGCCCTTGTCGGCGAGGTCGCCGGCGATGCTGGCGATGTACTCCGCAACGCCGGGAGCCGATGGATCCAGCCAGGCACCGCCGATGTTGTCGCGCCACGGCTCGCCGGTGGCGCTGTTGCGGACAGCGAGCTCGGGTCGGGCGGCGGCGGACGTGTTGTCCTTCATGACCACCATGCGCGCGATGGTGTAGATGCCGCGCTCCTTGAGCATCGGCAGGAGCTCCTCGAGCTCGAAGACCGGCGTCTCGCGGATGGCTCCGACCTCGGCGGCCGTCTCCAGGTCGGTGGCCCAGTAGAGGCGGCCATCGGTCTCCTTGACGTCGATGACCATGGCGTTGGCCTCGGTGCGGTCGATGAGGTCGAGCATGGCATCCAGCCGCCCGGGCGCCTCGAAGATCGCGGAGGGCGCGTAGAGGGCGCGGGCGGCGAACGGCTGCATGACGAGGTCCTTCGTCATCCGCTCGTCGATCGCGATCACGCCGAGCCGATAGCCGGGCATCTTGTAGATGAGCGTCCCGGTGGCCGGCACGCCGGCGAGCTCATACGCCCCATCCCCATCGCTGGTGGCCACGACGTCGGAGCCCTCGACGAAGACCCGCACCCCGGCGATCGGCTCACCCTCGGTGTCGGTGACGGCGCCGCTCACTACGTTCGAGCGCAGCTCGATCGCCAGCGGGCCGTCATCGGGCACGGCCGCCTCGGCGGGGTCGTGACCCGGCGCCGAGGCCTCCACGCTTGCGCCGCGCATGGCGGTCAGGGTGACGGCGCCGGTCGCATCGGTCGCGACAGCGGTGCCGTCCACGAGGACCTCCGCCCCGGGGATCGGATCCTGGCTGCCGGCCGTCGTGACGGTGACGTCCACCTCGCGCGGCTGCTCGGGCGTCGGCTCCGGCGTCGGCACGAAGGGCAGCTGCGGCCCGTCCTCCCCGCAGCCGGCCAGGGCAAGCGCCGCGAGCAGGATGCCCACGACCAGGGGGAGCGCAGAACGGCGAGGCAGCAGCGTCAGGTCCTTTCGGTCTCGTTGGATCGGCCGGCGGCCGCGCGCAGGGCCGCCACCGTGGGGGCCAGGTCCCCTTCGGTACTGTACAGGGCACTTCCGGCCACGAGCACGCTCCCTCCCGAGGAAGCAGCAGAACCGATGGTCTCGAGGTTGACGCCGCCATCGACGCCGATCGGCAGGTCCAGCCCGCGCCGGTCGATCTCGTCGCACAGCGCGGCCATCTTCGGCAGGACGTCGGCGATGAACGCCTGTCCGCCCCAGCCGGGATGGACGGTCATCACGAGCAGCAGGTCGACCCGTTCGAGATACGGATGCACTGCCTCCGCCGCCGTCTCGGGATTGAGCGCGATGCCCGGCCGCATGCCGCTGAGCTCGATGGCCTCGATGACGGTGGACGGGTCGTCATCGGCCTCGACGTGGAAGACGATGAGATCGCTCCCCGCGTCGGCGAAGCGCTCCGCGTAGGCGAGTGGGTTGCTGATCATCAGGTGGCTGTGGAAGGGCAGGGCGCAATGCGGACGCAGCCCCTCGACCACGACCGGGCCCATCGTCAGGTTGTCGACGAAGTGGCCGTCCATCACGTCGAGGTGGATCGAGTCGACCCCGCCCTCGGTCGCCCGACGCACCTCGTCGCCCAGGCGGCTGAAGTCGGCATTGAGGATGCTGGCGCTGATCTGCGGCTCCGGCCTCATGCCGGCGTGACCGATGCGGACTCGAGCGCCTCGCGTGCCTCCTGCAATGAGCGGCCAGCGAGCTGGGCATGGAGCTGGCCACAGGCTGCGTCGATCTCGCGCCCGCGCGTATCGCGCACGGTGACCGAAACTCCCTCGTCGCGGAGGCGCCGCACGAACCGATCGATCCGCGCCGCCGGCGTGCCGCTCCAGCGGGAGCCGGGCGTCGGGTTCAGCGGGATCAGGTTCAGGTGCGATCGCCATCCGCGCGCCAGCTCGGCCAGCCCATCGGCCTGCTCATCGGTGTCGTTCATGCCGTCGATCATCACGTACTCGAGGCTCACCCGGCGGCCGGTGCGGCCGGCGAAGCGCCGGCCCGCGGCGATCACCTCACCGATCGGCCACTTGCGATTGATCGGTACCAGCTCGTCGCGCAGCGCATCGGTCACGGCGTGCAGGCTGATGGCGAGGTTCACCTGCGGCAGCTCGTCGACCATGCGATCCATGCCCGGGACGACGCCCGAGGTGGAGACGGTGATGTGCCGGGCACCGATGCCCAGGCGCTCGGGGTCGTTCAGCAGGCGCACGGCCTCGAACACCCGGTCCGCGTTGTTGAGCGGCTCCCCCATCCCCATGAACACGATGTTGTAGTGGCCCTCCCGTGCATCGCCGAGCGCGTTCCATGGTGGCCGATGCCAGTGCAGCACCTGGTCGACGATCTCGCCCGGACTGAGCTGCCGGCCGAAGCCCGCCTGGCCCGTGGCGCAGAACGGGCAGTTGACCGCGCAGCCGGCCTGCGAGCTGATGCAGATCGTGGTCCGCTCGCTCATCGCGCCGCGCGCCGCATAGCGCATGAGCACCGACTCGATGCGCTGCCCGTCGCTCAGCTCGTGGACCGCCTTGGCGGTCATGCCGCCATCGGCACCGATGACGTGGCTGTCGGCGATCGTGCTGAAGCGGAACGCCTCGTCGAGGGCATGGCGGAGCCCCGCCGGCAGGTCGGTGAGGTCGGCGAAGGCCGATGCCTCCGGCCTGTGCGCGCCGGCGAGCACCTGCATGGTCCGATATGCCGGCTCGCCGCGGGCTGCGAGCCACGCGGCGAGCGTTGCGGGTTCGATCTCGCTGATCGCCGGCGAGTCGCCGGCCCTGGGCAGCTCAGTTACGGCGTCCAAAGACGAGCCACGCGTAGTACAGGAAGGTGATGATCGCGGTGAGCGCACCGGCCACGTAGGTCCACGCGGCGGCCTTGAGGACGTCGCGGGCGCCGGTCTGCTTCTCCCCCACCATGCCCAGCCCGTTCACGAAGGCGAGCGCCTTTCCGGACGCGCCGATCTCGACCGGCAGCGTGGCGAAGGTGAAGAGCACCGCCGCCCCGAAGCCGACGAGGCCGACGATGGCGAGCCCGAAGACGTTGAGCCAGACGCCGGCGATGACGAGCCACGGCGCGATGCCCGAGCCGAACTGCGCCGCCGGCACGATCGCCTGGCGCAGCTTCATCATTGGATCGCCGGCATGGTCCTGGACCGCGTGACCGACCTCGTGCGCGATGACGGCCGCTGCTGCAACCGACAGGCGCGGAGCGCCGGTCGTCACGCCGGCCGTCGAGAGGGCTGACGCATCGGCCACCTGGGTGCTCACGCGCAGCACCTTGCCGCGCGGGTCGTAGTGATCGGTTAGCTTGCCGGGAGTCGGCTCGATGCTGACGGCCTGGAGCCCCTGGCGGTCGAGCAGCCGGCGCGCGAAGTCGAACGCGTCGACGTTGATGCCCGAGTCCACCTTGGACCACTTGCCGTAGGTCGACTTGACGCGCCACATCGCCCAGCCGGTGATGGCGAGCGTGGGCAGGAGAACGGCGACGATGTAGATCGGATCGAAGATCATGTTGACCGGAGTATATCCGACATGCGGTTTCGCCCCTCAGCGGACGAGCTCCTCGGGCCGGCCGGTCCCGACGATCACGTGGTCGCGCGGCAGGCCGCGCCGCCAGGCTTCGGCCGGCATCGTCGGCCGGCCCTCGGGCTGCACGATCTCGAGCGCGAGCGCCCCGACGCCGCAGGCAACGCATGGCGCGTCGCCGGGCAGCAGCGCCCCGATCGGCACGTCGTCGACGCCCGCCACGGGCCGTGCGCGTCGCACGTGCAGCCGCCGGCCGTCGATCGTGGTCCACGCGCCGGGCCAGGGCTGGAGGGCGCGCACCTGGCGGTCGATCTCGATCGCGGAACGGCGCCAATCGATCCATCCATCGGCGCGGGTGAACGGGTGCACCCAGGTGGCGCCACGCTCGTCCTGGGGCTCCGACGTCGTCCCCCCGGCCGCCCAACGCTCGAGCTCGGGCGGAACTACGTCGGCGGCCATGTCGGCAAGGCGCGCCTCGAGCTCCGGCGTCGTCTCGCGCCCGGACAGCTCGACCGGCCAGCGCGCGACGATCGGCCCCGCGTCCAGCTCGGGCGTCATCACCATCAGCGTCACCCCACCCTCCGCGTCGCCGGCCAGGATGGTCGCGGCCACCGGGGCGGCGCCGCGATGACGCGGGAGCAGGGACGGGTGCACGTTCAGCGGCGGCCGGTCGCCGATGTCGAGCACTGCTGGCGGGACGAGCTGACCATAGGCCACGAGCACGAGGCCGTCGGGACGGTATGCCTGGAGCGCCGTGCGCGCGTCGTCGGCTCGGAGACGCGGTGGCGTCAACACACGGATGTCGTGCTCCCGGGCGTACGTCGTGACCGGCGTGGCGCGCAGCTGGAGGCGCCTGCCCGCGGGCCGGTCCGGCTGGCTGATGACGATGAGCTCGTCGGCCATCCGGGCCACGCGCGCGAGGAGTGGAACCCCGAATGAGCCCGTGCCGAGGAAGGCGATGCGTCCGATGCGACCCACTAGATCCCGGCGGCTGACTCTTCGGGGACCTCGTCCGGCGACTCGCTGACGCGGACGAGCTCCTCCAGCGAGTCGAGGTAGTCGATGTAGAGCTTGCCGTTCAGGTGGTCGATCTCGTGCTGGAGCGCGCGCGCCAGCAGCTCGGTGCCCTTGATACGGATGTCCCTGCCGTGGCGGTCGCGGGCCTTCGCCGTCACCTTCTCATGGCGCGTCGACTCGGCCACGTAGCCCGGGATGGAGAGGCAGCCCTCCCAGTCGATCTGCTCGCCCGCGGCCTTGACGATCTGGGGGTTCACCAGCTCGGTCACCGTGCCCTCGATCTCGATCACCGCGACCTGCAGCGGTACGCCGATCTGGTTGGCGGCGAGGCCGACCCCGGGGGCATCGCGCATCGTCTCGACCATGTCGTCGAGGAGCCGATGCAGGCTGCGGTCGAAGCTCGAGACCCTCTTCGCGCGCTCGCGCAGGATCGGGTCTTCGGCGGTCACGATGCGGCGGATGGCCATGGCGTTGCGCATTGTACCGATCAGAGCAGGGACTCGGGGTCGACGTCGATCGCCACGCCGGGAGGCACGCGCTCGAGCGCCGCGGCGCGCGTCTCGGCGTCCGGGGCGCGCAGCACGATCTGGACCCGCGAGCGGCCGGCGCGGCGCGCGACATACGAGGGCAACGGGCCGAGCACCTCGACAC
>JBOGSW010000146.1:0-5150 GCA_050695815.1 Candidatus Limnocylindria bacterium | reverse complement strand
CGGCGGCGGCTCCCAGCCGCCGCCGGGCGCCATCGGTTCAGACGTGGCGTGGAGGTGAGCGTCAGATGAGCGCCAGGCTCGGGTGGGCGCCCTACGCGCTGCTCCTGCCGTCGCTCGCCTTCTTGGCGATCTTCTTCGCCACGCCCATGGTCCAGGCCTTCGCCCTGGCGTTCCAGGACTCGGCCGGCAACTGGAGCACGGACTCGGTCGAGCGCATGATCGGCGACGCGAGCTTCCGCAGCGCGCTTCTGACCACGCTGGCGCTGGTGGTCCTCGTCATCCCTGTCCAGTTCGCGCTCGCCATGTCCATGGCGCTCATCGTCAACGCGCGCCTGCGCGGCGAGGGCCTGTGGCTCTACGTGTACGCCATTCCGCTCGGCATCAGCGAGCTCGCGGCGGGCATCGTGTGGGTCAGCGTCTTCACCCAGACGGGCTGGCTGAACAGCATCCTCGAGGGGCTCGGCATCATCGACCGGCCGATCACGTGGCAGAGCGCCGAGACGGCGTGGCTGCTGATCGCCTGCGTCGTCGTGGCCGAGGCATGGCGCGCGACGTCGATCATCATGATCATCCTGGTGGCGGGGCTGCAGTCGATCCCGCGCGAGTACTTCGAAGCGGCCGACGTGTACGGCGCCACCACCTGGCAGAAGGTCCGCCGCGTCGTCCTGCCGATGCTGCGGCCCAGCCTGCAGGTCGCGCTCATCCTGCGCACGATCCTCGCCTTCCAGGTCTTCGCCACCGTCATCGCGCTCGCCGGCACGGGGCTCGACGTGCTGGCCGGAGAGGCACAGCACTGGGCAACCGACGTCGACAACGACCACGTCGCGGCAGCCTACGCCGGGCTGATCCTCCTGCTCTCCATCGTCAGCACAGCCCTCTTCCTGGTGTTCTTGCCGGTGCGCGAGGAGCACCAACCGTGACGGCCGCCACCGGGGAGGTCCCGATGCGGCGACGCCGCTCGGGCCGCGAGGCCTGGCTGGGCCGGGCGTTGACGTATCTCGCCGCGACCCTCCTCGCCCTCTTCGTCCTGGTCCCGATCTACCTCATCGCCGTCTCGGCCTTCACTCCCCGGGAGATGGCCTTCGACTACCCGCGCAGCGTCATCCCGACCGCGCTCAGCATGGACACCATCCTCTTCTTCATCAACGCATCGGGGGTCATCGACTCGTTCTGGCGCAGCGTGATCGTGGCACTCATCACGCTCGTGCTGAGCCTCGCCATCGGCGCTCCGGCGGGGTATGCCATCGCCCGCTATGCGTTCCGTGGTCGAAGCGGCTACCGGCTGGTGATCCTCGCCACGCGCGCCTTTCCCATCGTGATCCTGGCCATTCCGCTGGCCGTCACGTACCGCGTGTGGGGCATCAACGACACCATCATCGGCGTCGCGTTCATGCACACCGCGCTTGCGCTGCCGTTCACGGTGCTGATCACCTCGAGCGTCTTCGTCTCGGTGCCGCGTGAGCTCGAGGAGGCGGCGCAGACCCTGGGCTGCAACCCGATCCAGGCCTTCCTGCGTGTCTCGCTGCCCCTGACCCTGCCCGGGCTGGCGGCGGCCGCCATCTTCACCTGGGTGCTGTCGTGGAATGACGTCTTCGCCGCGGTCATCCTCACGCTGCGGAACCCCACCCTGCCGGCCAAGATCCTGACGGCGCTCACCCAGTCGCCGATCTACTTCCAGTTCGCCGCGGGATTCGTGATGCTCGTGCCGAGCCTGGTGGTGATCTTCTTCATCCGCCGCTACCTGCTCGGCCTGTGGGGCCGCGTGGTGAAGTGAGGAGGGCCTGGACGGGTGGCTGAGATCCGCATCGATCGCGTCACGAAGCTGTTCAAGCAGACCCGCGCCGTCGACGACGTGTCGCTCACGATCGACGACGGCGAGTTCATGGTGCTCCTCGGGCCTTCGGGCTGTGGCAAGACGACGCTGCTGCGCTCGATCGCCGGGCTCGAGCAGATCGACGGCGGGCGGATCCTCATCGGCGGCCGAGACGTGACCGAGCTGCCGCCGCGCAAGCGCAAGATCGCCATGGTCTTCCAGAGCTACGCCGTCTTCCCGCACATGACCGTGTTCGAGAACATCGCCTTCGGCCTGCGCATGCAGCGCGCGACGAAGGCCGACGTCGATCGCCAGGTGCGGGAGTCCGCGGAGATGCTGCACATCGAGAACCTGCTCGACCGATTCCCATCCCAGACCTCGGGCGGCCAGCGCCAGCGGATCGCCGTGGCCCGGGCGCTGGCGATGCAGCCCCAGGTGCTGCTCATGGACGAGCCGTTGAGCAACCTGGACGCGCTGCTGCGCCTCGAGGCGCGAGCGGAGCTCAAGCGGCTCCTGGGCGAGATCGGCTCGACCACCATCTACGTCACCCACGACCAGGTCGAGGCCATGAGCATGGGCGACCGCGTGGCGGTGATGCGGACCGGGAAGCTCGTGCAGGTCGGCGACCCGCTCACGATCTACGACAGTCCCGTCGACCGATTCGTTGGCGGCTTCATCGGCAACCCGCCCATGAACTTCCTGTCCGTCGGCATCGAGCGGCGGGACGGCGGCCTGGTCGCCGTGCTGGCCGACGCCGGAGAGCTCCCGTTGGAGGCCGATGCGGGTCCCGGCGCACCCGACGGTCCACTCCTGCTCGGCATCCGCGCCGAGAACGTGGTCGTGCACCAGTCACCGCGCGAGGGAGCGCTGCGCGGGCGCGTGCTGGTGGTGGAGCCGCTCGGCTCTCACAATCTCGTGACGCTCCAGGTCGGAGCGGAGCAGCTCAAGGCCACCACCCGGCCCGACGAGCGGCTCGGGCGTGACCAGGAGGTGGGCGTCTCGATCGACGCCGCTCGCATCCGCTGGCTGGCGCGGCGGTAGGATCAGCGGGCATGCGCATCGGGATCGTGTCGACACGGATCGCCGGCGTCGACGGTGTGACCTTCGAGGCAGCGAAATGGGAAGCCGTCCTCGAGCGAATGGGCCACGAGGTGCGCCTCTGCGCCGGCGAGGTCGACGCACTGCGCCCGAACTCGCGGCTCGTGCCGGCGATGCACTTCGCCTATCCGGCCGCCTCCCGGGTCACCGCCGCGGCCTTCGACCCGGAGAGCGACGCCGAGGCGGTCCGTGCGGAGATCGATCGCCTCGCCGGCCAGCTCGTCCCGGTGCTGAACGACTGGATCGACGAGCTGAATATCGGCATGCTCATCATCGAGAACGCCTGGGCCATCCCGATGCACCTGCCCCTCGGCGTTGCCCTGCGCCGGCTGGTGGAGCGGACGGGGCTGCCGGCCATCGGCCATCACCACGATTACTGGTGGGAGCGCGAGCGATTCGCAGACTGCATCGTGCCGGAGGTGCTCGAGCACGCCTTTCCACCCGACATCCCTAACGTCCGCCACGTCAGCATCAACAGCCTCGCGGCCGGTCAGCTCCGGCGGCGTCGAGGCATCGCTTCGTCCGTCATCCCCAACGTGTTCGACTTCTCGCTCGGCCGGCCGCGACCGCATCCCGCCGTGCGGCGCCAGCTGCGCTCCGAGCTCGGCATGGGAGAGCGCGGGCTGCTTGTGGTGCAGCCCACTCGCGTCGTCCCGCGCAAGGGCATCGAGCTGGCGATCGAGCTCGTCGGGCGCCTCCGCGATCGCCACGCGGTGCTGCTCATCACCAGCCCGGCCGGTGACGAGGGGCTCGACTACCTCGTCGAGCTCGAGCGCCTCGCCGAAGGCGCCGGCGTGCGTCTCAGTTATGCCGCGGACCGATTCGCGCCCGATCTCGAGGGTAAGCCGCTCCGCCCGGCACACTCCCTCCACGACGCCTACCTGGCCGCCGACCTCATCACCTACCCGTCGCTGTACGAGGGCTACGGCAACGCCCTGGTCGAGGCGATCTTCTACGGCAAGCCGATCGTCGTGAACCGTTACAGCGTCTACGACGCCGACATCCGCCCCCTCGGCTTCCGCTTCATCGAGATCGACGGCGCGATCACGGCCGATACGGTGCGCCAGGTTCGCTCGGCGCTCGCAAACCCGCGGCGCCAGGCCGCCATCGCCCGCCACAACTTCGAGATCGCGCGGCGGCACCTGTCGTACGACGTGCTCGCACGTCGCCTGCGGCGCTTCATCGGCAAGCTGCTCGGGCAGCGCGAGGTGCCCGAGCAGCCATAGCCGCGATCGCCGCGAGCTATGCCAGTCACACCGGCCCAACGGTGAAGATGGCTCTCGCGAGGCGCCCTGGATCACCGATGCGCCGCTCACGCTGGCGCCCCGACGAGGTTGGCGGCCTCGCGCGCTCCTCCTTCACCGATGCGCCATCCCCGGTGGCCCGACGAGAAGCACCGAGGGCGCGACGGGGAGCGATCGGTGCCGCCTCAGGCGGTCAGGGCGTAGACGCGGTCGCGGACCTCCTCGAGGTCGACCTCGGGCGTGGAGGTGCCGCCGGTGATACCGATGCGGGCCTTGCCATGGAGCCAGTCCGCGTGCTCGGCGGCCAGCTCATCGGCATCGGCGACGTGGACCGTCTCCGGCTGGATCTGGCTGCACTTCACCGCCAGCTCCTTGGTGTTCGAGCTGTTCTTGCCGCCGACCACGATCATCGCGTCGACCTCCTTCGCCAGCACGACCGAGTCGTCCTGTCGGGTCAGGGTGACCGGGCAGACCGTGTTGACCACCCGCAGGTCGTGGGCGCGGCGCAGGCAGAACGCGGCGAACTCCTCGAGCTTCTGCGGCAGGATCGTGGATTGCGACAGCACGCCGATCTTCTTCGTGCGCGGCACGCGCTCCCAGGTGGATCGGTCCATATCGTCGACCACGACGTGCTTCTCGCCGGCGTACGAACGCACGCCCTTCACCTCGGGATGGTCCTCGTGACCGATGATGCACACGGTGTACCCGGCCTCCGCCAGCTCCCGGGCGGCCTTCTGCGACTGCAGCACCCAGGTGCACGTGGCGTCGATGACCTCGAGCGACTCCTTGCCCTTGACCCGCTCGATGTCCTCTTTCGAGACGCCGTGCGCGCGGATGACGAGCGTGCCACCCTCGACCTGGTCGGCCAGGTCGGCGGTCCTGATGCCGCGGTCGCTCAGATCGGCCTTGATGCCGGGGTTGTGCACGAGCTGGCCGAGGGTGGTGACCTCCTTGCCCTCGCCACGCGCGTGCTTTGCCTTGTCGATCGCGAGGCG
>JBOGSW010000145.1:0-12679 GCA_050695815.1 Candidatus Limnocylindria bacterium | reverse complement strand
GTCGTTCGAGAGCGACACGACGCCGCCGTTCGACCAGGCCGACACCGATTGCACGATGTCGCGCATCTCGCCGCCATGAGCCCCGGCGTTGGCCCACACGGCGCCGCCCACGCTCCCCGGGATGCTGATGCCGAACTCGATCCCGGCCAGGCCGGCGGCCGTGCAACGCTTCACCAGTGCGGCCATGGCCGCACCGGAGCCTGCCTCGACCGTGGTTCCGCGCAGATCGATGCGCGACGCCCGATTGCGGACCACCAGGCCACGGATACCCGCATCGGCCACCACGATGTCGCTTCCCTTGCCGAGCACCCCCGCCGGGATCGCCGCGTCGCGGCCGAGCTCGAGCGCCGCCACCAGCTCCTCGGTCGACTCAACCGTCGCCATCCGGTCGGCGGCCCCACCCACGCGCAGCGTGGTCAGCGCGCCGATCGCGGCGTCGCGCTCCAGCTCGATGCCTCGCTCCTCGGCGAGCCGGTCGAGCCTGTCGAGCGGGTCGAGCCTGTCGAGCCGCCGCCGCTCGCCAATGCGCGCGGCCATCACTCGGCCTCCGACGGCAGCGGTCGTCGCTCGGCCATGGCGACCAGCTCGTCGGCCAGCACGCGAGCGGCGTCGGGCCGCCCCAGCCGGCGCGCGGCCTCGCCCATGGCGCGCCTCCGGTCGACGTCGCGCAGCACGCTCACCTCCACGACAAGTCGATCGGCGTCGAACTCCTCATCGGCCACCATCACGGCAGCCCCCTCCTCGGCGAGGTAGCCCGCGTTGTAGCGCTGGTGGGCGCCGGCGAACGGGTACGGGACGAGGATGGACGGAACGCCGGCGGCGGCCAGCTCGGCGCAGGTCGAGGAGCCGGCCCTCCCGACTACGAGGTCGGCCGCGACGAGCGCATCGGCCATGCGGTCGGTGAGGAAGGGCTCGGCCGTGTAGCTCGAGCGCATCGCCTCGGGCAGGGCCTGTCGGGCGGCTCCCGAATCGGCGACGCCGCCCTCCCCCGTCAGGTGTAGGACGTGCCAGTCGGGCAGCAGCCGAGGCAGCGCCTCCGCCACGGCGGCGTTGAGGCGCGTCACGGCCTGCGAGCCCCCGAACACGAGGAGCAGCCGCTCGTCGGTGCCCACGCCCAGCCCGTGTCGGGCGGCCGCTCGGTCGATGCCCGCGAACGACCGGATCGGGGTGCCGGAGATGAAGCTGTTGCCGGGGAAGGCCTCGAGCGTGGGCGGGAAGCTGACGGCCACGCGCGTCGCGTAGCGGCCGATGGCGCGCGTCGCGCGGCCGGGTTGCATGTTGCCCTCCCACACGAGCGTCGGCACGCCGCGCGCACGGGCAGCCAGGACGAGCGGCAGGGCCAGGTAACCGCCGGTCGTGAAGAGCGCCTCGGGACGCAGGCGGCCCAGGAGCCACCATGCCTGCGGGACGGAGGCCGCCAGCCGGGCGGGATCGAGCGCCGTGTGAATCGAGATGCCCGCGGAGCGCAGCGAGCGCACGACCAGTTCGTGGTAGGACAGCTGCGCGCGCAGCGGGTGGTTGGCCACGAGCCGTCGCTCGAAGCCGCGCGCGCCGCCGACGTAGTCGAGCTCAACGCCGGGCCGCGCGTCGCGCAGTGCCCGCGCGACGGCCAGCGCGGGGTAGATGTGCCCGCCGGTTCCGCCGCCCGACACCGAATACCGCATCGCGTATCGATCCTGTCTGCGAAGTCTCCCGGCTGATCGAGAGAAGGATCCCGATCGCCGCCAGGTTGATGGTCAGCGCCGATCCGCCGGCGCTGATGAATGGGAGGGGGATGCCGGTCACCGGCAGGAGCGCCGTGACGACCATCATATTGACGATCGCCTGCACCACCAGCCATGTCGTGATCCCACACGCCAACAACCCCGAGAACGTGTCCGGCGCGGTGATCGCGATCCGATAGCCCTGGTACGCGATCACCACGAAGAGGGCCACGACGGTCAGCGTCCCGACCAGGCCCCACTCCTCGCCGATGATGGCGAAGATGAAGTCTGTCGATGGCGCCGGCAGGTAGAGGAACTTCTGCTTGCTCTCGCCCAGGCCGAGCCCCGTGATCCCGCCCAGCCCCAGCGCCAGCAGCGCCTGGATCGTGTTGTAGCCGGTGTCGAGGGGGTCCCGGAACGGGTCGAGGAAGGTGCGCACGCGCTCCATCTGGTAGGCGTTGCTGCTGACGATCACCCACGCCGCCGCGCCGACCGCGGTCGCAATCCCGCCCAGGAAGAGCAGGTTCGCCCCGGCCATGAAGAAGACGCTGAAGGCCGCGACCACGTACACCCCCGCCGTGCCGAGGTCCGGCTCGATCGCGATCATGACGAAGCCGGGCGCCACCAGCATGCCGAAGGGCACGAGCCCGTTCCAGAAGCCGTGCGCATCCTTCCCGCGCCGGTCGAGCCAGTGCGCGAGGTAGAGCACGACCGCCAGCTTGGCGAACTCCGCCGGCTGGAGCGAGCCGATGCCGGGAATGACGATCCAGCGCCGCGACCCGTTGATCTCGGACCCGATGCCGGGCACGAGCACCAGCGCCAGCATGAGGAGCGTGATGACGTAGACCGGGATGGCCAGGTAGCGCAGATGGCGGAAGTCGACGCGGCTGGCGACGAAGAGGCCGACGAGGCCGATGGCGGCCCAGACCAGCTGCTCGAGGCCCTGGGCCGCGGGGTCGTCGCTGCTGAAGTAGGAACGGACGCTCGAGGCGGAGTAGACCATCACGATGCCGATGGCGGTGAGCGCGATGACGGCCAGGAGCAGGGCATAGGCCGGCTCGTGCCGCTCGCGACGGACGCCGGTGCGGGCGGTGCGGGCAGCGCGTCCACGCGGGGTGACGGCGGCTGCGGTGGCGGTCACGAGGCTCCTCCCACGGCGGCGACCGCCTCGCGGAACGCGTCGCCGCGCGCGGCATAGTCGGTGAACATGTCGAAGCTCGTCGCCGCGGGCGCCAGCAGCACGACGTCGCCGGCCTCGGCGCGCCCTGAGGCGGTGGCGACCGCCTCGGCCATGCCGCTCACGCGCTCCACCGGCACGCGCCGGCCGATGAGCCGCTCCAGCTCGGGCGCCGTCTCGCCCATGAGCACCACGGAACGGCAGCGCCGCGCGATGGCGTCGGCGAAGGTGGCGTAGTCGAGCCCCTTGCCCTGCCCGCCGGCGATCAGGATGACCGGGCCGTCGAACGCCTCGAGCGCCGCGATGGCGGCAACCGGGATCGTCGCCTGCGAGTCGTTGACGTAGCGCACGCCGTCGCGTTCGGCGACAAGCTCGAGGCGGTGCGGCACCCCGGGGAAGTCGCGGACGGCCGCGGCGATCGCCGGAGCGGCGGCGCCCACCAACCGAGCGGCCAGCGCGGCGCCGAGCACGTTGGCCAGCATGTGCCGCCCGGGCAGCGGAACCTCGGATGCCGGGAGCAGCCGATCCCCCGCCGCCACCAGCCATCCATCGGCGCCGACCCACGCCTCGGCGGGGCCCCGGCCGGGCTCGGCGAGGCCATACCACGCCGCGCTCGCCGGGGGGAGGCGCTCGCCGAGCTCGCGGCAGCCGGGGTCGTCGTGGTTGAGAATCACGCGTCCAGCGGGCGCGGTCAGCTCGGCCAGCCGGGCCTTCACCGCGCGATACGCGGCCGCGCTGCCATGGCGATCGAGATGGTCCTCGCCGATGTTCGTGTAGAGCGCCAGCTCTGGCCCGCGTTCGATCGTCGGCAGCTGCAGCTCGGAGAGCTCGACCACCGCCCAGTCGGTCGGTTGCAGCTCGGTGGCACGCTCGACGAGCGGCGTCCCGATGTTGCCGCCGAGCACGTGCGGCAGGTCGGCGCGCGCCAGCATGGCGGCCACCAGCGAGGCGCTCGTCGTCTTGCCCTTCGTTCCGGTCACGCCCAGTATGCGGGCGCGGGTGAGCCGCAGAAAGAGACCGATCTCGCTCACGACGTCGGCGCCGCGCGTCTCGGCCGCCGTCAGCGCCTCGCGCAGCCACGCGTCGGTCGTCGGGAAGCGGGCGGAGACGCTCGGGCTGGTGACCAGCAGGTCGGCGTGCTCGACGAGCGCGGCCGCCTCGACCGGATCGACGCCCAGGGCCAGGTGCACCGGGCGCGCGCCCAGCGCGGCGACCGCATCGGCCAAGTCGGATGGCGAGCGGCGGTCGTACGCCACCACGATCGCGCCCGCATCGGCCAGGAAGCGGCTGGCGGCCACCCCGGAGCGTGCCAGTCCGAGCACGACTGTGCGGCGCCCGCGGAGGTCGTCGGCGCTGCGAATCGGGGCGGCTGGCGCGGTCATCATCGGTCCACCTAGAAGCCCCTGGCCGTGCCGAGGAAGATGCTCACGCCGAGGAGCCCCGCCAGCGCGGCCACGATCCAGAAGCGGACCGTGATCTTCTCCTCGGCCCAGCCGAGCAGCTCGAAATGGTGGTGGAGCGGCGTCATGCGGAAGATGCGCCGGCCCCGAAGCCTGTAGCTCGCCACCTGCAGCACGACGCTCATGATCACCGCGAAGAAGACGATGCCGATCACCGCCAGCAGCGGCAGCTGCCCGCTGATGGTGGCCACCACGGCGAGCGTGGCTCCGAGGCTGAGCGCCCCGGAGTCGCCCATGAAGATCTGGGCGGGATGGACGTTGAACCACAGGAAGCCCATGAGCGCGCCGATGATGAGTGCGCAGAAGACGGCCAGGTTTGGCTGGGCGATCTTCAGCCCCGGGATCGCCTCCAGGCTGATGAGCAGGTACGCCACGAAGCTGAAGATGAGAACGCCGCCGGCCAGCCCGTCCAGTCCATCGGTCAGGTTCACGGCGTTGCTGGTGCCGACGATGACGAAGGCGACGAAGAGAACGATCAGGATCGGGCCGATGACGACCTCACCCAGCCCGGGCACGTTCACGGCGGTCAGGTTGAAGTGGCGCTGGATGTAGTACGCCGCCAGCAGCGCCACGGCGGTCTGCCACACCAGCTTCCAGCGGCCGCGCATGCCGGCACCGCTGCGCACGTTCACGAAGTCGTCCACCGCGCCCAGGATCCCGACGCCGACGAGCGCGAGCATCGGGGTCAGGGTGTGGACGTCCTCGATGCGCATGGCCATGGCCAGGAAGATCACCACCGCCACCACCAGCATGCCGCCCATCGTCGGCGTGCCGGCCTTGCCGTAGTGCGCCTCCGGACCGTCGGCCCGGATCTGCTTGCCATAGCCGAGACGCTGGAGGAGACCGATGTAGATCGGCGCCAGGAGCACCATGCCGGTGAAGGCGAGCAGCAGCGCGGCGACGATCTGGATCAGGTTCACGCGTCGCGCTCCAGCAGGATGGCAACCGCGCGCTCGAGCGCGATTCCGCGCGACGCCTTGAGCAGGACGAGGTCGCCGATGCCCGGCGCGAAGCCACGATCGAGCGCGTCGGGCACGTCGGCGGCATCCTCCACGCTGACAACGGTGGCCAGGCCGGCGGCACGCGCGCCCGCGGCGATCCAGCGGCCGCGCTCTCCGACCGTCACGAGCCCGTCGGCTGCCATGGCCGCTCGCGCGCCGATCTCGCGGTGCAGCCGTTCCTCATCGGGCCCCAGCTCGAGCATGTCGCCCAGGACCGCTATGCGGCGGCGACCGGCGGGGAGTGGCGTCTCCGCCAGGAAGTCGAGGGCGGCGCCGACGCTCACGGGGGCCGCGTTGTAGGTGTCGTCCACGAGCGTCGCGCCGGAGGCCGCTTCGGCGACGTGCATGCGATGCTCGGCGTGGCTCCCGGCCGCCAGGCCTGCGGCGATCTCGTCGAGCGGCACGCCGAGGTGCTCCCCCACCGCCACCGCCGCCAGGGCATGCGAGACCAGGTGCCGTCCGGGCGTCGCGCTCACCACGCGCCGCGACCGTCCCGGCGAATGGAGCGTGAAGGCGGTCCCGGCCAGGCCGCGCGACTCGATCTCGTCGGCGCGAACATCGGCGCCGGCCGCCAGCCCGAAGGTCTGGACCCGCGCCCGCGTCAGGGCGCCCATGGCGACGACACGCGGGTCGTCTGCATTGAGCACGGCGAGGCCGTCCGACGGCAGCGCAGCCGGCAGCTCGGCCTTGGCCTGCGCGATCCGCTCGATGCTGCCGGCGCGCTCGAGGTGGGTGGGGTGCACGGCCAGCACGACCCCGATCTCGGGCCGCGCGATCTCCGCCAGGCGGGCGATCTCGCCGACGGTGTACATGCTCATCTCCAGGATGGCCACCTCGTGAGACGGCTCGAGGCGCAGCAATGTCATCGGCAGGCCGGTCTCGGAGTTCAGGTTCCCCTCGTTCCGCAGCGTGTGGAACGTGCGTCCCACGACATCGGCGGTCATCTCCTTGGCGATCGTCTTGCCGGTCGAGCCGGTGATCCCCACGACGCGCACGGCGTGACGGTCGCGCCACCACGCGGCGAGCTCCTGGAGGGCGGTGAGCGGGTCGCGCACCACGACCACGGCCGCGTCGATCCCGGGCGGCAGCTCGACCGGGCGGGAGACCAGTGCCGCGGCGGCACCGGCGGCCACGGCGTCGGCGACGAAGCTGTGCCCATCCACGCGCTCGCCATCGAGGGCGACGAAGCAGCTGCCGGGGGTGACGCGGCGCGAGTCGACGGAAGCGCCTGTGATGGTGGTGACCGAGGTCGGCCCCTCGAGCCGGCCGGCGACCGCGGCCAGCAGCTCGTCGAGTCGGATCGTGGGCACGCGCACCACCCTGCGGACTACCGGCGAGTCTAGCAGTCTCACGGATGGGCCACCGGTTCGCTGGGCCGGTCCGGCGGGATGGCCAGGTAGTCCAGCACTTGCGGCATGAGGTCGGCGTAGGTCCACTCGGGGCGCTCCGGCATCCGTGGTCCGCCGGCGCCGGCCGGGCGGTGGATGAGGATCAGCGTCACGAGCTTCGTTTCGGCCACCGGCAGGAAGCCGATGAAGCTGGAATCGACCCAGCCGTCGATGTACTGGTAACGCTCGACCATCTCGCCGTCCGCGTTCTTGACCTTCACCGGCCCGGCGATCTGCGCGGTGCCGGTCTTGCCGGCCACGGTGTAGCCGGGGATGCCCGCGCCGTTGGCGATCCCCTCGTCGATCGCGTTCGTCAGCATCTCGGCCAGGGTCGCGGCCGTCTCCTCGCGCATGATCCGTTCGGGCGGCGCCTGGTCGGTCGCGTGGTACGTGCCGTCCGGATCGGTCCATCCCGCCACGACGTGCGGCGACACCAGGTTGCCGCCGTTGGCGAAGGAGGCGTAGCCGGTGACGAGCTGCACAGCCGTCAGGCTGAGGCCCTGGCCGAAGGAGTTCTGGGCCGTCGTGAGGTCACCGGACGCATTGGGCCCGTTCGGATCCCAGATCACGCCGCTCGTCTCGCCGGTCAGCGCGATCCCGGTCGGCGCGCCGAAGCCGAAACGGCGGAACGCCTCGTACAGCTCGGCGCCACCGAGCTCGAGCCCGATCCTGGCGGCCCCCACGTTGTTCGAGAGGGCGAGCACCTCCTGGGCGGTGATCTCCCCGTGGCCGTAGGGGTGGTCGTAGCGGTCCGCATTCTGGATCCGGACCTTGCCGATGCGCAGGTCGTTATCGTCGAGGAAGGTGTCGGTGGTGGTGATCGCGCCGGCATCGAGTGCCGCGGCGATGGTGATCGCCTTCATCACCGATCCCGGCTCGTATTGCCGCGCGACGGCCGGATTCGCGAACCGCTCCCCCTCCGTGGTGGCGAACTGGTTGGCGTCGTACGACGGGAAGCTGGCCATCCCCAGGATCGCGCCGGTCTCGGCGTTCATGATCACGCCCGTGACGCCGACCGCGCTGTTGGCCTGGTAGCTGGCCCACATCTCCTTCTCGAGGAGATACTGCACCCCCGCGTCGATGGTGAGGCGCAGGTCGGCGCCGTCGACCGGCTCCTCGAGGAGCGTCACGGAGTCCGCGATCCGGCGGCCGATCACGTCCTCCTGGGCCGTCACCTCGCCGGCCACCCCGGCCAGGAGGGTCTGCTCGGCCTGCTCGACGCCGAACCTCCCCTCGCCGCTGCTGTCCACGAAGCCGATGAGCTGCGCCGCGATCGTGGTCTCGTCGGCCACGCCGTGCACCGGATAGACGCGCTTCGTCTCGGGCAGCATGCCGATGCCGCGAAGGTCGAGCTCCCGGATGCGCTCGGCGACCTCCGGCGACACTCGGTGCTCGAGCCACACCCAGGCGCGGTCGCCCTCGATCCGCTTGCGAAGATCGTCGACCGGCACCTCCAGGACCGATGCGAGCAGCGCGGCGGCGAGGCCCGGGTCCTCGATCGACGGAGGGGTGGCGAAGATCGACTGCAGCTCGACCGAGGTAGCGAGCAGCTCGCCGTTGCGGTCGGTGATCTCGCCGCGCTCGGCCGGCAGATCCTGGACCTGAGCCAGCTGCTGGTATGCCATGGCCGCAAGCCACGGCTGCTGGACGACCTGCCACCAGACCAGGCGCGCGCCGATCGCCCCCGCCGCGACGACGGCGACGAGGCAGAGGACCAGTGCGCGGGCACGGCTGTCGGTCCTGGCGAGCATGTCGGTCTCCGGTACATGCGGCCGCCAATCGGCCGCGAGGACTTAGGTCAATCGGCTGGCTGGCTCGGGGATGTCGCGAAGGTGACCGCGTCATCGGTGAGCGGTACGAGGTGCAGCTCGGCCCTGGCGCGTTGGGTGATCTCCGCGGGCGAGCGGGCCTCCCCGATCGCCCAGATCAGCTGCTGCTGCTCCGCCCGCGTCTCCGCGAGCCGAGCCTCGAGCGCGTCGATCTCGTAGCCGGTCGCGGCCACGCGCGTCGACTGGCTCAGGTAGAAGAGGGCGAGTGCCGCTGCCACGACGATCACGACCAGCAGGCCGCGGATCTCGACGCGCGTCCGGGCTCGGCGCATGGCGGTGCTGCGACGGATCCGTCGTGGCGGCTGCGGCCTGGTCCGCGGTCGCTGCCGGCCGAGGGGCCCAAGGAACCAGGGGTTCGTTGCCGGTCGTGCGCCGATGATGGCCATGCTCGCTCCCCCGATCGTCAGGCCGCCGTCGCCCGACGGCGCGCGGCGATGCCGAAGCTGGTGGGAGCCTCGAAGTCGAGGCCCTCCTCGATCTCGATGGCGGCAACCTGGTCGCTCAGCCAGTACCGCTCCTCGCTGGCGGCGTGCATGCGCCGCTCACGGAGGTCGCGCTGACGGGCCGAGTACATGCGTCGCCTGCTCGTCTGGTGTCGGGAACGTCCCTTGCTCATGGTTGACCCTCCTCCTCGCTCTTCACGCGAGCTTCTCGGCGACGCGCAGCTTTGCGCTGCGCGCACGGCGGTTCCGTCGGACCTCGTCGGGGCCGGCGGTGATGACGCCCTTCGTGACCGCGCGCACCTGCGCGCGGTGGCCGCAGGTGCAGACCGGCGGCAACGGATCCTCGATGCAATCGCGGCTCTCCCGCGCGACGAACCGCTTCACGATGCGGTCTTCACCGCTGTGGTAGCTGATGACGGCCATCCGCCCCCCGGGACGCAGGGCGGCGAGCGCGCCCGACAGGCCGGCGCTCAGCACCTCGACCTCGCGGTTGACGGCGATGCGCAGCGCCTGGAAGGTCCGGGTGGCTGGGTGAATGCGACCCGCGTCGGCACCGCCCGGTCGGGCCGGGGCGGCGGATGCCACCACGGCAGCGAGGTCGGCGGCCGTCACGATCCGGCCCTCCGCACGCGCCGCCACGATCGCCTTCGCGATGCGGCCCGCACGGCGTTCTTCACCAAACGTCGCGAGGATTCCGGCGAGCTCTCGCTCCGAGGAGCGCTCGATGAGCTCGAGGGCCGATAGACCACTGGTTTCATCGAATCTCATGTCCGGCGGCGCATCGGCCGCGAAGCTGAATCCCCGGTCCGGGTCGGCAAGCTGGTAGCTGCTGAGGC
Source organism: Candidatus Limnocylindria bacterium (assembly GCA_050695815.1). Taxonomy (GTDB): domain Bacteria; phylum Chloroflexota; class Limnocylindria; order QHBO01; family QHBO01; genus JACDBZ01. The sequence continues at coordinate 2,842 of JBOGSW010000145.1, read as the reverse complement.
CGAGGTCGAAGAGGACGGCGTCCAACGGGGTCGCGCCCGCATCGGTCGCGACGTCGTAGATCGACTCGAAGTTGGCGTGGCGGAGCGTGACGCGGTCGCCGAAGCGTGCGAGGACGCGTTCCGCCTCCGCGATGGCCGCCCGATCGGCATCAAGTCCGAGCAGGCGGCCATCCGGAGACGCGGTCTCCAGGAGCCGCTCGGCGTGCCCACCGCCGCCGACCGTGCAGTCAGCCATGGAGCTGCCGGGACCAACGGCCAGCGAGGTGACGACCTCGTCGACCAGGACCGGCAGGTGCCCTTCTCCCATGTGGCGCTGCACCTCGTTCGTCGGACGGCGGGCCGAGCGGCCCGGAGACGCATCAATGGCCGAGGCACCGTCAGATGCCCAGGTCGGCGAGGTGTTCGGCGAGCGCCTCCGGCTCGTCCTCGATCTGGGACCGATACGGCTGCCACCGCGTCGGAGCCCAGATCTCGAGCCGGTTCAGCGCGCCGACCACGACCGCCTCGCCCTCGGTCAGACCGGCGTACTCGCGCAGGTAGCTCGGGACGAGGAGCCGCCCCTGGCGGTCGAGATCGACCTCGACCGCCCCCGAGCTCATGAATCGGCCGAACTGTCGCGCGGCCGCGTTCGTCGTCGGCAGGCTCTGGATCTTCGCGGCGAGCTCGTCCCACGTATCCGCGGGGAAGACCGCCAGGCAGCCATCCAGCCAGCGCGCCAGCGTCGCCCCCTGGGCGAGCCTCGGGCGCAACCGGACCGGGACCGCGACTCGGCCCCGATCGTCCAGCGCGTGCCGGAACTCCCCGGTGAGGAATGACGCCCGATCCATTGTGCCTGCTATTCACCACTTCTCCCCACATGGCCCCATTTGGAACCACCGGGCGCCACTATACAGGCCGCGCGCCACCCGTCAAGGGCTTTTTCTGCGGGATGCGGACACGACGTCGCGCGCCATGGACGGCTGGGCCGTTCCTCGGGGTCGCGCGGGGCTATTACGGAGCCGGTGCCTGCAGCGCGGACGGGGTGGCGGTCAGGGTCGGGGTGCCGGCGTCCCCTGCGGCATCACCGTGAGCTCGTCCCGCTCCAGGAAGAACGAGCGCCGACTGCCGTCCTCGCCGAGGAAGACAGCGCGGATGCGGAACTCTCCCGAGTCCGGGTATCGGTACGCCCACCCGACCAGGTCCCCGTTCTGCGTCACCCAGTGAACAGCTCCGTCGGCACCGACCACCGGTTCGGCCTGTGCGAACGAGAACGCTGCGAACGAAATCGTCCGCGTGCCGTCCACCTCGCCGTCGGGGTCGAGCGAGAAGAGGGTGAACTCGTCCGGCCCGACCGAGACCTCGTAGAAGGCAAAGGCATCTCCGATCTCCGGCGTCGGCTCGAGCGTCGGCGTCGGAAGCGCCGATGGATCACTGCTCGGAGCCGGCGTCGCGGTTGCAGCAACGCTGGGCGACGCCAAGGGATCTGCAGGCACCGACGGGCTGGGCGTCGGCGTGGGTCCGCCGGCGATGCCCAGGCCACCGTTGAAGAGAAGGATGGCCGCGCCTCCGCCGACGACCGCCAGCAGCGCGACCAGCAGCGCGAAGATCGGCAGCCGACGACGCGAACGCGGCTCGGAGGCAGGAGGTGGGGGTGGGGGTGGAGGCTCCTCCATCGGCGCGCGCGGCCTGCGGAGCGCCTCCAGCTCCTCGGTGGGGATGACAAGGACGCCGCGGAGGTAGCGAGGACAGTTGCCGTAGCCTCGCTCCTGGCAGACGCGCGTCTGCTGCTCGGCTGAGAGCGGCGCGGGATCGCCGAACGCGAAGCAGCGGTGCTCGTCGCTGATGCCGTCGACGTATCCCGTCCGGTCGTCGGCCAGACCGAGGAATGGGCAGATGTTCTCGGGGCGCTCGGCAAGCCTGGCGAAGAGCGCGCGTCGCTCCGCCTCGCGGGCGGCCTCTGCGGCCGCCTCCTCCTCGCGCTTGCGTCGTCCGAACACCGTAGCTCCCACTGCGCTGGACCCAGGTCGGGTCGCTGAGTCTAGCGTGCGCGACCCGCTCGCCGCGACGAGCAGGTGAGGGCAGGCCCCGATGGTACCAACGCCTCATTGTTGACAGGACGCCACGGCGGCTAGGCTGAGACGCTGCGAGCCGGTTCACGGCCCGCCGCGAAGCAGAGGCGATTTCCCACATGGCGCTGAACCCGGTGGAGGGAAACGACGAGCGCCGGCCGATCCCGCGATCCGGTCGGATCCGCCGCTGCTCGGTGCGCCACGTCAGCATCCTGCCCGGCAGTCCCCCATCGGTCCAGGTCGATTGCCTCCTCGGCGGTGCAGAGCACCCGCTCCCTCTCGGCACCATGGACGAGGCGCGCCCGATCTGCAACGCCTGCACCGCCCGATCCGTGTGGCGCGAGGACGAGGACTGACGACCTCTCCGCCACGCAGGCAGGTGCCCCATGCCCACCACCCGACACCGTCAACGTTCACGCCAGGTGACCATTGGGGGGCTGCGCGACCCCGTGACCCGTCGATTTTCACGCCACGTGACCATTGAGCACGGAGAGCGCCGCGCGAATCGGCTTCGTGCACGCGTGGTGTGAATCCGGACGGTTCGACGACCTCGTCATCGCCCGATGGCACGCCTGGTGTGAATCGCGACGCTTCGGCCCGGCCCGGCCGGCGGCGGCGCGCACTCACATCACGCGGAAGGTCGTACGAAAGTCCCTGGAGGCGGTCTGTAAGCCGAGTTCTGTCGTGGGGCCGATGTCGCCATCGGTCTCACGGACGGCCATCCATCTGTGCGACCTACCCGGGAGCTGAGCGAGCAGCCTGGGCTCCCCTATTCGGTCTTGCTCCGGCTAGAG
>JBOGSW010000144.1:0-33258 GCA_050695815.1 Candidatus Limnocylindria bacterium | reverse complement strand
GCGCGAGGGCCCCCTGGATCTCGACCTGGACGTTGAGCAGCTGACCAAGCGGGAAGAAGAGCCGCGACTGGAGCGTGGTGAAGGCCACGATGGTCCCGATCGAGACGTTCGTGTCGCCGTCGATGATGAGCGACCCTGCCAGCAGGTACACGAAGGCAGGCATGATGCTGAAGAAGGTGCCGATCAGGGCGAAGAACCAGCGGCCGATCATCTGGCCGCGCACCTGGAGGTCGCCGAGGCGCTGCGACTCGCTGCGGAAACGCTCGATGCTCGCCTCCTGCTGACCGAACGTCTTGCTGAGCAGGATCCCCGACACGCTGAGCGACTCCTCGGTGATGGCGCTCATCTCGGCCATCGACCGCTGGGTGAGCGTGCTCACCTCTCGCCGCACCTTGCCGACGCGGAAGGTGATGTAGGCGAAGACCGGCAGCAGCCCAAGGCTCAGCAGCGTGAGCCGCCAGTCGAGGATCCACATCGCCACCACGGTGGTGGCCACGGTCGCGAAGTTGGCCAGCAGGGAGGAAGCGGTATCGGTCACGACCGATTGCACGCCGCCGACGTCGTTGCTGATGCGGCTCTGGATCTCGCCGGTGCGCGTCTCGGTGAAGAAGCGCAGTGGCATCCACTGCAGGTGGCGGTAGAGGGCCAGCCGCAGGTCGTTCATCACCCGCTGGCCGACCACGTTGGACAGGTACGACTGCCACACGCCCAGGGCGCTGGTCACGATCGGCAGCACGATCATGAGCCCGGCCTGCAGGTAGAGCAGCCCGAGGTCCTGCGGCCCGGTCAGGTTGTCGATGATCAGCTTGAGCAGGATGGGGTTGACGACGCCGATGCTGACCGTGAACACGATGAGGACGGCGATCAGCCCCAGCCGAGCCCGATAGGGCTGGAAGAATCCGGCGATCATGCGCAGGGTCCGACCCTCGCTGCCCGGCCGCCGGGTCAGGTCGGGCTGCTCGCCGCCCCAGTGGCCGCCGCCGCGTCGTGTCATTCGAGGATGATCGAGAGGAACGCCTGGGCCAGACCGATGCCCTGCGGCTCGCCGACCAGGCGCGCCCGCTCACGCATCCGTTCGGCGACGGGTTCGGGGTCAACCTGGCTCGTATGGGCCAGGATGGAGCGCAAGCCGATCTCGAACGTCCCCGCCACGTCGAGCCACAGGTTCGGCTCCTCCACTCCCGTCAGGAGGACCTGCCGCACCTTCCATGGCTCGAGCTTCTCATCGGTCCACAGCTCGGGGAAGTTCAGGTGGTCGCGAGCCGCCGGATAGACCGATGCGAGCGTCGCCTCGCCGGTGGCGAGGTGGTCTGGATGGCCGATGAACGGGTTGTGGTCGAGCCGGCGCTGCGGGTTCTGGGTGATGACGAGGTCCGGCCGGAATCGACGAATCTGGCGCGTGATGTCGCGGCGCAACTCGAGGGACGGCGTCAGATAGCCATCCGGGTAGCCGAGATGCACGATCTCGCGCACGCCCAGGATGTCGGCCGCTGCGCGCTGCTCCGCGACGCGCGTCGCGGAGAGCTGTTCGGGGGTGACGGACGGATCCTCGGTGCCCTTGCTGCCGTCGGTCGTCACGATGTAGTCGACCCGGGCCCCCGCCTTCGTGAGGTGCGCGATGGTGGGCCCCGCCCCGAACTCGCCGTCATCGGGATGGCTGATCACCACGAGCACGCGCTCGAGCGGGCTGATCAGCTCGTGGCGCTCCAGGGGGCTCATGCCGTCAATCGTAGCGAACCTGAGCGGGCGCGTCGGTCGGTCCATCGGTCCATCGGTCGTCGCTCGTCGCTGGTCGCTCGCGGGGCGGCCGATGTGGACAAATGGGCGCCCAGCGGAGCCTTACGGGGGTGAGACCGGCCGCAACGGCGACATATGGGCCGTGGGTGTCGCACATGTCACCTGAAAGTGGCGAAATCAGGGCTACCGCGAGGCGATCAGCTGCGTAGGGCGCCGCCTCACGCCCATATGTCCAGCGAGACCGTCCAGCGAGACCGTCCAGCGAATGTCCAGCGAATGTCCAGCGTGCGTGGCACATTGACCCCCGAACTACGCACCGACATACTGCCCCGCAGTATGTCGATCGAACCGCAGACCGCACATTTCCGGCACTCCTACACGAAGGACAGGCGCGAGCTCGTGAACCGCCTGCGCCGCATCGAGGGGCAGGCGCGCGGGATCCAACGCCTGGTGGCGGAAGAGACCTATTGTCTCGACGTCCTGCAGCAGGTCGAGGCGCTCACCGCGGCAGCCGACCAGGTCGCGCTCCTCCTGCTCGAGGATCACATCGATGGGTGCCTGTCGCACGCCATCGAGACCGGACAGGGGCGGCCCTACGTCGACGAGGTGATGCAGGTCGTGCGTCGCACGATGGGTCGGCGCGCGCCGCGACGAGGGGCGCCGACGGGCGGCTGAACGAAGGGCTGAACGGGTGAACGGGTGAACGGGAGTGCCGCAGGGGGGAACCACGGCACTCCCGCGCGAGTCTACAGTTTCGCTCACACGGCGAGCAAGCGATCGCGCGCGGGTCACTCGCCGAAGATCGTCAGCTGCTCCCCGCCGCGCTCGATGAGCGGATCGAGACCGAGCACCGGCTCGAGCCATTCGAGACTGGCGCCCTCGCGCGCCGACAGTGTGGCCAGGTGCTGCCACTTGAGGACGTGCCAGTTCTGGCGCTCGATCTCGCCGCGCAGCCACGGCGAGCGCTGCATCTTCAGACGGATCAGCTCGCCGCGCTCCGCGGGAACGACGAGGAAGCGCGCCTGCTGCTCACCGAGCGGGATGGCCGGCCCACGACGCAGGACCGCCTCGCCGATCATGGCCGTCCACTCCACCTCGAACAGGAAGACGAGTTTGCCGCGCACGTACCAGAGCAGGTCGACCTTGCCAAGCTCATCCGCCGGCGCGCGCAGGACGAGCGGCAGGTAGACGCGCCGTTCGTCGTCGGTCAGGCGATCGAGCAGCGGCCGCCCCTCCACCATGCGATCGTGCTCCCTGGCGGCGATCCAGACGCGCAGTCCGAGCCGATGACCGTAGTCGGCCAGCATCGCCAGGACGCGGCCGTGATCCTCGCTTCGGCGCGTCAGCTCGTCCTCGGTCGCCAGCGAGCCGCGCTCGCCGCGCGTGATATAGGCGTCGAGGCAGGCGCGGACGAGCTCCTCATCCGGGGCGGCGAGCCCGGGGAAGAGCCGATAGATCCGGTCGAAGAAGCCCGACTCGTCGATCCGACCCGCGGTTGCCAGGATCGACCAGGTCGCCCACTCGACGCGGTCGGCGAGGGGTGACTCGGCGAGTTCGGGCTCGCGCAGCCACCACTGCTGGTTAGCCTCGTCACCAATGCGCACCAGCGAGGGATGGTCGTCGCGCCACAGCTCCTCGTGGACGAGCGAGGCGAGCAGCTGCGGTCCCCTACCCTCGAGCCTGGCCTCGCCACTCCCATCGGCATCGCCGGTTCGTGATGCGGCGATCCGGCGCAGGAGGCCCGTCCGGCTCAGCTCCGCCACGATCGCGGACACGAGACGGGTGAGGCCGACCGGCTCGCCACGATCGCGGAGGAGCGCCACGCCGGCATCCTCGATCGCGCGGGCCAGCTCCGGATACGTGAGGTGTCCGGCATCGGCCCCGAGGCGCAGTGGGCTGGGCTGGACCGCATCGCGCAGCCGGTCCTCGGCCGACGGCTTACGCAGGTGCAGCACGAGGCCGTCGCCCGCTCGCTTCGACTCCCGATGGATGACGTCGACGACCTCGAGGCCGGCCGCCGTGCCGGCCAGGGCGATGGCAAGGAGCCGATCCGGATCGGCGCCGTCGAGGATCACGCTGCACCAGCCACCGGGCTTCAGCGCGCCCGCCGCCGATCCGAAGCCATGGCGCAGGGCCGTCGCCTCCGCTCCCTCGGCATGCCCGCCGCTGCCGAAGATGGGCTCGAGGCGCAGCGTCTCGGCCGCCTCGCGCCCGAGGATCCAGGAGGTGGCGAGATACTCGAACGAGAGCTCGTCGATCGTCGGGCTCGGCATCGGCGCGGTGAGAACGAGGTCGATGCCCTCGGCCGGAAGGTACTGGCCAACCACCGCGGGCCGGCTCCGCAACCAGAGCACGTTGGCGGCGTGCATGCCACCCAGCTCGCCGTAGTCGGCCGCCAGGCGGGCCTCCTTCCGCTCCTGTCCCAGCGCCACGATCGCCGCTCGCACGTCCGCGTAGGCCTCCTCGAAGGCGCGCCACACGTTCACCTCGCGCTGGTGGCGGCTCGCCGGCTGACGGACGTGGCCGCCGCTGATGCGCAGCGACGCCACGCGCCCGGGATAGCCGTTGAGACGGCTGGCCGGCAGGAGGCACGCGGCGAGCGCGAGGCGCATGACCGCGGCCGCCGGCGTGTCGCGCATCTCCTGCTCGATCTTCGAGCCGATGACGTGCAGCGCGTACAGGTTGCGCGGCGTGTACAGGTCGAGCAGCTCGTCCACGAGCTCGTCGCGGCCGTCGAGCACCGGGAAGCGCGCGCGCAGCTCAAGGTACTGCGGGCTCTGCCGCACGCCGTCCACCGCCGCCACGGGCATCGGCTCCGGCCGCACGGTCGAGGCGAACCGAGGGCGGTCGCCAAGCCCGCTGGGCGGATCGAGGGGCGGTGGAGCGGGCGATGGGGGTCCGCCGGCCTCGCCGATGGGCGCGTCGGCCTCCTCGATCGGACCGATCGGACCGATCGGCTCCGTGAGGCCCATCGGCGCCGGTGGCAGGTCATCGGCCGCATCGGCTGCAGGCTCGGGCGCCTCGGGAGCTGGCGATCCCTCGATGCCGAGCTTGGCGAGATCGCCCTCGTCCACCCCGGCGACGCGCTCCTCGGCACCGCCGATCGACGCGTCGCAGGCGGCACAGCGATAGATCTTGCGACCGGGCGCATCGGCGTCGCGAGGCCAGATGAACTGGTCGGCCACCACCGGGCCGCGGCACGCTGCGCAGTGGGTGGCGTACAGCTCCTCGACGTGCTGGCGGAGCGGGACGTCGACGCGACGCGAGGTTGCGAGCTGCGTGAAGGCGGTGTCCAGCACGGCCGGATCGGGAGCGGTCAAGTGTGCGATCGCCGCGAGCTGCGCGAACGGGCTCGGATCCGCGGCCACGGCCCGCATGCCGTGGGCGATGGCGCGACGGGCTGTCCAACCGGTGCCGGCCCACGGATCGAGGACGGTGTCGCCGGTGGACGCGAACGCGCTCAGCTCTGCGTCGAGCAGATTGTCCGCCGGGGACGGGAAGTAGCGCTCGAGCAGGGCCAGGCCGGGCACGCGCCGCGGAAGGACGACGTGATCGAGCCGTGCCCGTTCGGCCTCGCTCATCGGGCGCTATGACTCCTCGACAAGCTCCTCTTCGAGCTCGGGCTCGCCGGAGTACTCGGGGAGCGTCGTGTCGAGCTCCTCGACCTCCTCGGAGTCGTCATCGGCTTCCTCCACCTCGTCCTCGTCATCGTACCGAACTGGGCTGCCCTTCATGTACGGTCGGACGCCACCGGAGGCCTGCGGCGTCGTGGGGAACGACACCTTTCCGAAGTTGGCCGGGTGGGTGAAGACTTCGCGGATGATGATCGTCATCTCCGACCCGTTCTCGTGGATCGTGGTGATGGCGGCCTCGTAGCGGTTCCCGCCCGCGATCAGCTTGAGGAGGCGGGACGCGATGCGCGGCTCGACGCTGCCGATGGCGCTCGGTCCGACCCGCGCGACGAGCTCGTCGCCATCGCGCTCGAGCTCGACGGCATCTCCGGCGGAGAGCGGAGCCAGGACGCGCGGGGCCGCGAGGTTGATGAGCCGAGCCCGACCCGTCTTGCCCATCTCCTCGATGAACAGCGTGGCGGGCGCCTTCTCCGGCTTTCCCTTGCCGTTCGAGGCGTTCTTAGATGACTTCGAGCTGGGCCGAGCGGCGGCGGCCAGCACGCGCAGGCGCTCGACGTTGCGTTGCGCGATGCGGTTCGTCGCATCGCGCTCCAGCGCCTGTTCGTAAGCCTCGAGCGCTTCGGCGTGCCGGCCGAGCTCGGCGAGCGCCTTCCCCAGCCGGTTGTACGCGTCGATGTCCGGACCCAGCTCCAGGAGCTGGCGGTTCGTGGTAACGGCCTCCTCCCAGGCGCCGCGCGTCGCATGACCGATCGCGGCGTCGGAAAGCTGTCGTCGTTGTCGGGTGGTTGCGTCGGCTTCTCCAAGCGCCATGAGCGTTGTGAGCGTCTCCGATAACGGGTCGTCGAACGGCCGAACCCGGCCGAAAGCGACTCCTTGTATCACCGGGCATGTGGGGTGTCAACGCGACCCCCTCCCCGAGGGCCTCAGAGCCGATAGACGAGCAGGCCGACGAGCAGGCCAAGCAGCATGAGCGCGCCGAATTCAATGACCACGCTTCGCCCCGACTCCTCGTTGTCAAGCGCCTCGACGGCGCCTGCCCACGTGTAGAAGGCGAGGGCCACGATGGCCGCGATGACCGTCACCGGCAGAGAGAGGAGCACAGCGCCGGCGCCGACCTGCACCGTCACCAGCACGTGCAGCAGCGCCTGGCCGAAGCCCTCGGCGCCACCGGTGCCGCGCGCCTCGGCGCTACGCAGCGCGACGGGCAGCGCGAGCGCCGCGACGACGATGAGCGGCGTCGGCCACGCCTGCGCGCCGAACATGTCGAGGATGCCCGCCGTGCCGCTGAAGACGATCGCGGTCACGAGCAGGTCGCCGATCGTCCGCCCGCCGCTTCCTCGCTCGATGCGCAGCTCGAGGTAGAGCACCGACCACAGCAGGACGGCCACGATCGGGACCAGGAGGAGGGCCAGGCCGCCCGGGATGAGGCGGCCGAACAGCGTGGCCGCGATGCCGGCGCTGGCCGGCATCGCGTAGCGGCCAAGACCGAGGTCGGGCCGAGCCGGGCCCATCACGCGCACCGCCGCGATGCCGCCGAGCAGCAACTGGGCGGCGACTGCGATCGCGAGCCACACCGGCTCGGCGAACCAGCCTGCGGCGGCGACGAGCGCCTGGACCACGGCCACGAGGACGGCTCCGGGACGATCGACCCGACGCACGACGCCCACCCGACGCCGATCGCCGATGAGGCGACCGATCACGCCAGCAGCTCGAGCAGGGCGTCGGCCGAGCGGGTCGCCAGCAGCTGGTCGGCCTCGAGCCACGCCCGCCGGGCGAGATCGACCGCGTAGCGCTGCTGCGACAGCTCCTCGGTTCGGTGCGCGTCGGAGGCCAAGGTCAGGCGCGCACCCGCACGACCCGCGGCGCGCGCCAGCGAGTCGTCCAGGTCGAGACGCGGGCTGCCGTTGATCTCGAGCGCGGTCCCGCTGCGTGCCGCCGCCTCGAAGACGCGCGGCCAGTCGAGCGGCAGGGGATCCCGCCGGTTCACGATTCGCCCAGACGGGTGCGCGAGCACGTCCACGTGCGGATGCTCGATCGCGGCCAGCGCCCGCTTCGTCAGCTGCTCGGCCGGCTGCCCGCGCCCGGTGTGGATGCTGGCGATCACGACGTCGAAGCGCGCGAGCAGCTCGTCGGGATAGTCGAGGGACGCATCGGCCCGGATCTCGAGCTCGGTACCGTGCAGGACGCGGAATGGGGCGAGCTCGGCGTTGAGCCGCGCGATCTCCGCCCGCTGCTCCTCGACTCGCGCCGGCACGAGCCCGCGGGCGACGCCCAGGGACGGTGAGTGGTCGGTGAGCACGATGTATTCGTGGCCGAGGTCTCGCGCCGCTCGCGCCATGACCTCGATCGAGTCCACGCCATCGGTCCAGTCCGAGTGGGTGTGCGTGTCGCCGCGCACGTCGTCGTGCGTCACGAGCTTCGGGAGCCGATCCTCCTTCGCCGCCTCGATCTCGCCGTCGCCGAGTCGAATCTCGGCCGGGATCCACGGCAGGCCCAGGCGCTGGTAGACGTCGGCCTCCTCCGCGTCAAGGAGCAGCTCGCCGCTCTCGATGACCTTGAACCCCTTCTCGGACAGTGACCAGCCGCGATCGAGCGCCATGCCGCGCAGGGCGATGTTGTGCTCCTTGTTGCCGGTGAAATGGACGAGGTGCGTGCCCCACGCGGCCGGCGGGCAGACCATCAGGTCGACGCGCGGCCCCTCGCGCAGGACGATGCTCGACTTGTCAGTGCCGGCCGAGAGGACCTTCTCGACCTCGGACAGGGTGTCGAGCCGATCGATCACCCCCGTCGGGTCGTCCACCGCCGCCAGCAGGTCGAGGTCGCCGATCGTCGGCTGACGCCTTCGAAGCGAGCCGGCGCGCTCGATGCGCCGCACGCCCTTCACGTCGCGCAGGCGCGCCAGCAGGTCATCGATGAGGGCATCCGCATCGTGGATCAGCATCCGCGAGCTGCGCCGTTCGAGGCGGCCGATGCCGTCGAGGATATTGCGCTCGGTGCGCTCGGAGAGGCCCTTCACGCCACGCAGGCCGCCGGTTTCGGCGGCAGCGCGCAATCCTTCGAGCGAGTCGATGCCGAGGGTATCGTGCAGCAGCTTCACCGTCCGTGGACCGACCCCGGAGACCCGCAGCATGTCGAGCAGCCCGTCGGGCACCTGCGCCCGGAGGCGCTCGTGATACTCGAGCCGGCCCGTCTCGGCGAGCTCGGCCAGCTTGGCGGTCAGGGCCGCGCCGGCGCCAGGAATCTTCGGCGGCTCGCCGCGACGGTAGAGCGAGGCCACGTCGTCGGGATAGCGCTCGATGACATCGGCGACGCGCCGGTAGGCGACGGCCTTGTACACGACCTCGCCGAGGATCTCGAGCATGTCGCCGATCTCGTTGAAGATCCGCGCCAACTCACCGTTGCTGATGACCGCGTCGCCGCTGCGCGACGCGCTTCGTGGCCGAGGCATCGCGGGCCATTCTAGATGCGGCTGGAGACATCGAACGGCCGCCCATTGATCCTCGAGCCGATGCATCGGGCACCGTGATGCGCGAATCGCCTTGATCGGCTCCTATCGGCTCAGCGGGCCGGTCGTCGGCCCCGTATCGGCAGCCCGAGGAGGGTGAACGGCCGTCCGGCCCGCGGTCGTCTCGCGAGTCGAGGACGCTCGGCCTCGACCATCAGGTCGCGCTGGTGCAGCTCCGCCTGGAGAGCCAGCAGGCTCGTCGATCGGTAGTGAAGACGTTCCACGACTGCTCCTAGATCGACCGGCGCGGTCCTTCGTCGAGGCGAGGCCGGCTATCGGCCCCGGCGGTCAGCGCCGCCAGCCCCAGGCCGGCGAATCCAACCAATAATGCAATGAGCTCCATGACCGCTCTCCTTCGCCTGTAACCGTTCCTATCCCTCTCGGTGGTTACGATGCTATCGGCGCCGTGGTAACTTGTCAACCCCTATGATATGGTTACATGCATGACAGACCTGCACGACGCGCCTCCCGAGCCGGAAGCGACGTCCGAGCTGTTCGTGGAGTACGCGAATACGCTCGCGTTCACCGATGGCGCGGGCCATGACCGGGTCGAGGACCCGCACGCGCTCGTCGACTGGTTGAGGCAGCACGGGCTGCTGCGGGCGCGACCATCGGTCTCACGCGTTGAACGCGACCTGCCACGATTTCGTGAGCTCCGACAGCTCGTGCGCGGGATCGCCACGCGCGCCGCCGACGATCGGTCCCCCACCACCACCCAGCTGCGCGCCTTGAACCGGGTGCTCAGGGACGGCCTGCACTACCACCAGCTGCACGCCGTTGAAGATGGCGCGCGCTTCACCATCGGCCAGGTCGGCGACGAGCTCGACCAGGCGCGCGCCTCGATCGCCGGCTCACTGGCGCATTTCCTCGCCGATCACGACGCGCATCGACTTCGCATCTGCGCCGATGACGGCTGCCGCTGGCTCTTCGTCGACCACTCACCTGCCGGCCGTCGCCGATGGTGCGACATGCGCACGTGCGGCAACCGCGCGAAGGTCGCGCGTCACCGGGCCCGGGCTCGGGGTCAGGCTCAGGGCGCATCGGCGTAGCGCCGGGCGTCAGCTCCGAATTTCGCCCCGTGACGGTAACGACCAAGTTGCGGGCCTATCGGGGCCGAATTGGAGCCCTGGATGGCCGTCCGCTTCATCCCGTGACACGGGTCGCCACGTAGAGCCCGCAACTTGGTCGCTACCTTCATCGGGTGCAAACGGCCGCACCGCGCAACGGCCCGCACCGCGCCAACGGCCCGAACGGCCCCAACGGCCGATCAGGAACCGATCGGGTGCCAGACGGTCTTGATCTCGACGTACTCGCCGACGAGGTAGGGCGACTGGGCGGATTCGCTCATCCAGTCATAGCGGTCGAGACCGCCGCGCGGGGGTCGCACGAAGCGCTTCACGTTTTCGACCGCGATCTCCTCGAGCTTCGCCGCCTCGTCCACGGCCGCACCGAAGGCGTCGAGCGCATTGACGTCCATGTGCCCGGCCAGGTGCCCGACGAGCTCGCGCCGCAGCCCCGTGATGAGGTTCACCACCCCACCCGGCACATCTGACGTGGCCAGCACCTCCGAGAGCGTCACCGCAGGCAGCGGCCGCGACTCGGAGGCCAGCACCACGGCTGCGTTTCCGCTTACGATGACCGGCGCCAGCCGGCTCACGAGCCCCAGCAGGGACGATTCCTCGGGCGCGATGACGCCCACCACGCCGGTCGGCTCCGGAACGCTGAAGTTGAAGTAGGATCCGGCGACGGGGTTGACCGTGCCGATCACCTGCGGGTACTTGTCCGCCCAGCCGGCGTACCACACCCATCGGTCTATAGCGGCGTCCACCAGCCGTCCTGCCCGTGCCCGCCCGACACCCTCGGCCGCCATCACCTCGGCCACGAACTGCTCGCGACGGCCCTCCATCAGCTCCGCGATGCGGTAGAGGATCTGAGATCGGTTGTAGGCCGTCCGCGACGCCCAGCCGCCGAATGCCTTGCGTGCCGCGCGGACCGCCTCGCGGATGTCCTTGCGCGTCCCGCGCGACGCATTCGCCAGCAGCTGGCCCCTCGCGCCGAAGACCTCGTAGGCGCGCCCCGACTCGGTGCGCGGGAAAGCGCCACCGATGTAGAGCTTGTACGTCTTGCGCACGCCGATGCGGTCCCCGCGACCTCCGGCCCCGTTCGTGGTCGCCAATGGCTGCGCGGCACGCCGGTCGAGCACCGATGCGCCCTGCGAGCGCGCCGTCGTCTTCGCGCGCGCGGTCGTCTTCGCGCGCGGGCTCATCGGCCGTTCGTCCCGTTGCCGGACAGGTCCAGGTAGGCGCCCAGGCCATGGATGCCGCCCTCACGTCCGTAGCCGGACTCCTTGTAGCCGCCGAACGGCGAGGTCGGGTCGAATCGGTTGAAGGTGTTGGCCCACACCACGCCGGCGCGCATGGCGTTCACCATCTTGAAGATGCGGCTGCCCTTCTCGGTCCACACCCCGGCGCTCAACCCGTAGGGCGTGTTGTTGGCCTTCTCGATCGCCTCCTCCGGCGTCCGGAAGGTCAGCACCGACAGGACCGGCCCGAAGATCTCCTCCTGCGCGATCCGGTGTGACTGCGACACGCCTGTGAAGAGCGTCGGACGGAAGAAGTAACCGCGCGTGGGAAGCTCGCAGTCGGGCTGGAAGATCTCGGCGCCCTCCTCGATGCCCGACTCGACCAGCTCCTGCACCTTGGCCAGCTGGCCGGCCGAGTTGATGGCGCCGATATCGGTGTTCTTGTCGAGCGGATCGCCGACGCGCAGCGTGCCGAGCCGCGCCTTGAGCTTGTCGAGCAGCGGCTCGTAGATGCTCTCCTGCACGAAGAGGCGCGAGCCGGCGCAGCACACCTCGCCCTGGTTGAAGTAGATGCCGTTGATGATGCCCTCGATCGCCTGGTCGAGCGGCGCATCGTCCATGACGATGTTGGCCGCCTTGCCGCCGAGCTCGAGCGTGACCTTCTTATCGGTCCCGGCGATGGCGCGGGCGATCATCTTGCCCACCGCCGTGCTGCCGGTGAAGGCCACCTTGCGCACGTCCGGATGGGTGACCAGCTCCATCCCGATCTCGCCCGGCCCGGTGATGATGTTCACGACGCCCGGCGGCAGATCGGCCTGGCGCACGACATCGGCGAAGAGGTAGGCGGTCAATGGCGTCGTGGAGGCGGGCTTCAGGACCACCGTGTTGCCGGCCGCCAGTGCCGGCGCGATCTTCCATGCCAGCATCAGCAGCGGGAAGTTCCACGGGATCACCTGCGCGGCGACGCCCAGCGAGCGCGGGTCGCGGTTCGGGTATGCGTACTCGAGCTTGTCGGCCCAGCCGGCGTAGTAGAAGAAGTGCGCCGCCGCCAGCGGCACGTCGACGTCGCGCGACTCCTTGATCGGCTTCCCCGAGTTCATCGACTCGACTACCGCGAACTCGCGCGAGCGCTCCTGGAGGATGCGCGCGATGCGGTACAGGTACTTCGCGCGCTCCCGACCCGGCAGCTTCGACCAGACAGACCGATGCGCCTCATGCGCCGTGGCCACCGCCCGGTTCACGTCCGCCTTCGAGGCGTGCGCCACCTTCGCCAGCGGCTCCTCGGTGGCCGGGTTGATGACGGTGAAGGTCTTACGCGGCTTCGACGGGCGGAACTCGTTGCCGATGAAGAGGCCGTACTCCGGCTCGATGCGGATGTGATCGGTCGCCTCGGGCGCGGGCGCGTACTCCCATGGGTGCTTGCCGGCGGCGAGGCCCCACGAGGCTGGCGCCGGTCGCGTCTCGGGCTTCTTGGTCAGGGTCATTGCCCTCGATTATCGCACTCCGACCGCTTGTGCCGGCCGCGGCCCAGCCCCGACGCGCGAAACCCCATCGGCCGCACAACGCACGCCTCATGTGAGTCCGGAGGATTTGGCGGGCTGCTCGAGCTCGGTCGGACCGATGGTCTCAACGGCCCGAGCGGCCCCGCGTCGCAGCCGATCATCCCGGGTCAGCAGGCGGCAGCCCAGCAGCCGTGCGAGCGCGACGTACTCCGCGTCGTAGGTCTTGGCCCAGCCAAGCTGCTCGGCGACCAGCCACGCCTCGCGGTGCAGTCTCCGGGGTGCTCGCTTCCGTATGGGCGCCGCCATGAGCGCGGCCAGGCTGGTCGCAGCTTGCTCGGCCGAGATGTCGCCACGCCAGGCGTGCTCCCGCAGGGTGGAGACTGCCTCCGACCACATCAGGGGCGGGGCGACAAGGTCGTGGCCGGCGATCCGGTCGAAGCCATCGCGCGTGAGCGCGGCCGAGAGCGCCACGCTCGCATCGATCACCAGCACGCGATCAATGCTCGGTGCGCTGGCGACGCAGGACGGCCATGAAGTCCGGCAGCGGCTCTCCGGTGTGACTCTCCGTCCACCAGCCCGGTGGAGCCGCGAGCAGCGCATCGGGCCCGACCTGGTCCAGGTCAGCCTCGTCGACAAGATGCTGCGTCCCCACCTTCGTGGAGCGCAGCCTGCCCTCGCGGATCCAGCGGCGAACGGTCTCCGGATTGCGACGCAACCGGCGAGCGGCCTCGGGGACGGTAAGCATCGTTGTAGCGTACCACTGCGACTCGACGCTGCCGCGATCGCGCCCGCCTGCTCCTCCATGACGCCCGCCAGGCGCTTGACGGTATGCGGGCGGGAGGACGTTCGCTGGCGGTAGCATCAACCCATGACCACACCCGTCGACCCGCTCGAGTTCAGCCAGCGCTGGAAGGTGCGCACCTACGAGGTGGACGAGAACGGCCACGTCAACAACGCGGTCTACCTGCAATGGGCCGAGCAAGTGTCGGCGGAGCACGCGGAGGCAATTGGCTTCGGTCGCGAGTGGAGCATCGCGCGCGGCTGCGCCTGGTTGATTCGACGGCACGAGATCACCTACCACCAGCCGGGGCGGCGCGGTGACGAGATCGAGCTGACCGTGCGCGTCCTGAGCATCGGCGGCGTCCGCGGCACGCGTCACACGGCGGTCAGCCGAGTCGCCGACGGGATGTTGCTCGCCGACGTCACCAGCGAGTGGGTCTGGGTCCGGGTCGCCGATGGGCGGCCGGTCCGCGTGCCGAAGGAGCTCGTGGCCGCGTTCAGCCCGCGCTGATCAGCGCCCGACGATGCCGGTGAGCTCGATCGCCTCGGCCCAGCGCACGCCGTTCGCCTCCTGGAGCTCGATGGTGTCAAGCTCGAGACCGATGACCTCGAGCCGAGCCCCGCCACACTGCGGCGGGAAGGACTCGGCGATGGCGCCGCACAGCAGGGCGCGGCCATCGGCGTCCACGAAGAGCGAGCCCGCGACGCGGATCGGTCCGTCGGCACCGAGTGCGTCACTGATGTGCATGATCGGACCATCGACATCGGCGTCGACGATCATGAGCCGTCCGTCGGCAGCCGGCACCGATGGCGGCAGGCTCCCACCCGGGTCGTCGTCACTCACCGACCGATCCGCACCGCATGCGGCGAGCGCAACCATCACGCCGATCGAGAGCATGAGGCGCATGGAGGTGGGGACGCCAGCGGCTCCGGATTCGTTCCTCCTAGCCGCCGCCGGACCTCATGGCGGTATCGGGGAGCACCGCCCCCGGGGCCGAGGCCCCCGGGGCCGATGCTCCCGGGCCGGACTCGCCCGGGCCCGTACCGGAGCCCTCCGTCTCGTCCGAGGGAGGCGCTGCGCCATCGGAGCCCGGAGCCGCGACGCTCAGGACGCCGTCCGCGTACACGATCGCGTAGCCCTCAGCCGCAAGGCCGGAGCAGGTGATCGGATAGACGCCCGGAGGGCTGGCGGCATCGGCCACGCTGGCGCACTGGAGGTCGCCGGACAAGATCGAGAGGTCGTGGCCGAGGACGAACCCCTCGTACGTCACCTCGAATGGCGGATTCGGCTCGCCGCGGGCGCGCGCGACGTCCTGGGCGGCGATCGTGAGCAGAGCCGGCACGACGGTCAGGGTACCGGCGGCGAACCCGAGCTGATAGTTCGGCGTCGCCAAGGCTGAGCAGTTGACGAGATAGGACCCGGGGACGGTATCGGCCGCCACGATGGTGCAGGCCAGCGTGCCCGGCGCGATCGGGCCGTCGCCGCCGTCGGGAAGCCCCTCGAAGGACAACGCGACCTCGCCCGGCTGGCTGCCGTACGTGCGCTCCGCGTCCTCCACCTTCACCGTCACCGGTGCCCGTGTCACGGACAGATGCCCATCCACGAAGGTCGGCTCGTAGTTCGCGCTGAGCGTCCCGGAGCACGACGTGGCATAGATCCCCACGTTGCTGAGTCGGGTCGCCTCGCTCGAGCAGGTCGGGAGCGCGTCGAGCGAGCTCGAATCGTCGCCGGCAACCAAGCCGTTGATGGTGTGACCGATGGATGGGTCCGGCGTGCCGTAGGCGCGTGTCGCGTCGGCCGCCGTCACGACGAGCGGAGCGGGTGAGATCGTCAGCGCGCCCGGCACGTACTCGAGCGTGCCGTCGACGACCGTCACGCCGGTGCAGGTGATCGGATAGCTGCCGACCGGACTCGACGCCGATGCCTCGGTGCTGCAGGTGGGCAGCCCGCTCCACGAGAACTCGTGGGACTGTGTCGTCGGGAGTGACCCGGGACAGGTGGGATCGTCGTCGTGGCAGACGTGGACGTCGTCATCCGGAGGATGCACCGTGCCGTCGAGCACCATCTCCCATTCGAGTTCGGGCATGGGGGCGCCATAGGTCTTCGTGACGTCGAGTGCGGTGACAGTGAGGGTGAGCGGGTGGTTGGCGAGCACCGACGGCGGGCGCCACATGGATCCGGCGGCGAGGAGGCTGCCACCGGCGAGGAGGAGCGCCAGGACGGCCACGTTCGGTCGCAGGCGTTGTGTGATCGGCGCCGCCCCATTGGTCATGGCCCAAGTGGAGGCGAAGGGTCCCTCATGGTCAACAGGACCATTGACCCAAGCGCGAGTCCCTGTCAGCTATTCACCCGCGGACTGTTAGCGCCACATCGGGCGTCGAATCGGCTGCATTTGACCGTGAGAATCGCCGATTTCTCTGCCGAAGAGCGCGAGGCGTGCACCGATGCGCCCGGCATCGACGCGAAGAGTCCCCGGATGCATAGCCGATGGGAAAGCGGCCCAAAACGGCGGCCGCCAGCCTCGAGCTCCGTTGTTTCCGCCCACTCAGGCGGGGAGCGCACCCTCGAGCGTCAGCAGGTAGCGCTTCCGGTCCAGCCCGCCCGTGTAGCCGCCCAGCCCGCCGCCCGCGTGCAGGACGCGGTGACAGGGCACGACGATCGGGATCGGGTTCGAGCCGAGCGCGTTTCCGGCCGCGCGGTAGGCGTTGGGCGACCCAGCCTCGGTCGCCACGTCCCGGTAGGTCGAGACACCGCCGAACGGGATGCGGGCGGTGGCACGGAGGACGTCCCCGGCAAAGCCCCGCACCAGCCGCCAGTCGATCGTGACCTCGAAGCGGCGGCGATGGCCGATGAAGTAGTCGTCGAGCTGGCGGCGGACCGCATCCGTGCGCTCCGGCGCGCTCAGGATGCGCGGCGACACCCGCGCCGCGATTTCCTCGAGCTGTTCCTCGACCGGCTCGCCGGCGTAGGACAGGCGCACGAGACCCCGCGGGGTCACGAAGACCGTCAGCTCACCGAGCGGCGAGTCGAGCGTGCCATAGGCCACGTCCAGGATTCCGTCCTTCGCGGCCCGCCGCGCCACCGACGCTCGCAGGCGTTCGAGGTCGAGGTCGGGCGTGGCGGCACCATCGGCCAGGCGGCGCTCCAGGTCATCGGTCATGGTGTCACCTCCCGGCGCAGCCGGCGCAGGGCGGCGCTCACGTTCTGTCGCGCGGCCTCCTCGCTGATGCCCATGCGCACGCCGATCTCGGCGTAGGCGAGGTCGAGCACGAACCGATGCACGATCGCGGCGCGCTGCTTGGCCGGCAGACCCCGCACCGTCACCCAGATCTGGTCGTCGGCCGGCTCGGCACGCTCCGGCGCCGCCGGCTCGGGCGCCTGCTCGAGCTCGCGCGTCGGTCGGCGGGCAGCACGCCGGACGGCATCGGTCGCCTTGCGCTGGGCGATCGTGTAGAGCCACGCGCGCAGGTTGTCGGCGTGCCTGAGTCGCGGGTAGGCGCGCAACGCGGACATGAACGTCTCCTGGAGGCAATCCTCCGCCTCGGTCGGGCCGACGAGGCCCACGAGGAACCGATGCAGCTCGGGCGCATGCCCGTCGATGAGCCGCTCGAACGGCGGTAGGTGCACGTTCGATGAAACGCGGCGCGGCACGATGGCGTGAGATCAGCCGGCGGCGCGCTGGAGGAGATCGTCGATCACCGCCGGATCATCGGCCTCGATGGTGGCGAAGCCCCCGGCGTCGTCCCCGTGCCAGCCGATCTTCAGTCCGGGATTCTCGGCGTTGGTGCCGTCCGGCGCGAAGAGGTGAGGGCTGCCCTGCACCTCGTCGCCGCGGGCCGTGGCCCAGTCGTCGAAGATGGTGCGCCGGGCACGTCCGTCATCGATGGCCTCGGTCAGGTCGGCGGCGTCGACGGCGTCGCACTCGTTGGCGACCTCGAGGATGACGTGGCGCAGGCTGACGCAGCGGCTCTCGCCCCAGAACGCGCGGCGCAGCCCGCGGTCGAGCTCCTCGGACGCATCGAGCGACTGGAGCTTTGCGGCCTGGACCGCCTCCATGGGAGGCAGCATCGTCGCGGGCCAGGCGTCCTCCGACGCGGCCCACGCCTGCCAGCCCGCCCGAGGCGCCAGCTGGGCGGCCACCGGCCACTCGGCCGCGAGATCGCGACGGGGCGTGGGCCGGCTGTTGAACAGCTCGAGCGGAAAGACGCGATGGTCGAACCGGACGCGGCCATCGAGCCCGAGACGGCGTCGCGCATCGTGGAGGCGCCAGATGACGGCGTGCGCCCACGGGCAGCCGATGTCGGACCACACGGCGAGGGTGTGTGGCGCTACCTGCACGAGTTCGGACGCAAGTTCGGACGCTCCCTATTTGTAACTGTCGCGGTTACAAATGGCTGCCACCGGCTGCATCGGCCTAGTCGAGGGTGAAATAGTCGCCGCCCGAATAGCGACCGGTGCGCTCCTTGCGGATCTGCATGAGCACGTCGTTGAGGAGCGAGCTGGCTCCGAACCGGAAGCGATCGGGCGTCATCCAGTCCGGCCCGAGGGTCTCGTACAGCGTAGTGAGGTACGAGATCGCCTCCTTGCTCGTGCGAATCCCGCCGGCCGGCTTCATCCCCACCGCGCGCCCGGTCCGGGCGTAGAAGTCGCGGATCGCCTCGAGCATCACCAGGGTCACCGGCAGCGTGGCGGCCGGCTGGACCTTGCCGGTCGAGGTCTTGATGAAATCGCCACCCGCGGCCATGGCCAGGAACGAGGCTCGGCGCACGTTGTCGTACGTCTCGAGCTCGCCGGTCTCCAGGATCACCTTGAGGTGCGCCTCGCCGCATGCCTCCTTGACGGCCACGATCTCGTCGTACACCACCTCGTAGTCACCTGCCAGGAAGGCGCCTCGGTCGATCACCATGTCGAGCTCGTCGGCTCCCATGGCGACGGCGGCGCGCACGTCGTCGAGCTTGACGCTGAGCGGCGCCTGGCCCGACGGGAAGTACGTCGAGACCGATGCGACCTTCACGCCGGAGCCTGCGAGGGCCTCGACCGCGGTCTCGATCATGTTCGGGTAGACGCACAGCGCGGCCACCGAGGGGATCGACGGGTCGGTCGGATCGGGACGGCGGGCCTTGCCCGCCAACGCTCGCACCTTGCCGGGGGTGTCCTTTCCCTCGAGCGTGGTGAGGTCCATCATCCTGATCGCCATGTCGAGCGCCCAGAGCTTGGCGTCCTTCTTGATCGAGCGCTTCGCGAGGGACGCGGCGCGCTCCTCGACGCCCACGGCATCGACCGGCCAGACGCGGCCGAGCATGGCGCCGAGGGCCTGGTGGCGCTCGATGCTCGCGTCGCGGCGATCGGGGGTGCGGACGGGCGTGTTCGCGGTCATCGGCCCTTCATTGTACCGCCGGGTTCGTCGGCACCTGAAGGGCGAACTCGACGGCCTCGTCGGCGCTCATCGTCTCCCCGGCGGCAAGCGACGCCTGGAGGGTGGGGTCGGCGAGGATCGCGTCGGGATCCACCTCCTGCCCGAACTTCGCCATGTTCACGATGATCCCGGCCCCGGTGACACGCTGCTGCCGTGCCATCGCACCCCACAGTCGGAGAGCCCGATCGCGATCGCCCTGCGCCCAGGCGAGGTCGGCGAGCGACGCCAGCAGGATGACCACCCCCGAGCGATCCTCGCTCTCGGCGAGCATGCCGAGCGACTCGGCGAAGGCCGAGCCGGCCATCTCGTAGTTGCCGGCACCGAAGGACGCACGGCCCAGGCTGAACAGGATCCAGGTGACCATGAACGTGTTGCCCAGCTCACGCTGGACGGCGAGCGCCTCGCGCTGGAGTCGTTGCGACTCGGTGAGATCGCCCGCGAACATGATGGCGTTGCCCAGCGCCCATTTCGCGCGGCCGATGCCCGCCTGATCATCCATCGCCTCGAAGGTAGCCAGGCTCTCCATCGCCAGCTCCCGGCCCCGGGGGACATCTTCCGGCTCGGAGCTCATGAAGTACGTGAACGACAGGTTGTAGTGCTCCTCGGCGATGGCGGCTGCGTCCCCGCGTGCGGTGTGAATCGCGAGCGCCGCCTCGTACTGGCGCCGCGACGCGCGCTGGTTGCCCCGCCAGTGCTCGATGCCACCCATCGCCTCGAGCGCGGCGGCACGCAGCACTGGATCCCCAGACCAGGGAAGGGCCAGTGCCTGATCGATGCGCTCGGCACCTTCGTCAAGATGCCCGCGCATCTGCCAGAACCGCCACAACGCGGCGGAGAGTCGGAGGACGAGCGACGTGTCCCCCGCTCCGAGCGACCACGCGAACGCAGCGCGCAGGTTGTCGTGATCGCGCTCGAGCCGATCCAGCCACAACCGGCGATCCTGCCCGTAGATTCTCGGGAGCGTCTCGATGGCGACGTCCAGAAAGTACTCGGCGTGCCGGCGCCGGAGTGCCTCGCGATCGTCGAGTGTCTCGAAGCGCTCGAGGGCGAACTCGTGGATCGTCTCGAGCATCCCGAACCGCGGCTCTGCGTCGGGGTCGTCGGATCGCCGCACGAGGCTCTCGTCGACCAGCGAGACGAGGTCGTCCAGGAGGTCGCCGCCCTCGATCGATGCGACCGATTCGACCGCCTCCAACCTGGCACCGCCGGTGAAGACGGCCATCCGCGCGAAGAGGAGGGCTCGCCGATCGTCGAGGAGGTCGTGGCTCCAGCTGATCGCGGCACGCAGCGTCCGCTGTCGATCCGGCACGTCCCGCGCTCCGGCTCCCATCCCGAGGATCTGCGACAGGCGCGCCAGCATGGCGTCGGGCGAGAGAAGCTTGATCCGGGCGGCGGCGAGCTCGATGGCGAGCGGGAGCCCATCGAGACGGATGCAGAGCTCCGTGACGGCCCCGACGTTGTCATCGGTCAGATCGAAGTCCGGCCGGACGGCCCGCGCCCGGTCGACGAACAGGGCGACCGCGTCGGACTCGCGCGCTCGTTCGAGGTCGTGCGCCTCCTCACGATCGGGCACGCGCAGGGGCGGGATGTGTACCTCCTGCTCGCCGCTGATGTGCAGGGGGCTGCGGCTGGTCACGAGGACGCGGAGGTGTGGGGCAGCCGAGAGCAGGGTCGCCACGATCGGCGCCGCGCCCTGGAGCTGCTCGAAGTTGTCGAGGATGAGGAGCAGGTGCCGCGGCGCGAGGAACTCGGCGAGGCGCTCCAGCGGCGTCGGGACGTTCGGGTAGGGCATCACGGTCTGCGGCACGCTCAGGGCCTGGATGATGTGCGGCGTGAGCAGATCGGGGTCACGCAGGGTGGCCAGGCCCACGAAGTGAACCCCGTCCTCGAAGTCGCCGGCCACTTCCGAGCCGATGCGGATCGCGAGCCGCGTCTTGCCGGTGCCGCCCGGACCGGTGAGCGTCAGCAGACGGTTGAGCGCCAGGTGGCGGGTCGCGGCCTCGAGCTCCGCCTCGCGGCCGACGAACGTCGTCATCTCGGCGGGCAGGTTGGCGCGCGGCGCCCCGGCCGTCTTGAGCGCGGGGAACTCGTCCCGAAGACCGGGTGCCCGAAGCTGGAAGATGTGCTCCTCACGGTCCAGGTCCTTCAGCCGATGCTCGCCCAGGTCGTGCAGCGCCAGCCCATCTCGCAGGGCATCGGCCGCCAGGGTGGCCGTCGCGCTCGAGAGCAGGACCTGCCCGCCATGTCCCGCCGCCGCGATGCGCGCCGCGCGGTGCACGTCGATGCCCACGTAGCCGCCGTTCACGACGCGTCCGTCGCCCGTATGCAGGCCCATCCTGACGGCGACCGCTACCCCTTCGGGCCAGGCTGCAGCCTGCATGGCGAGCTGCGCCTGTACGACGGACGCGAGCGCTGTCCCCGCCGACGGGAAGGCGGCGAAGAACGAGTCGCCCTCGGTGCCCACCTCCGCTCCCCCGCCCGCGGCAATCGCCTCGCGCATGATGCGGTGGTGGTCCGCCAGCAGGCGCTCATACGCCGGTCCGAGGCGCTGCAGCAATCGCGTGCTGCCCTCGATATCGGTGAACAGGAAGGTGACGGTCCCTGTCGGCAGGTCGGGCATCACCGCGACCGTACCGCATCCGTTCGCGGTCGCCAAGGTCCGGCGCTCAGTCCCCCGCGATGAGCGCCTCGGGAAAGGTGCAGGCGGCCTCGCCACCCTCATCCACGGGCACGAGCGCAGGCGCCCGCGCGGGGATGGCACCGATTCGAGCGGGTGGCCAAAAGCGGCCGAGCACCCGCCAACGGACCGCGTCGACCGGAAGCGCACCAAAGGAGCGGGAATCGGTCGAGGCGCCCGGCGCGTCGCCTCGAAGCGTGACGTGTCCGTCCCGGATGGCGGTCACGCGCTTGATGAGCTCGCGGCGCGCGTATCGGGGATCGGTCGCCAGCACCACCTCGCCGATGCTCGGCCGGCCGGCGCGACGCGCCACCAGCAGCCGGTCGCCGGGAAGCAGCGTCGGGGCCATCGAGCGGCCACGCACCTCGACCGCGTCGAAGCGCCGCCAGGCGAACGCAGCGGCCGTCGCAATCCCGACGAACCCGATGAGGGGCCACCGGAGGCCCCTCGCCGTCGACATCGGTCTAGGAGGGGCGTCCGTTGACGCGCGTCTTCTCCGGCCCGCCGGTCGCCTTCCACATCTCGTCGATCGTATCGATCATCGAGAGCAGCTCCTTGGCCGCGCCGGCGTCGAGCGACTGCTTCACCTTCGAGGCCTGCTTGGTGGCCTTCCAGAACGTGTCGTGCAGGTCGGGGTACGCCTCGAGGTGCTCCGGCTTGAAGTAGTCGTGCCACAGGACGTCGAGGTGGTGCTTGACGAGCTCGGCGCGCTCCTCCTTGACGTGAATGCAGCGGGCGCGGAAGAGCTTGTCGTCGCTGGCATCGTGCTTCTCGATGATGCGCAGGCAGGACTCTGCCTCGATGCGGGCCTGCTCGGGATCGTAGACGCCGCATGGGATGTCGCAGTGCGCGTCGACGACGCGGGTCGGGCGCAGGATGGAGCGCAGGGTGAGCATCGGTCTCCTCTCAAGAGTCGGGAATCGCTTGCTTGTTCGTGGCCTCATCTTAGGCGGTTGCAAGCCGCCTGCCCGAACCGGGGTCAGTGCGAGGCCAGCCCCGTCCGGGAGTCGCCAGGGCGAGTGCGTCGCGCTCATGAACGAGGGCATCGGCGCACACCCCGTACTGTGGAACGAGGACGTCGGGAGTGGCCGTCACATGTGCATCTGATGCCGTCAACCGGAGAAGAAGGGGCCTCGCTGCGTCCGATTCAGCCGGTTTACTTGCACCAAATGCACCGAAACCCGTCGAAACGGCACCCTCGCCGCCGTCTCCCCTCGCGTTGCCACCACCTAGTGCAAACCCTCTCGCCGCCCGCGCTCCGGGCCGGCAGACCCCTCCCCGCATCGGTCTATCAGCGGTCGACATGTACACCACCTTCTCGCCCTGCGACAGGTGCACCGGCGCCATCCTGCTGTATAGCATGCCTGCCGTTGGAGCGGCGCAGGGGAACGCCTACGAACCCATCACGATGCCGCCGTCCACGCCGAGCACCTGGCCGGTCACGTAGCGCGCCTCGTCGGAGGCGAAGTACACGGCGGCGGCGGCCACGTCCTCGACGCTTCCGACGTAGCCCAGCGGAGTGAGGCTGGTGAGCGCCTCCGTGGCCGCCTGCGGCAGGTCCGCGGTCAGATCGGTCTCGATCAGGCCGGGGGCAATCGCATTGCAGGTGATGCCGCGGCTGGCCAGCTCGCGGGCGGTCGTCTTGGTGAGGCCGATGAGCCCCGCCTTGGCCGCCGCGTAGTTCGCCTGGCCGGGATTGCCCATGCGGCCGGCGGCCGAGCTCATGTTGATGATGCGCCCGGTACGTGCCTTCATCATCGGTCGCGCGATGGCCCGGATCATCCAGAACGGGCCGGACAGGTTCGTGTCGATGACGGCGTCCCACTCGTCGGCGTCCATGCGCATGAGCAGGTTGTCGCGCGTGATGCCGGCGTTGTTGACCAGGATGTCGACCGACCCGAGCCCATCGATGGCGGCCTTCACGATCGCCTCCGCGGCCTCGCGGCCGGCGCTCGTGTCGCCCTGCACGCTCAGCGCGCGGCGGCCGGCGCTGGTGATCTGCTGCACCACCTCGTCGGCCGCCTCCGCGTTCCCACGGTAGTTGACCGCCACGTCTGCGCCCTGGCCGGCGAGGGCGAGCGCGATGGCGCGGCCAAGGCCTCGGCTGCCTCCGGTGACGAGGGCGGTCTTGCCGGTCAGGTCGAACATCGGTCCTCCTTCGAGCTCCGTAGGGCCGGTTCAGGTGACATATGGGCGTCGGCGGGCACCTTGTGCGAGCGAGGCGGTCGCGGGCGCCCCGATTCGCCTTCCCAGCGCGACATATGGACCGCGTGACGCACGGATGTCATGCTCAGCAATGCAGATGTCTGGCGACGGCTCCGTAGGGGTCCCACCGCGGCGCATATGTCACGCAAGCGCCTGGCCCCCGCAGGCGTGGCAGGCGTGGCAAGCGTGGCATGCGCGGCAGACCGCAACCAACGCTCATCCCGCGGCTCCAACCAGCTCGGCGACGGCGCGCTGCGGCTGCCCCATGCGGGTCTGCGAGCCGGGCGCAAGGAAGGCCCGCGACGGATCGGCCGTCCATTCGATGACAGCTCCGCCGGCGGTGTAGCCCGCCCCGAAGGCGACCATCAGGATCCGGTCGCCCTGCTTCACCCGCCCGGCCGCCACCGCTTCGGCGAGCGCCATCGGCACCGATGCTGCGCTCGTGTTGCCATACGTCTCGATGTTCACGAAGGTCTTCTCGTCGGGGATGGTGAACTGCTTCTGCACGCTCGAGATGATCCGCTTGTTCGCCTGGTGGAAGACGAACTGGTCGACGTCGTCCACGCCAAGCCCGGCATCGCGCAGCGCCGCCAGGGCCGACTCGCCCATCTGCCGCGTCGCGTACTTGTAGACCTCGCTGCCGAGCATCTTGATGGTGTGCTGGCGGGCGTCGACGGTCTCGTGCGACGCGGGATGGACCGAGCCGCCGGCCGGCACGATGATCCCCTGGCATCCGGTGCCGTCACTGAACAGGTCGACGCCCAGCATCCCGCCCGCCTGGTCGGAGGCCTGGAGGAGCACGGCCCCGGCCCCGTCGCCGAACAGGACACAGGTGCTCCGATCCGTCCAGTCCAGGAAGCGGCTCAGGATCTCGACGCCGATGACGAGCACATTGCGATACATGCCGCTGCGAATGAAGCCGTTCGCCGATGCGAGGCCGAACAGGAAGCCGGAGCAGGCCGCCTGGAGGTCGAATCCCGCGGCCCGCGTGGCGCCCAGCTCGGTCGCGATGAGCACGGCGGTCGCCGGCAGCGGGTAGTCGGGCGTGCAGGTGGCGACGATCACGAGGTCGAGCTCGCCGGGGTCGAGGCCGGCCACGGCCAGCGCATCGCGCGCCGCGTTGACGCTGAGGCTCGTGGTGGTCTCGTCGTCGGCGGCGATCCGCCGCTCCCGGATCCCCGTGCGGCTCACGATCCATTCGTCCGAGGTGTCGACCATGGTCGAGAGCTCGGCGTTCGTCATGACCCGCGCCGGCGCGTACATCCCCCAGCCGGTGATCAGTGCGTTCTTCATCATCTGGTGCTCCTTGGGGCCTTGCGTTGGGTCATCTGGGATCGATCTCGAGCAGTGGCTGCTTCCGTTTCACGAGCGTCCCGCTCTCCGCCAGGAGCCTCGTGACCGTGCCGCCGACATCGGACTTGATCTCGTTGAAGAGCTTCATCGCCTCGATCAGGCCGACGACCTGTCCGCCGGCGATCTCGTTTCCCTCGGCCACGTAGGGGCGTGCACCGGGGGACGGGGCGGTGTACCAGACCCCCGTGAGCGGCGCGCTCACGAAGCGCATTCCCGGTGCCGGCTCGCCGAACGGCGTGAGGCCGTCGGTCGGAACGGGCGTGGCGGGCGGTGGGACCGGGGCCCCGATCGGCTCGGGCGAGGGCGCGATCGACGCGGTCGCGCGTGGGCGGACGAGCCGGACGCGGAGGTCCGCGACCTCCACCTCGAGCTCGTCGACGCGTTCCCGCTCGAGGGCGGGTGCCAGCAGGTCGACCGCCGCCAGGATGCGCTGCACGTCGTGTTCGGCCATCAGCCGTCGTACCGCCGGAAGACGAGCGTGGCGTTGTGGCCGCCGAAGCCGAAGCTGTTGCTCATCCCGACCTCGACCTCGACGTTTCGGGCCTCGTTCGGCACGTAGTCGAGGTCGCACTCAGGATCGGGATGCTCCTGGTTGATGGTCGGCGGCACGATGCCGGTCTGGATGGCGCGAATGGTGGCGATGGCCTCGACGCCGCCGCCGGCGCCCATCAGGTGGCCGGTCATCGACTTCGTGCCGCTCACCGGGACCCGGTACGCGCGTTCGCCGAAGAGGGTCTTGATGGCCGCCGTCTCGGATCGGTCGTTGGGCGGCGTGCTCGTGCCGTGGGCGTTGATGTAGTCGACGTCGTCGATGGTCAGGCCCGCATCGACGATGGCGATGCGCATGCTCTCGACCGCTCCGCGCCCGCCCGGGGCCGGCAGGGTGATGTGCGACGCGTCGTCGGTGGCGCCGTAGCCGACCACCTCGGCGTGGATGGTGGCGCCGCGCGCCTGCGCGTGCTCGAGCGCTTCGACCACCAGCACGCCGGCCCCGTCGCCCATCACGAAGCCGTCACGCTCGGCGTCGAACGGGCGCGACGCGCGCTGCGGCTCGTCGTTGCACTTCGTGGACAGCGCGCGCATGGCGCTGAAGGCCGCGACCGGGATCTCGCCGATGCCCGCCTCCGCGCCGCCGGCGATCATCACGTCCGCCTCGCCGCGGCGGATGATGTTGACCGAGTCGCCGATGGCGTGGTTCGCGCTGGAGCAGGCGCTGACGGTGGCGTAGTTCGGGCCGCGCGCGTTGGCGTAGATGGCCACGTAGCCGGCGGCCATGTCCGGGATCATGGCCGTCACCAGGAATGGACCGATGCGCTCGATGCCCTCCACGGTCGCCTCCACCACGTCGCGGATCATGGTGTTGATGCCACCGATGCCGGAGCCGATGATGGCGCCGGTGCGCCAGGCCAGCGCGTCGTCCTCGATCGGGTTCGGCAGGCCGGCATCGGCCATGGCCTCGGCGGCGGCCGCCCAGGCGTAGTGCACGTAGCGGTCGTTGCGGCGGACCTCCTTCTTGGGCATGACCGCATCGGCTTCGAATCCCTTGATCTCGCCGGCCACCTTGCTGGCCGTCTTGACCGGGTCGAAGAGGGTGATGCGACCGATGCCGCTCCTCCCGTTCACCAGGCCGTCCCAGAAGGCGCCGACGTCGTTGCCGATCGGCGTGACCGCGCCCATGCCGGTCACGACCACCCTTCGCTCGCCGTCACGCATCGGTCGCATCTCCGCTCAGCTGATCGTCGCGTGGAAAGATGATGGAGATGGTGGCCTCGACCGCCACCTCGCCGTCGACGCTGCCCACCGCCCGGGCGCGACCGAACACACCGCGCAGCTTCTCGACGGTCGCCTCCAGCCGCAGCGTGTCGCCGGGGACGACCATGCGTTTGAACCGGCAGTCGTCGATGCCGGCGAAGAGGCCCAGCTTGCCCTGGTATGCCGGAAGCGTGACCACCGCGATGCCGACCGTCTGGGCCAGCGCCTCGACCATCAGCACGCCGGGCATGATCGGCCGCTCGGGGAAGTGGCCGGTGAACTGCGGCTCGTTGGCGGTCACCTGCTTGATCCCGACCGCCCGCTTCCCGGGCTCGAGCTCGACGATGCGATCGACCAGCAGGAACGGGAAACGGTGCGGCAGGATCCGCATGATGTCGGCCGCCTCGAGCGGCAGCGTGGGGGTCGTGGCGGTGGTCTCGGTCATCATCGGTCCCTAGCCTCCCACAAAGGCGGCCGGGCCGACTCGGTCGAGCAGGTTCGTGCTGACGCGCGCGTCAAGGAATGCGTCGTTCTCGATGATGCCGCGGTGGAATGGAATATTGGTCCTCACGCCGCTCACCTCGAACTCGGCCAGGGCGCGTCGGGAGCGCGCCAGCGCGACGTCGCGCGTCTCGCCCCACACGATGAGCTTGGCCAGCAGGCTGTCGTAGAAGGGCGGCACCTCGTAGCCGGGATACAGGTGCGTGTCGACGCGCACTCCCGGCCCACCCGGCAGGTGCAGCGACTCGACCTCGCCGGTCTGCGGCGCAAAGTTGTCGCCGGGGTCCTCGGCGTTGATGCGGAACTCGATGGCGTGGCCGCGGAGCGCGATCGTCTCCTGGCTGAGGCTGAGCGGCGCGCCTCCCGCGATCCTGATCTGCTCGGCGATGAGATCCACCCCGGTGAGCATCTCGGTCACCGGATGTTCGACCTGGATCCTGCAGTTGATCTCGATGAAGTAGAAGTTGCCCTCGCCGTCGAGCAGGAACTCGAGCGTCCCGGCGCTCTCGTACCCGGCCGCCACCACGCTCCGGATGGCGAGGTCGCGCAGCCGCTCCCGGGCCGGCTCATCCATCGCCGGCGACGGGCCCTCCTCGATGATCTTCTGGTGCCGCCGCTGGACGCTGCAGTCACGCTCGCCGAGGTGCACGCCGGTGCCGTGCTGGTCGACCATCACCTGCACCTCGACGTGGCGCGACTCCTCGACCCACTTCTCGAAGTAGATGCTGTCGTCCCCGAACGCTGCCTGCGCCTCGCTGCGGGCCAGCGGCAGCGAGGTCTCCATCTCGCGCGGCGAGCGCACCAGGCGCATGCCGCGCCCGCCCCCGCCGGCGGATGGCTTGAGGAGCACCGGATACCCCGCCTCGGCCGCCTGCTCGAGCCCATCGGCCAGGTCGGTCACGATCCCGCGGCTGCCGGGCACCGTCGGAAGGCCGTTCGCGGCCAGCATGCGCCGTACGGCGTACTTGCTGGCGAAGCGCTCGAGCACCTCCGGTCGCGGGCCGATGAAGACGAGGTCGTGCGCGCCGCAGGCCTCGGCGAAGGTCGCGTCCTCGGAGAGGAATCCGTAGCCGGGATGGATGGCGTCGCAGCCGGTGATCATGGCGGCGCTGATGACCGCGGGCTGGTTCAGATAGCTGCGGCGCGCCTCGGCGGGACCGATGCAGATCGCCTCGTCGGCCAGCTTCACCGCCAGCGAGTCGCGATCGGCCTCGCTGTAGGCGACGACCGCCTCCAGCCCGAGGTCGCGGCAGGCGCGCAGGATGCGCACCGCGATCTCGCCGCGGTTCGCGATCAGGATCTTCGTCGGAGCCGTCACGCGGGGGCCTCGACGGCCGAATCGGCTGAGACCGCGGCGACGGCCGCTTCCAGGCTGGCGCCGTCGCTCACGTTGGCGCGCCGCACGAGCGGGGCGATCCGCTTCGTCATGCCCGTCAGGGCCGTTCCCGGCCCGCACTCGACCACGAGATCGACGCCCTCGGCCACGAGCCGCTCGATCGAGCGCACCCATTCGACCGGCGAGCGCACCTGTTCGGCCAGGAGCGCGCGGATGCGGCCGGCGTCGGTGATCGGCTCGGCGCTGACGTTGCTGACGAGCGGTACGCGCGCGTCGGACCAGGTCTCGTGCTCGAAGGCCCCGGCCAGCGCATCTGCGACGCTGGCCATGAGCGGCGAGTGGAACGCGCCCGAGACGGCGAGGCGCTGCACGCGTCGCGCACCGGCGTCGAGCATCGGTCCCTCGACGGCGTCGAGCGCGTCGCGCACGCCGGAGATCACCACCTGGCCGGGCGCGTTGTCGTTGGCGACCACCAGCTCGGTCGGTCGTGAGACCGATGCGACGACACGCTCCACCGCGTCGCGTGAGAGGCCGATCACCGCCGCCATGCCACCGGCATCGTCCGCCGCGGCCATGAGCGCCGCGCGGCGCGCGACGAGCCGTAGCGCGGCGGCCAGGTCGAGCACGCCTGCGGCGACGAGCGCGGCGTACTCGCCCACCGAGTGTCCCGCCACGTAGGCGGGAGCGACGGCGACCGATTCGGTGAGCGCGCGGAGCGCGGCGATCGAGGTGGTCAGCAGGCAGGGCTGCGTCTGGCGCGTGTCGTTGAGGCGCGCCTCCGGCCCCTCCCAGCAGGTCTCGCTCACCCGCCAGCCGAGCGTCGCATCCGCCTCGGCGAAGACCTCGCGTGCGGCCGCGGAGCGATCCGCGAGGTCGCGGCCCATGCCGACCGCCTGCGAGCCCTGCGGGCTGAAGAGGAGCGCCAGGCTCATCGGACCGGCTCCCCGGCGTCCATCTCCGCCACGACCTGGCCGTACTCGACCGCCTCGCCGCTCTCGGCCACGAGGTTCCGGACCTGGCCCCGGCGCGGAGCGCGGACCTCGTGCCGCACGCCGAGCATCTCGACGTGACCGATCGAGTCGCCCACCTCGACGGCCAGGCCGGGGCCGAGGCCGTCGGCATAGATGAAGAAGCCGACCGCCGGCGAGACGATGCCTCGCCCGGACCTCTCCCCGCCCACCGGCACCGAGGGCGCGACCGTTGGCCCCGGCGTGGACCCGGCGCCGGCCGCGACGGGCGCATCGTGGGGCGCGTTCGAGACGACCCGCAGGCGCAGGTCGCCCTGGCGCACCTCGATCTCGGCGAGGCCGTGCCGGGTCAGGCGCTCGCTCAGCTGTGGGAGGAGCTCGGTAGACGCCCGCGAGATCGCGTCGAGGGCGTCGAGGGCGTCGAGGGCGTCGTCGGAATCGGTCATGCGCCCCTCTCGCTCTCATCGTCGGCATCGCCACTCGGCCAGATCTCGCTCCACCGGGGCCGCCGCGGGACGCCCGGCAGGTGGAGGATGCGCCCGATCCGGTGTCGCAGCGACGGCACCTCCGGGCTGCGGCTCGACGGCGCGCCGGTCTCGACGTAGGCGCCCATCCCGCGCAGCCGAGCATAGCGGGTCGCGAGCAGCTCGGCCGTCTCGCGCCCCGAGAGCTGGCGCAGTGCGGCGAGGATGGCGGCCCGTACCGCGCGCGCCGTTCCTGCATGGTCGGTGTGCGCCCCACCGGTGGGCTCGGCGATCACCGCGTCCACCACCTCGAGGTCGACCTGGTCGTCGGCGGTCATCCGCATCGCGGCGGCCGCGGTGCGCGCCTCGTCGCGGGAGCGCCACAGGATCGACGACGCCCCCTCGGGGCTGATGACCGAGTACACCGAGTTCTCGAGCGCCAGGATGCGGTCGCCGACGCCGATGGCCAGCGCGCCACCCGAGCCGCCCTCGCCGAGCACGACGACGACGATCGGCACCTGCAGCCCGGCCATGAGCTTGATGCTCGTCGCGATCGCCTCCGCCTGCCCGCGTTCCTCGGCGGCGGGCCCCGGGAAGGCGCCGGCCGTGTCGAGGAAGGTGATGACCGGCAGGCCGAGCTTGTCGGCGAGCCGCATGAGGCGCTGCGCCTTGCGGAATCCCTCCGGATGCGGCGATCCGAAGTTGCGCGCGATGTTCGACTCGGTATCGGTGCCCTTCTGGTGACCGATGACCATCACCGGCCGCCCCTCGAGGAGCGCGGGCCCGCCCACGATCGCGGCATCGTCGCCGAAGGACCGGTCGCCATGGAGCTCGAAGAAGCCCTCGAAGATGAAGGGCACCAGGTCGAGCATGCGTGGCCGTTCGGGGTGCCGTGCCAGCTGCACGCGGCGCCACGCCTCCTCGATCGCCGGTTCGGAAGGCGGTGCTGCGTCGACCACCGAATGAGAGCCGGTCATCGGTCGGGGTCCTCGCCCGCGGGTGCGCGCGGAGATGCCGGCCGATCGCCATTCCCGGCGGACGCATCGGCTTCGACGTCGATCCCGATCGACTCGCTCACCGCGCCGCCCAGGCGTTCCGCGAGCCCGGAGATCCTGCCGATCGGGCCCCACGGGCGCTCCGGCGTGGCAGCTGCGCCGTCGTCCTCGACGGCGGCCACCGGAAGGAGGCGGATCAGACGGCCGAGAACCGAGCGCAGCTCCGCGCGTGGGACGACGGCGTCGACGAACCCGTGCTCGAGAAGGAACTCGGAGGTCTGGAAGCCCTCGGGCAGCTCCTCCCCTACCGTGTCGGATGCGACCCGCGCGCCGGCGAAGCCGATGAGCGCCTTCGGCTCGGCCAGGATCACGTCGCCGAGGCTCGCGAAGCTCGCCAGCACCCCGCCCGTCGTGGGGTCGGTGAGGACCGAGATGAACGGGACTCCGGCCGCGTCGAGCGGGATGAGCGGCGCTGTCGTCTTCGCGAGCTGCATGAGCGAGAGGGTTCCCTCCTGCATCCGCGCCCCGCCCGATGCGCTGACCACGACCGCCGGGATCCGCTCGGCCAGGGCGGCCTCGAAGCAGCGCGCCAGCTTCTCCCCCACCACGCTGCCCATGCTGCCGCCCATGAAGCGGAAGTCGAAGATGCCGATCGCGACGCGCTGGCCCTCGATGGCGCCGATGCCCCACACCACCGCGTCGCGCAGCCCGGTCTTGACGCGTGACGCTTCGAGCCGATCGAGGTATGGGCGGTCGTCGTGGAAGCCGAGCCGGTCGACCGACTCGAGGCCCGCGTCGCGCTCCTCGAACGTGCCCTGATCGAGGAGCAGGTCGATCCGCTCGCCGACCGACATCCGAAAGTGATGCCCGCAGGACGGGCACACCCGCAGGCTGCGCTCGAGCTGCTTGTTGAAGACCTGCGCGTCGCACGACGGGCACTTCGTCCAGGCATCGGACGGCGCCGCTCGCCGGCTGAAGGGGAACTTGATCGGCAATCGGCCTCCTTCGCTACCTGTGCAGGAGCCGATGGCTCGCGCCGCGGCGCGAGCTGCGCCACACGGCAAGAGCGGTCACCGTGACGCCGACCGCGGCCGACCCGACCGCCCCGGTCACGAGCAGCCGGCCTGGGTGACGCATGGCCCAGGCCACTGGGTCTCGCCACTCGGAGCCCGCCGCCAGCCGGCTCTGCAGGCGCGCCTCGAAGCGCGAGCCGACCGGCGGTGGCGCGAGCGCCGCGCGCAGTGCGGAAGCCAGGTCGACGAGCGGCCGCATCGGCTGGTCGACGCCGGCGGCGGCCACGGACGAAGGCTCGCCATCCAGGATGCCGCCAATGGCGCGATCGAGACGCTCAGCCGGAGATGGCTGCTGGATCATCACGTTCCTGCTAACACCGCGGAGCCCGATACGTTACACGCCCGGCAGTGGATGGTCCTCAGAGGCGGCCGTCGAGGTCGGCGGCGATGTCGCGCAGCGCTCGATGGAGGAGGACGCGGACGGCGCCGGGGCTGCGGCCGAGGACGGCCCCGATCTCACGGGCCGCGAGGCCGTCCACGAAGCGCAGGACCACCACCTGGCGCCGATCCTCCGAGAGCGATGCGAGTGCCCGGCGCAGCCGCCGGGCGTCATCGGCCCGTGTCACGAGGCCCGCCGGATCGGGTCCGCCGGACGGCTCGGGGACCGCGTCGATCGGCGCCGTGGGATGGCGCTGCCGTGCGCGAAGCGCGTTCGCGAGCTGGTTGTGAGCGATGCGGAAGAGCCAGGCGCGGAAGCTCGCGCCATCGTCCTGGTAGCGGTCGATCGCCGCCAGTGCGGCCAGGAAGGTCCGCTCGGTGGCGTCCTCGGCGTCATGGTGGTCGCCGAGGAGGTAGAAGGCATAGCCGTAGACCCGATCCAGGTAGCGGCGGTAGAGGGGTCCGAACGCCGCACGGTCACGCTGCGCGGCGCGCACGTCGGCGAGATCCGGATCCGGACGCGCGGGCGCCGCGCGCCGAATGCGGTCGAGGTTCACGCCGTGGCCTCCACCGGCCGCAGCCGGATCACGTCGCCGTTGGTGAGCGCCATCCGGCGTCCGGCGCTCTCGACCACCAGCTCGCCGCGCGCGCCGATCTCGCGCGCCACCCCCTCCACCGGGC
>JBOGSW010000143.1:0-14041 GCA_050695815.1 Candidatus Limnocylindria bacterium | reverse complement strand
GGACGTCTCGCTCCTGCCGGACCGGGAGCAGGGCACCGTGCGCATCACGGCCGAGGCCCGCGCCACCGCCCGCACGGGCGTCGAGATGGAGGCGCTGACCGCCGTTTCCGTCGCTGCCCTGACCCTGTACGACATGGCCAAGGCGCTCCAGCGCGACATCGTCATCGAGCGCGTCGAGCTGCTCGAGAAGTCCGGAGGCCGCTCCGGGGACTACGTGCGTGAGGCTCTCGCGCCCGCGGAGCACGAGGCGATCGTCGTCACCTGCTCGAACCGGTCGTCCGTGGGGGAGCGGGAGGATGCCTCCGGGCCGGCGCTGGTGGAGGCGCTGCGCGCGGCAGGCTTCGACGTCGCGCCTGACCCGATCGTCGTGGCCGATGACGAGGCCCAGATCTCGACGCTGCTGGCACGCCTGGCCGATGCGGGGCATCGGCTCATCCTCACCACCGGCGGAACCGGCCTGACGCCCACGGACGTCACTCCCGCCGCCACGCGCCGCGTGATCGATCGCGAGGCGCCCGGGCTGGCCGAGCTCATGCGCGTCTCGGGCCTTGCCTCGACACCGATGGCCGCCCTCTCGCGCGGCGTGGTCGGGACGCGCGGACAGACCCTGATCGCCAACCTGCCCGGCTCTCCGAAGGGCGCGTCTGAGTCGCTGGGCGCGCTGCTCCCGGTCCTGCGCCACGCACTCGACCAGCTCGCCGGAGGGGACCACTGAACACGAGCCGCAGCCGCGAGGCGTACTACGACTGGCGTGCGCCGGAGTACGACGACTTCTGGCTCCAGCGGCGCCGATACGCTCCTGGGCCGAAGAGCTGGTTCGACGAGCGCGACGCCGTGCTCGAGCTGGTCGCCTCCCTGCCGCCGATGCGCACGCTCGACGTCGCCTGCGGCACCGGATTCATCACCAGCCGGCTCAGCGGCGAGGTCACCGGGCTCGACCAGAGCGCCCGCATGCTCGACGTCGCCCGGACCGCAGCGCCTCACGCAACCTTCGTGCAGGGCAGCGGCCTCGAGCTGCCGTTCCCCGATGCCTCGTTCGATCGCGTCTTCACGAGCCACTTCTACGGCCATCTCGAAGAGCACGAGCGCGACCGCTTCCTGGCCGAGGCGCGTCGGGTGGCGCCGGAGCTCGTCGTTCTCGACGCGGCGCTGCACCAAGGCGAGCCCCGCGACGTGTGGCAGGACCGCGAGCTCAACGACGGCACGAAGTGGCAGGTCTACAAGCGCTTCTTCTCCGAGGACCTGCTTCTCGCGGAGCTCGGCGGTGGCGAGACGCTCTTCTTCGGCACCTGGTTCATCTGCGTACGGTCTGCCGGCCCGTCCTGACGCCCTCCTGGTTCGCGCTCCTGTGCCGCCGGGGCACAAAGCCGACCGGGAAGGTGTGTGGCGGCTCCGCCGTGTGCATGAGCGTCACGCTTCGGCCAAGAAGGCCCGTCACCGCGCCAGACGCTGGCGATTCGATGGCCGTCCGGTGACAGACCGGCACACGGGCGCCATGAGAGCGCCCGCCTGCCCGGTCTGCCTGGCCGATGGGTGACGGAGCGGCACATCCGCCGCCGGCCGTCCTGACGCGCCTCACCGGTCGCCCCTCTGTGCCCGCATGTGCAGCGGCGGAACAAACCGGCAGCGTAAGCGGTCGCGGCGTCAACTCGACACGCTCACCCGAGGCCGCGAGACGGACGCCGTAACGGGGTATCCACCGCCCCAGCCATCGCACGTGCCTAGCTAGGAGCGATCGGTCGAACCGTCTTGGGCGAGGTGGCCCTCGTGCGAAAACACCCGAGCAACGAAGCCTCCGGGCAGGTCGGGCGGCTTGGCGATCTGTTCGACCTGCACCATCCCGAGCGCCCCAAAGATCGTCCCGTAGTTCCGCGGGAAGTGCCGCCAGGAATGGGTCCGTTCGTCCTCGATCGTGATCAGCAACCGTCCAGTGATCCGCGCGATCTCGGGGAAGACCCATTCGCTGGTCTTGTGGACGTGCTCCAAGACGGCCATCGTGAAAACGAGATCAAATTGCCCATCGGTGAAGTCCCGGACCGCGTTCTCTACTGCGTCGACGTGGATCTCGGTCGCCTGCGCGGCTGACGGATATGTCGACCGGAATAGATCGATCGCCGCCTGACTGATCTCGATCGCCGCTAGGTTCGTGTAGCCCTCTCGGTGAAGGTGATCGAGGTTACGTCCCGCGTTGCACCCGATCTCCAGAATCTTCGAGTCAATCGGTAGATGGCGTTTGACTAGTTCGACCAGGAACGCGCTCCGTTCATGGCCGCTTTCGATGTAGGCAATCGCGGCGTTCCCAGCATCAGACGGGGTCTGCCAGTACGTGTGTGGCTCGTCGCGTGAGTGGGTTTGATGCATGATCCGGTCGATAACTGAGCTGAGCCGCCGCTGCAGGGATCGACTCAGCCGTCGGCGAATCAGCATCCCAGCTCCTGGCGCCGGTCTTCGGTCGCGCTCATGTACCCGGCCTGGCGGGCCATGTCGCTGCCCGCCTCATTGGCCTCGTTGACGGCCGCGAAGGCGTCAAACTCGGCCTGCAGCTCGGCGCAATCGTCGAGCTCGGCGATGCGGTTGTAGGTGGACCGCAGGCCGCCGTACTCCTCCTGGTAGTCGCCGGCGCCGCCATTGCCCCCGCACGCCGCCGGGCCCCCGGCCAAGATAATCAGTAGACGCATGAAGAGGACTCCCTCCGTCACAGCTCGGGGTGGCCGTGTCACCGGTCATTGTCACTCGCGAACGCAAGGCAGCGGTACCCTGAGCGGCAGTGGCCGAACTTGCAGTGCGGCGTGCCGAGAAGCGCCTAGATGAGTGGCTGCGGCAGGTCGATCGTCCCGTCGATGGCTTGGCCGGTACTCAGATGGTGCCGATCGCGCTCGCTATGCGCGCGCGAGACCTCTTCCGCGGCTACAGGCACTGTCTTTCCGGGCCATCGCTTCCGTCAGCCGCGGTGGTCCTGCGAGCGATCGCCGATCTAGCGATCCTCACCCTCTGGCTGGAGGGCGATCCTGAGGCTCGCACTGAGTGCTGGTTCGCCGAGGATGACCGTCAAAGCATCGTGGGCGTGACGCGATTGTTGCGCTGAACAGCCGCCGCGGCCGTCAGATCCGCAATCCATACTCAGCCGAGGAACGGGCTGAACTGCGCGCCGGTTTCGGCGAGATCCGCGATGCGGCGCGTGGTGTTGGCATTCCGCTTGGAAAGGTCGCCCTTCTGCCGTCAGTTGAGCAGATGAGTCAGGACGTTGAAGACCTTTGGGAGGCATATCACGTTACCTACCGCCTCTTGAGCCCGTGGGTGCATGCTGCCGGGCGGTCGTTTGCCAACGATGCCCTTGAGCAACGGACCACCGGCGAGCATCTCGTCCAGGGCTTCTCCTTCTCAAAGCCGCAGATGCGCTCGCTCGTCCTGCCCATCATCCTGCTGTGCTTGGCCAGCGTGAGCCGTCAAGTCGGCTGGGGCTGGGAAGAAGAATGCGATCAGTTGCGGATCAACCTGACGACTTGGAACATTGACCCTTCCGTCGAGTAGTGGGCATGAGCCCCGCGATGAGTGAAGCGCTAATCGCTCATTACCCCCTGCGAGCCAACGCATACGGGTTGGTCAAAGGGGCACCCCTGGCCACCTTCCAGCAGCGTCTGAAGGTGGCTGCCCTCGTCTACGACAAGCTGATCCTCGATGACGGCGCTTGGATCGGGACGGCCGGCCCAGGCGGCGCCACTGACCTTCGGCTGCCAGTGGACGACGAGGTCGCTCCGACCCGGTCCCTGCAGTCCGGAGCCGAGCGTCGGTCCGCCCAAGGAGGCAGATTCGGAATTGCTGTGAATGGCCATCCAATCATCCAGTCGGCAGCGACACTGAGCTGGCGGGCTACGTACCGCCCCATCAAAGATGAGCTACCGGAGGCATACGACTGGATCGACTTTGTGGCGATAGAACTCAAGCAGAACGGCAAGGCGGTCGCGAACAACCTTGCCGAGGAGGACGAACAGGCTGGATTGCTCGCCGCTCAATTCCCCGATTCGCTTGTGCGTGCGTTCGTCCTCAAAGGCGCGAGTCAGGCAATGGTGCTTGCGAGTGAGCTCGGGCTGAGCTGAGCGTCGATCGACATCACGGTCAGGTAGTGGCCGCACGCATCGCGCGCGGGCAAGGCGAAGCCGTCCCGGGCCTGTCCGCCCTATTGGCGATTCTTCCCGATGTTCGGCTTCTTTCATGGGAAGACGTGAACGCGGCACGGAAGCTCCCCGGCCTACCGCGACTCAGGTCGGTGCTTTCGGAAGTGGAGCGCGACGCCGTCAGTGGCGTCAACTTCGATGAGGCCGCTCTGCGAGCGTTCATCGGGAGTACCGCCGCGCTGCTCAGGAGGCAGAGGAGGGCTGGAGCGGGGCCGGCAAGAACATCGTGATTGGCAGCGCCGTCTCCCTTGCTACAGCGCCGCTCGCCGGCCCTGTTGGATTAGCCGCCGGGGTGATAGTGACATCGGCCCTGGAGGTGGGACGGCGCCTGAGTCGACAGCGGAGCCGGCGAAACAGTTGGGGAGCCGCGGCCGATAAGCTGGCCGACATCGCGGAGGCGCGAGAGCGATCAAACCTCGACCAAGACGCGCCCGGCGGATTGTAGTGGCGACCGCTTAACTTCGCCGTCTACGCTCGGGGTCGGGAGCGCGGACCCACACCGTTGATGCGGGGCTACTACCAAGTGCTACGCCGGCCGAGCGGCACACGCCACCGCCGCCCCTGCCGCTTCGTCGCAACGTGCAGCGGCGGCACAAACCGGCCAGGAAGGTCGCGCCATGACCGGCTGATGTGCGGCAGCGGCACGCATCGGCCATCGAGGACCGATTCCGGGCCGGATCGGGCTCTCTTGGTGGTCTCGATGTGCCACACCGGCACAGGTCCGCCAAATGCGGAGTTGATTCCAGGGCTTGTTTGGCCGATGCGTGACGGAGCGGCACACACCGCGTCGCCCGAGCCTATTTGCCACGCCTCCTTGGCCGATGGATGACGGAGCGGCACACGCCCGCTCCTGCGAGCGCCACCCGGCTCGGATCGGCGCCGAACCGGGACTGTCCGCGGCTACCATGGCGCGGACCCATGGAAGCGAGCATTCCCCTCTATCCGCTCATCGTCGTCCCGGTGGCGCTGGCGGTCTTCCTGTTCTGGCGTCGCGCCCGCTGGCACCTGGCCGTGCTGCGCGCCGGGCGGCCCCTGGAGCGCGCGAACCGCATCGGCGAGCGGATCAAGGGCCTCGGTGTCTTCGTGTTCGGGCAGAAGCGGCTGCTCCAGGACATCGGTCCAGGGCTGACGCACGCCTTCGTCTTCTGGGGCTTCATCGTGCTGCTGGCGACGACCGGCAACTACCTCACCAACGGGCTGGTGGAGACGATCGTGGCCTGGCCGTTCGGCGGCCTTGCCTGGAGCGCGGTGACCTTCTTCGCCAACGTGTTCGTGGGGCTGGTGCTGGCATCGGTCACCTACTTCGTCATTCGCAGGACCATCACGCGCCCCGCCAGACTTGCCCTCACCCACGACGCGTTCATCATCCTGGGGCTGATCTTCTTCATCGTGCTGACCGAGGCGTTCGGCGACGCCTTCGTGTATGTCCTCGATCCCGGGCACCACGCACGACCGTGGGCGATCGTGGCCGGGCCGCTCAGCCTGGCGCTGGAGGGCATCGGTACCGATGCGGCCTCCATCGGCTACGGGGTGATGGGCTGGACGCACATCGTCCTGGTGCTCGGCTTCGGGGCGTACCTGCCGTACAGCAAGCACCTGCACATCATCAGCAGCGAGCCGAACGTCTACTTCCGCAATCTCGAGCCGCGCGGCGCGCTGCGCAAGATGGACCTCGAGGCCGAGCCCGACGAGGGTGAGGAGCTGCCGATCTTCGGCGCGAAGGGGCTGAAGGACCTCACCTGGCGCCACATGCTCGACGGCCTGGCCTGCACCGAGTGCGGCCGATGCATGGAGTTCTGCCCGGCATCGGTGACAGGAAAGACGCTCAGCCCGAAGCACCTGATGGAAGGGCTCAGGGACCAGATCAGCGCCGCGGAGACGGCGCTGGCGGCGGCCGCATCGGCACAGCGGGCGTGGAAAGGGGGCGCGAACGGGGGGGCGGCTGCCTCGGAGGATGCCCTGCAGCTGGCGCGCGGGCGGGCGGAGGAGGCGCTGGCCCTGCCGCTCATGGACAACGCCATCCCGGAGGAGGCGGTCTGGCAGTGCACGACCTGCGGCTGGTGCGTGGAGGGCTGCCCGGTGCTGATCGAGCACGTCGACACGATCGTCGAGATCCGCCGCAACGCCGTCCTCGAGGAGAGCAGATTCCCGAAGGAGCTGAATGCGGCCTTCCGCAACATGGAGAACGCGGGCAATCCGTGGGGTCAGCCGAAGTCCGCGCGCCTGGACTGGGCGAAGGGCCTGGATGTCCGAGTTCTTGGAGAGACCGATGCGTCCCGCCCGTCAGCGCCACCCGATGGCGCCCCCTGGCGAACGATCTTCGAAACGGCACCGACCGGCGATGCGCTCGGCGGGGGCGTCCTGTTCTGGATCGGCTGCGCGGGCGCTTTCGACGATCGCAATCGCAAGGTCGTGCGCGCCATGGCCCAGCTGCTGCGCCAGGCGGAGGTTCCCTTCTCGGTCCTCGGCTCGCAGGAGACCTGCACCGGCGATCCCGCCCGGCGTGCCGGCAACGAGTACCTGTACCAGATGCTGGCCGAGGAGAACGTGGCGACGCTCTCCGCGGCGCATGCCGAGCACGGGATCGGCACCATCGTCGCGACCTGCCCGCACTGCTTCAACACCATCAAGAACGAGTACCCCCAGTTCGGCCTGCGCGGCGTGCAGGTCATCCATCACACGCAGCTGCTGGACCGATTGGTGGCCGAGCGTCGCCTGGTCCCGTCCGAGCACAACGAGGCGGTGGTCGCCTACCACGACGCCTGCTACCTGGGCCGCTACAACGAGGTCTACGACGAGGGCCGCCGCGTGGTCGAGTCCGTGCCCGGCCAGTCGATCGTGGAGATGGACCTGCACCATCGGAAGGGGATGTGCTGCGGCGCCGGCGGCGCGCGCATGTGGATGGAGGAGCGCGAGGGCAAGCGCATCAACCACAAGCGCGTCGAGCAGGCGCTCGAGAAGTCGCCGGACGAGATCGCCACCGCCTGTCCCTTCTGCCTGATCATGCTGCGCGACGGCACCACGGACCTGTCACGGACCGATGTCGGCGTGCGCGACGTCGCCGAGCTCCTGGCAGATGCGACCGGCGCCTGGCAGCGCGACGTCGGCACACCCCCGGACGCATGAGCCTGCCGCCGATCCTTCGCGAGATGCCGGACCATCTCGAGTCGGCACGGCTTCTCATCCGCAGTCCGCAGCCCGGTGATGGCGCCGAGGTCCATGCGGGCATCGTCGAGTCGCTGGACGAGCTTCGTCCGTGGATGCCGTGGGCGCAGATCGAACAGTCTGCCGCGGACGTGGAGGCCAACGTGA
Organism: Candidatus Limnocylindria bacterium; assembly: GCA_050695815.1. GTDB lineage: Bacteria > Chloroflexota > Limnocylindria > QHBO01 > QHBO01 > JACDBZ01. Next base: position 6,554 of record JBOGSW010000143.1, on the reverse strand, counting down.
GGCTGGCGCTGGCCGACTTCATCGCTCGGCGCGATCTTCGCCTCCACCTCTATCTGCGCGACGGTGGGGGATTCGTCGGCTCGAGTGGGCTGCACCGCATCGACTGGGCCGTGCCGCGCTTCGAGATCGGCTATTGGGTGCGCACTTCGATGGCGGGGCAGGGCTTCGCCACCGAGGCGACGCGCCGGATCGCCGACTTCGCCTTCGACGAGCTTGACGCCGAACGCGTCGAGATCTGGTGTGACGCCCGCAACGAGCGCAGCGCCGCCGTGGCCACGCGCGCCGGATTCACCTTCGAGGCGCGGCTCCACGGCAACCGCATCGGCGCCGATGGAGTCCTCTCCGACTCACTCTGCTTTGCTCGCCTGAAATAGGCGCGACTCGGCCGACGCGGTTACGGTCTGTCGGCATAAGACGTCTCACCGATCATGCAGAGCCGGAAGACACTGTCGGTCGTCTCGCCGCCCGCGTCCCTCAGCATCGCTCCTTCGCGGGCAACGATGGCGCGGTCCGGGTCCTGGACTGCGAGGCCGTCATCGGTCTCGATGAGCCGAAAGCCGCGTGGCCACGCGATGTCGATACGCTCGCCGTCGCTCCCTCGCGCCCAGATCGCCGGGGAGGCATCGCGGTCCGCCATGATGCGCACGGGCAGGAGCTCCGCCAGTGAGCAGAACTCGCCAGGATCCCAGGTCAGCAGCCTCGAGTCCGCGGGTTCCTCTGCGCAACCTGCCACCGAGAAGGCCAGCAACGCGGCACGAATGGCGTGGCGCCAGCCGGTGGCTCGATCCGCGAGGCTGGAGTCGTCTGACATGGCTGTCTACCGGGCCTCGTTTGGTACATTGCGCGCGCTGCGGCACATTAGACGGCCGATGGCCGCGCCGTGCGGCGATTCCACGCTCATTACGGGTCGCGCCACAGCCCATCGCCCGTCCAATGCTCTCGTAGACGCGCAATGTTCCGAACGCGGTTCCGCGGATGGAAGATTGCTCCGCGGGCGAGCAGTTGTTCAAGAGCGGCATCGGGCACTGAGCGGCGACGGCCGCACACGGCACCCCACGGAATCCGCGAAAGCATGCGGAATCCGCAACAACAGCGTCCCGAACCTGCGGAAAGTTGACCGCGGCGAAGGTCCACGGGTACCCTTCGAGCAATGGCCATGCGCAGCATTCCGCAGCCCGGGCGCCGTCCCGTGCTCGATGACCTGGACAAGGCGATCATCGGCTGCCTCCAGGCGGACGGGCGCCGGCCCTACGCCCAGATCGGTCGCGAGCTGAAGGTCCCCGAGGCCACGGTGCGCCAGCGCGCGGAGCGGCTCATCACCCGCGGCGTGGTCCAGATCGTGGGGGTCACCGATCCGCTGGCCATGGGGTTCCAGCAGCCGGCGCTCATCGGCTTGAAGGTGGAGGCCGGCAAGCTGGAGCAGATCGCCGAGCAGATCGCCGACCTCGACGAGGTGACCTACCTCGTCATCACCGCCGGACGCTACGACCTGGTGTGCGAGGTGGTGTGCGAGGACAACGAGCACCTGCTGCGCCTCCTCACCGACAGGTTCGCCGACATCAAGGGGATCCGGTCGACCGAGACGCTGGTGGAGCTTCGGTTCGTGAAGGAAAGCTACCAGTGGGGGGCGCGCTAGGAGGTTGGCCGTGACGGTCGCCGGACGCCAGGTGGAACGGGCACGCATCGCCGAGATCGCGGCGCGCGAGGAGCAGGCCTACAGGGATCGGACGCGAAAGAGCGCGGCGCTGTTCGACCGCGCGCGCCAGTCCCTGCCGCTCGGCGTGGCCAGCTCGTTCCAGGCGTATGAGCCGTACCCGCTCTTCATGACCGATGCGCGCGGCAGCCGCATCACCGACGCGGACGGCAACGAGTACATCGACTTCGACATGGCCTTCGGCGTCCTGGCCGCGGGGCACTCGCACCCGATCCTGGCCGAGGCGCTCCAGCGCCGCGTCGCCAACGGGACCTGCTACACGTTCCCGGTCGAGGACGGCATCGCGCTGGCGGAGGAGATCAAGGACCGATTCGGCGCCGATCTCGTTCGCTTCAGCAACTCCGGCACCGAGGCGACCATGGATGCCATCCGGGTCGCCCGGGGCTACACCGGCCGCGAGAAGATCATCAAGTTCGAGGGCGGCTACCACGGCCACCACGACGACGTCCTGCTCAGCATCCAGCCGCCGCGTGAGGTGATGGGCCCGGTCGAATCGCCGGCCACCGTGCCCGCCAGCGCCGGCATCCCGCGATCGCGCGTCGCGGAGACCGTGATCGCGCCGTTCAACGAGCCCGAGATGCTCGCCGCCATCCTCGAGGCGAACGCCGGCGAGATCGCCGCGATCATCGTCGAGCCCGTGCAGTTCAACATCGGCGTCGTGCCGCCGCTGCCCGGCTTCCTGGAGCGCGTCCGCGAGCTTGCCACCGAGCACGGCGCGGTGCTCATCTTCGACGAGGTGAAGACCGGCGTGGTCATTGCCTGGGGCGGCGCCTACGAGCACTTCGGCGTCCAGCCCGACCTCTTCTGCCTGGCCAAGAGCATCGGCGGCGGGATCCCGATCGGTGCCTTCGGAGGAACCAGGGACGTGATGGCCGCCATCGAGTCGCTGGAGCGCACGCCTGCCTTCAGAGCCGATGCGTCCGGCACCGGCATCGACCGCACCACCATCCCCGGCGGTGCCACCCGGGTCGCGCACCTGGGCACGTTCAACGGCAACCCGCTCTCGATGACCGCCGGGCTCGTCACGCTCACGCAGATCCTCACCAAGGATGCGTATCCGCGGCTGCATTCGCTCGCCGATCGGCTCACGAGCGGGAGCCAGGAGGTTCTCGACGAGTTCGAGCTGCCGGGCTACGCCATCAACGTCGGCCCGAAGGGCTGCGTCATGTTCACCCCCGGCCGGGTGACGAACTATCGCGACTTCATCGGCCTCGACTCTGAGCTGTGGGGGGCCAGCTTCTTCTATCTCGCCAACCGCGGCGTGCTGCTGCCGCCCGGGCCGGACGACCAGTGGACGCTATCGGTCCAGCACACCGAGGCCGAGATCGACCGATACGTCGCCGTCTTCCGCGAGTTCGCGGCCGAGGTTGTCAGCTAAGGCTATGGTTGCCGCAGGAGGTGGGTGATGATCGAACGCACGTCACGGCCGCTGCGCGGTCTCTCGAACGGAATCGCCGGCGCGACTGACGCGGTCTACGGCGTCCTGGGACGTCCCGGCAAGCTGCTGCAGGACCTGCTCAACGGATCGTGGCTGGGGCACTCGCTGCATGCCGTGCTGGTGGATGTCGTGGTCGGGGGCGCCACCGCGGTCCTGCTGCTCGACGTGCTGCGCGTCTTCTTCGGCGTCGATGGCCTGGAGATCGCCGCGACCTGGATCATCGGCCTCGCGGGGCTCTCGGCGCTTGGCGCCATTCTCAGCGGCCTGACCGACTACAAGGACACCTCGCCGAACAGCTCCGAGCGCGACGTCGCCGGACTGCATGGGCTGATCAACATCGTGGCCACCATCGGCTTCGCCATCTCGTTCGTCCAGCGGCTGGGTGACAGCCACGATGCCGCCTTCTGGGTGCTGCTGGTGAGCTACCTGGTCGTCAGCGTTGGCGCGTACATCGGCGGCCATGTCGTCTTCAAATACGGCGTCATGGTCAACCACAACGCCTTCAGCCGCGGGAAGCGGGCGAGGGAGTTCACCGCGGTCGTTCCCGTGGCGGAGGTCCCCGAGGGTGCCCCCACCAAGGTCATGTTCGGCTCCACGGCGGTCATGCTCGTGCGGCGTGGAGAGGTTGTGCACGCGCTCAAGGAGACGTGCTCGCACGCCGGCGGGCCGCTCTCGGAGGGGGAGCTGAAGGGCGACACGATCACCTGTCCGTGGCATGCCTCGACCTTCCGGTTAACCGATGGCGCCGTGCTGCATGGTCCGGCGGGTACGCGGCAGCTCTCGTATCGGGCTCGGATCAACGGCGACCAGGTGGAGCTCCAGGGCCCGCACGACTGACGCGCAGCATCGGCCCCTCCGGCGCCTCCTCGGCTTGCGCCCCAGCGCACGCAACTGAGAAGCAGGGGCCGATTCGGGCCGAAATCGGATCAAAGCGTGCGCCCGGACGCACATCGTGATCCTGATGGCGCCTTCGTTGATAGTTGCGTGCGCCCCAGCGCAAGCCGCCCGAGCGCAAACCTGCCACGCAACGGACCGATGACGCGGCATCGGCTACACTCGATCGTCCCGAGCCCGTGCCCCCGTACCTCGCCGTGAGGAGCCGAGTGACCTATCTGCCCACCGCCGAGCACGATGAGCTGCGCGCCATGGTGCGCGAGCTCGCCGAGGAGCGGATTGCGCCGCGCGCCGCGGAGATCGACGAGAAGGCCGAGTTCCCACACGACCTGAAGGAGCTGCTGGCCCAGCAGGACCTGCTCGGCACCTGCTTCGAGGAGCGCCATGGCGGCACGGCGCTCGACACGATCGCGCAGTGCATCGTGGCCGAGGAGATCGCCCGGGCCGACGCCACCACCAGCCTGATCCCGATTGTCCAGAAGCTCGGCGCCCTGCCCATCCTCCTCGCCGGCAACGACGAGCAGAAGGACCGATACCTCCCGCGGCTGGCCTCCGGCGAGTGGCTCATCGCCTTCGGCCTGACCGAGGCGGCGGCCGGCAGCGACGTGGCCAGCAACCGGATGCGCGCCACGCGCGACGGCGACGACTACGTTCTCAACGGCTCCAAGCGCTTCATCACCCATGGCTCGGTCGCGAACGTGCTGACGGTCTTCGCGCTCACCGATCCGGAGGCCGGCGGGCGCAAGGGGATGAGCGCCTTCATCGTCGAGACCGATACGCCCGGCTTCGCGGCACCGCGCGTCGAGCACAAGATGGGGATCCGCGGCTCGCCGACCGCGGAGCTGACGTTCGACGACGTCAGGGTGCCCGCAGCCAACCGCATCGGCTCCGACGGCGAGGGCTTCAAGATCGCCATGGAGACCCTCGATCGGTCGCGGTTGGGGATTGCGGCGCAGGCGGTGGGGATCGCGCAGGGGGCGTTGGACGCATCGGTCTCGTACGCTGCCGATCGAACCCAGTTCGGGGAGCGCGTGGTCGACTTCCAGGGTATGCAGTGGATGCTGGCGGACATGGCATCGCAGACCGAGGCCGCCCGGCAGCTGACCTACGCCGCCGCGGCACGGGTGGATGCGAACGCACCGGACCTGCCGTACTGGACGTCGGGCGCCAAGCTCATCGCGGGCGACACGGCCATGAGGGTCACGACCGATGCCGTCCAGGTCTTGGGCGGATACGGCTATATCACCGAGTACCCCGTGGAGCGCATGATGCGCGACGCGAAGATCACGCAGCTCTACGAGGGGACACAGCAGATCCAGCGCCTCATCGTGGCGCGCCAGCTCCTGGAGCGGGCCGGCGTCGCGAAGCGGGGCACGTAGATAGGGAGCAGAGCAAGCGGATCGTGAAGATCGTCGTCTGTATCAAGCAGGTCCCGGCCACCGGCGCCGACAAGCGCTACACCGATGACCTGACCCTCGACCGGAACGGCGTCGAGGCCATCATCAACCCGCTCGACGAGTACGCCATCGAGCAGGCGCTGCGCCTGGCCGATGACGGTTCCGCCGATGCCGTCACCTACCTCTCCATGGGCCCCGAGCAGGCGTCCGAGGCGCTGCGCCGCGCGCTGGCCATGGGCGGCGACGACGCCGTGCTGGTCACCGATCCGGCGCTGGCCGGCGCCGACGAGTGGGCCACGGCTCGCGTGCTGGCGGCGGCGCTCGACAAGCTCGCACCCGACGTGGCCCTGATGGGCATGGCCTCCGATGACGCGCGCGGCTCGCTCGTCCCCGGTGCGGTGGCCGCCATGCGCGACCTGCCGCTCCTCTCCTACGGCTCCGAGCTCGTAGTGGCAGATGGCACGGCGCGAGTGCGGCGGCTGTCGGCCAACGGCTTCGACTGGATCAGCGCGCCGCTGCCGGTCGTCGCGTCGGTGACCGACCAGGTGGGCGAGCCTCGCTACGCCAGCCTGAAGGGGATCATGGCCGCCAAGCGCAAGCCGCTCCAGACCTGGGCGCTCAGCGACCTGGGCCTGTCCGCCGACGAGCTGTCGGGCGGTGCGCTCACGCGCGTGACCGATGCCCGACCGCCGGAGGAGAAGCCGCCGACCGAGCGGATCGAGGACCTGCCGGCCGCCGAGGCGGCCACGAAGATCGCCGACTGGCTCGCTGCACGAAAGCTGATTTGAGACCGATGAGCAACGACATCCTCTTCCTCGCCGAGTTTGCCGCCGGCGAGCCGGCCCGATCGGCCCTCGAGCTCGCCACCGGCGCCGCCGAGCTGGCATCGCAGTCCGGCGGATCGGCCGTGGCCCTGGCCTACGGTTCAGGCGCCGCGTCGGGTGCAGCAGGCCTGGGCGCGCACGGCGCCGCGCGCGCGATCGTCCTCGGTGACGAGGACCGCCCGGCCATCACCTACGCCCCGGCCGCGATCGCCGCTGCCCGCGACGCGGGGCTGGCGCTGCTGGCGCCGGCGACGCCCAACGGCCGCGACCTGGCGGCCGCCCTGGTC
>JBOGSW010000142.1:0-11806 GCA_050695815.1 Candidatus Limnocylindria bacterium | reverse complement strand
CTCGCAGCCGCCGATGCTCGGGTCCAGGAGGTGGCCGATGCGCTGACGGCCGGCATCTCTGCCGACCCTGGCGAGCGCGACGATGAGGAGGCAGCGCGCTGGCTGCTCGCCCAGCTGCTGTCGTGGCATCGGCGCGAGAAGAAGGCCGCCTACTGGGACTTCTTCCGCCGCATGGGGCTCGACTCGACCGATCTGACGGCGGACAAGGGAGCGCTCGGCTCGATCGAGGTCGTCGGGCCGATCGGCGAGCCGTTCAGGACGGGCCCGCGGGCGAAGCCGCGACAGCTGTGGCGCTACGCGTTTCCGGCCCAGGACTACGACCTCGGCTCGGGCCGCGACCTGTACGACCCGCGGCTGCAGCAGCAGCATCCCGACGAGAAGTGGAGCACGTGGAAGGTCCGGGGGCTGCTGATGGCGATCGACGACGTGAAGGGCACGCTTGACCTGGGCTGGTACTTCGACGAGGAGCCGCGCCACCCCGAGGCGATCGTTCCGCTCGACACCTTCCGCGACATCGAGCAGCGGGAGGCGCTGCTGCGGCTCGGCGAGTGGGTCGCTGAGCATGGGATCGACGCCCCCGGCGCATGGCGGGCAGCTCGCGACCTGCTCTTGCGCCGAGCCCCACGCAGCGGGCAGGCATCGGGCGATTCCCTCCGCCTCGACGGCGAGGACGACCTCGACTCCGCCCGCAGGCTCGTCGAGCGCCTGGACCGTGGCACGCTCGCGATCCAGGGACCGCCGGGGTCGGGCAAGACGTACACCGGCGCCCGCATGATCGTGCAGAGCGTCGCGAGCGGAAAGAAGGTCGGGATCAGCGCCAACAGCCACAAGGTGATCGGCAACTTCCTGCGCCACGTCGAGGACGCCGCTGCCGAGGCTGGCGTCCCGATCCGCGCGATCCAGAAGGTGACCGAGGAACATCAGGCGGTCGACGACGAGCGCGTGACGATCACGAAGGACAATGCCCGAGCGCGGGACGGCATCGCCAACGACGAGTTCGACGTGGCGGCCGGCACGGCCTGGCTGTGGGCATCGGGCAAGAGCGACGGCCTCCTCGACATGCTCTTCGTGGACGAGGCCGGGCAGATGTCGCTGGCGAACGTGCTGGCGATGGCCGGGTCGGCCCGCTCGATCGTGCTGCTCGGCGACCCGCAGCAGCTGGACCAACCGCTCCAGGGCTCGCATCCGCCCGGGGCGGACCGTTCCGCCCTGGGGCACCTGCTCGGCGACCACGACGCCATGCCGGATCACCTCGGGCTCTTCCTCGAGCACACCTGGCGCCTGCATCCGGACGTGACGAGGTTCACCTCGGAGGGGTTCTACGAGGGCCGGCTCGCGTCACGCGAGAATCTGTCGAACCAGCGCCTCCAAGGTCCGGAGCCGATGCGGGGCGCCGGACTGCGCCTCATCCCGGCAGACCACGTCGGCGCCGACAGTCTCTCGAGAAACGAGGCGCGCCAGGTGGCGGGATTGGTCACCGCGCTCGTGGAGAGTGGCTCGTCCTGGATCGACAAGGACCTCGAGCAGCATGCGCTCGGCTATGACGATGTGCTCGTGGTGGCGCCGTACAACGCGCAGGTCGGCGCCATCGCTGCGCTGCTGCCGCCCGGGGCGCGGGTCGGGACGGTCGACAAGTTCCAGGGCCAGGAGGCGCCGGTCAGCATCTACTCGATGACGAGCAGCTCCCCCGAGGATGCGCCGCGCGGGATGAGCTTCCTCTACTCGCGCAACCGCCTCAATGTCGCGACCTCGAGGGCCCGATGCATCGCGGTGGTCGTCGCCGAGCCGGCGCTCCTTCGCGTGCGGGCACGCACGCCAGAGCAGATGCGGCTGGCCAACGCGCTCTGCCAGTTCGTGGAGATGGCCGCGGAGCAGGCGCGCGCCTAACAGCCGCCCCAGATGCCGGCGTCGGCGGCGCGCGCCGTCCGCTCGGCGGCATCGAGCTGGTCGTCCCGTCCGGTGTCCGGCGGATAGGACCGAGCCTCGATGGCGCCGGACGCCACGAGCTCCTCGCTGATGAGCACCCAGGCATCTCCCGATGCAACCCAGGGATGTCGCAACAGTCGGCCGAACCGATCGCGATCGCTCACGTCGCGCTCGAGGATGAGCTCGGCGCCGGCCACGAGGCGCTCGTTCGCCTCGGTGGCCTCGCCGCCGCCACACTCTGCCGGGGTCCCGTCGCGGGCGAGCTCCGGCGCATCGACGCCGACGTACCGCACGCGCTCCGTGCGGCCATCGATCTCGACGCCGATCGTGTCACCGTCAACGATCAGGAGCACCGTGGCGGCGACCGCGTCGCCGATCGGTCCCGTCCCGCCTTCCGATGGCGTGCCTGCGGGTACAGATCCTGTATCGGCCACCAGGGCCGCCAGGACGATCACCCCGGCGACCGCGCCGCACACCAGCAGCAGCGCGATGAGGCGTTCCGGTCCGGGTCGCCTCAGCGAGCAGCGCCCCTGAGAGAGGTGGTGAGCGCCTCGTACTCGGTGAGCGATTCGCCTTTCGGGTCGAACAGGACGCAGGTGACCTCCCGATCGCCTTCCTCCCAGGACTCCGCGGACGGCGTGAGCATGCTGGCGAAGATCTCGGAGATCGCCCACGGCGCGCCGACGTACGGCTCGAACTCGCGCTCGCACACCGCCGTGAAGGCGATGTCCCACTCTGCATCGGTTAGATACGGATCGCCGGCCCCACCGTAGGTGCCCTCGGCAAACACCTCGAAGGTGTGCGGCTCCGTGCACGGGATGCCATCGACCTCCGCGATCTCCTCCTCCTCCTCGGAGTCGAAGCAGTCACCGACCTGCAGCTCCTGCACATCGACAGTGCCGGCGGTGGTCAGCGCGCCGTCGTCGCCGCGCTGAGCCGTCTGCAGATAGCCGATGAGAAGTGCCACCCCGACGACCGGGACCCACCAGAACCCGATGAGCTTCCGCCAGAGCGGCTGCTCGGCGACCACGACCCGACCCGTCTGCGCCGCCCACGCGGTCTGATCGACATCCGTCGCTTCGGCCCCGCGAGCCAGCCCGCAGCGCGCGCAGGCGGCCCCTCCCTCTTCGTTGTCCGCAAAGCAGCGCTTGCAGACCCATCTCTCGTTCACGGCGACACCTTAGCGGATCGCTCTCGGCGCTCGGCAACGTGACCTTCGTAGGAGTTGACGAACATGACCTGCTCGTTCGTCTCGACCGCCGTCGGATGTCGAACGGCCCGCACGCGCTCGATCGCCGCTTCCGCCGACCAGCCCGCATCGACGAGTGCGCACGCCGCGACCATGCCCGTTCGACCGACACCGCCCATGCAGGCGACCGCCACGTCGCCCGCCACGCGCGCGGCGCTCAGCGCCGACAGCATGGCGTCCATCTCCCCCGGCGTGCCGGGTGCGGTGCCATCCGCCAGCGGGCGACGCTCGATCGTCACGCCCAGCTCCGCGGCCCGAGCCACGATCGTCGGATCGCCCCATCTAGCGAGCTCGTCGTCGTCGACCAGCAGCATGAGGTGGCGCACGCCGGCGTCATAAAGCGTGACCAGGTCTCGATCGAGATCGCGGCGGTAGACGCGCCCGGGATAGCGCATGGAGGGACCGTGCTTGCCGGGCAGTGAGGTCAACCCGAGGCGTCCCGGTCGGCCATCCCTCAGCGCATCGACCGCCAGCCAGTCGACGCGAAGCGGCGGATCGAGGGCTGGATCGTCCACCTAGTTGAGGTGCCCGTTCGTCTGCGGGCAGAAGTGGCCCTGCGGATCCAGCGGTTGGCCGCAGAACGGGCACGACGGCCGGCCGGCGGTCAGCAGCGCCTCGGCACGACGGACGAAGCCGCGCGCGGTCGGGGCGTCGATGCGAACGCGGAGCAGATCCGGTCCCTCATCGGCCTCGTCAGGCAACTCGACGTAGTCGCCGTCCTCGGTCGGGGTCTGGGCCTCGATCACGACCGCGTCGCTGCCGGCGTCCCATGCCAGTGCCATCGCCCCGACGCGGAAGAGCTCGACGATCGGTTCCTCGAGGGCGCCGTCGTCATCGCTGGGCGTGGACGCGGTCGCTTCGACCGCTTCGAGCAGATCGTCGAGCCGCTCGGCCAGGGCGGCGACCTGGACCTTCTCCAGCGCGACGCTCACGACGGCTCCGCCCTTGCGAGCCTGGAGAAAGAAGCTTCGATCACCGGGCTCGCCGACCGTGCCGGCAACGAACCGATCGGGGGCGTCGAAGATGAAGAGGCGACGTGTCATCGAGCCCATCGTACCCGCTGCCGAGCGGGTAGAGTTGACGGTGCAGATGGGCACCACCGCTCCTCCCGTCCGAGTCCGGTAGATGCGCCAGCGCTTCCGATCGATGCGCGAACGGCCGATGGCCCGCCGCCCGACCGAGGAGGGCCGGTTCAACCTCTCGCCGCGGGCACGCCGTATCGGCGGTTGGGTGGTCGCCGCGCTCCTCATCGGTGGCATCGCCGTCGTCGTTCGCGTCCTCGGCGGTGACGGGACGGGGGTCGTGCCCGGAACGTCGCCATCCGCCAGCGGCGTCGCCGCCCTCGAGATCCACTTCGGCACGGCGCTCGATGCTACGAGTGGCGAGGTGGCCGATGCGGCACGCACCGATCGATTCGCGAGCGGCGACTCGTTCGTGTACTCGGTGCGCACCGAGGGCACGCCACCGGCAGTCGTCTACGTCGAGGTCGAGCGTACCGGCGGCGGTGACCCGGGAATGGTGCAGACGATCGAGGATGGGGAGCAGGAGCTGCCCGACCCGAGCGTCATCGCGTTCACCGTCCCGGCGGACAACCTGTTCGAGGTGTTCGGTGCGGGCGAATACCTGATGAGGATCTACGCCGAGCCGACCGGGGCGCCACTGGCCGAAGGATCCTTCGAGCTCGTGAGCCCGGTCGAGGAGTCACCCGCGACCTCCTGAGACAACCTCCCGAGATGCGAAACGGGATCGGAGACGTGCCCCATCTCCGATCCCATCGTGCAAGCCGGCGTGCCCATCCGACTCGTCAGCGGCAGCGTACGGTGGCGTACCGCACCTGTCAACACTTAATTGACCGTGAGCGCCTCGTTCGTGAGCTCATACGCGCCGCGGTGATCGCCGGCCTCGGCGCGGAGCCCCGCCCACTCGCGGAGCACCTCACGCAGCCGATGCGGAACCCGGCTGGCACGCGCCGCCGCGGCGGCCTCGGCGAAGCGCTCCTCGGCCTCGGATGTGCGGCCCCCCTGGCGAAGGGCGCGGGCCTCGGTGATCATCGCCACCAGGTGCACGTACTCGTTGCCGACACGTCCGGCGAGCTCTCGCGCGGAGGCGGCGAGCCGCAGGGCCGCTTCCACGTCGCCGGCGGCGAGGGCGATCTGCGCTTCCGTGTCGGACACGGACGCCAGCCAGCGCTCGTCGCCGGTCTGCTCGATCTGGCGCCGCGCATCCGCGGCGAGCTCCCGGGCCCGCTCGACCTGGCCGGTCGCCAGGTACGCGAGCGCGAGATCGTTCTCGATGCGCGCCGATTCGAAGATCGCCCCGGCCGCACGATAGAGCGCCATCCCCTGCGTGCCGGCCCGGATGGCGGCCTCGAAGTCGCCCACCTCGCGGTACCCGACAGCCAGGTTGAAGAGGAACGCGGCACGCCGCCGATCGTCGAGGTCTGCGGCCAGGCCTCGGGCCTCCTCGAGATACGAGAGCGCCCGGGACGCCTGACCGGTATGCGACTCCACCGCGGCGAGGGAGGTGAGCAGGCGCATCTCGAAATCGGGCTCCACGGCCAACCCGGCGCGCACCTGCTCCAGCAGCGCGGTGAGGACACTGCGCGCATCGGGCTCATTGTCAGACTGGTAGAGGCCATAGGCGAGCCAGTAGCGCGCCAGGGCAGCATCCGCCTCTCGTCCCGCCGACTCGTACAGGCGTGACGCCTCGGAGGCCGCCGCGATCGTCTCCTTGCCCCGGTCGAGCCGCGCCAGCGCTTCGGCCATCCCACGCAGGAGGTCGGCGCGCACCGAGTCCTCGGTGACCCCGTCGTCGAGCAGGGCGCGGTAGCCGTCGGCGGCCGCCTGCCACTCACCCGAGGCGAGGCGCATGTCCACCTCCAGGCGCGTCCAGGCCGGGTGCGCCTGGTCGATGAAGTGGCTGGCGGGAAGGTTCAGGCGTTCCGAGAGATAGGACAGCGCGACCATCGACGGTCGCGCGATGCCCGTCTCGAGCGCGCTGACGTACGCCTTCGTGTAGCGCTCCCCGGCGAGCTGTTGCTGGGTGAGACCCGCTCGATGCCGTGCCTCGCGGATGCGCTGGCCGATGCGTCGGGCGAGCTCACGGTCCTTCTCGGTGGCTCGGGCACTCGTCCTGGTCCGTGGCATGGCGGCAGTCTACACCCGCTGGCAAGCGTGACTTGACGTTGACCCTCACCGAAAGTACCCCACTCCGCGACGGACCGGGACCGACGGGTCATTGCCCACTGGTCCGAATGGCGGGACGGTAGATTCCACGGTCGATTTAAAGACCGCATCTACCAGGAGCAGAACCGATGCGTACGAAGCGAATCCTTCGTTCCCTCGTGGTCGCCGGGACCGGCGCGGCGCTGAGCATCCTCAGCATCGCTTCGGCCGTCATGGCCGCCTCAGGCGGCGGCGACTTCCCGCGACTCCGCTAACGGAGCATCCCGCCCGCCGTCGCGGGCGACGGCGATCGGCCCCAGTGCCCGTGCTGCTAGTGCCCGTGCTGGTAGTAGGGGTTGGCGCCTGCCTCGTGATCCGTGGCGTCCACGATCGCCGAGATCGACGGCACAGCCGCGCGGATGGCGGTCTCGACGCCCTGCTTGAGTGTTACGTCCACGGCGGCGCATCCCTGGCAGCCGCCACCGAACTGCAGGTAGGCGGTTCCGTCCTTCACGTCGACGAGCGTCACCATCCCACCATGTGACCCGACGCCCGGGTTGATCTGACGGTCGATCACGTCCTGCACGGCCCGCGCGACCGGATCCTGCCAGCCCTCGTTTGGGTTGTCGATGCGCAGTCCCCCACCGGTGACGGCCTGATCGAGGTCGATCGTCGCACCGGTGAGGTCGGTGGCACTCGCAGGATCCACCACGACCGTCAGGCCATCGGTCTCTATGGCGAGGTCGCCCTCGGCGCGCTCAGCCGGGTCCTCGAGCGCGATCTCGTAGCGGAAGCGGCGGCCCTCCTTTGCGAGGACGCGCACGCGCAGCACCGCATCGGGAAAGTCGTTGAAGCTGCGGACGCCGTCGATCTTTGAGCGCGCGTCCGGGGTGACGGAGAGCAGCGAAGAGATCATCCCGATCATGGTAGCCCAGGACGCTCGTCGACGCCCGCGCGGCCCTTGCATGAAGCCGCCGATGACCGTCGATGAAGAATTCTTCGCGTTGAGAGGCCATCGCGCCGGAGCGGCACGCGGTCTGCGCCGGATGGGTGCGAATCCGATCCCAAGCGATCCTGATCGAAAGGTGGTTCTTCATGCACCCGATGCGCCGAGCACCGGTCATCCTACTCATCCTACCTATCCTCGCGCTCGTTCTCGCGGCGTGCGCGCCGGCAGGGACGGGCGGTGGCAACGAGTCCAACGATGCTACGACCGCTCCGATGAGCTCCGAACCGATGAGCTCCGAACCGATGACGCCGGGGGCCTCCGGCTCCCTCGACCTAGCGAGCGACGATCCGTCGGACGAGATCGGCGAGCCGACCGGTCGCGTCGACATCGACGACGTCCTGACCGATCCGGCCTCGTTCGCCGGCGGCGACGAGGTCACGATCGCCGAGAACGTCGAGGAGGTCCTCGTCGAGGAGACCGCCTTCGTGATCAGCGGCACCATGGTCGAGGGCAACCTGCTTGTCGTGCTCACCCCGGACGCCGAGATCGAGAAGGAGATCCAGGTCGATCGGGTGGTCGATATCACCGGCACGATCGTCGCGATCGACGAGCTCGAATCGACCGATGCGGCCGTCTCCACGGACGACCCCGAGGTCTCGGGCTTCGACGGCGAGTACGCCATCGTGGCCACGGTCATCGGCGACCCGCTCGCCGACTGACCCCTCGACTCGAGCGGCTGCGAGCGCTCGCGAGCGCACCCGTGGCCGCCATTTCACCGGGCGGAGGTAACGGACAAGATCCGGCCGGATTCGGGTCGAACCTGGCTGTCTGTTGCATCGGCTGACGCTGGCGGTCATCCAACGGCCCGTATCAGCCCTTGCATGGCGTTTACCGTCATCGGGTGCAAACGGAGCCGGAGCCGCGGCGGGCGATCGCGATTCAGGCCAGGCAACCGTTGGGCGCAACCACCGGCGCTGAAACGTCCGGATTCGCGCTTCCTGTGAATCCGGAGGGTCCAGGCGGGATCCAGGGACCACAACGCACGCCTCGTGTGAATCCGAGCGGTTCGAGCCGCTTCGAGACGCTTCGAGACGCGTAACGCACGCCTCGTGTGAATCGCGACGCTTCGCCGGACGCGATGAGTCAACCCAGGGGGGGCAGCTCCTGCGCATCGGCCAGGACGGCCGCGAACGGGTCGCCCAGCTTGCCGATTCGGTCGGGCACATCGCGGATCGTCCATCGGTCCGGGAGGAGCTCGGGGTCGTCGAGCTCATCCCAGCTGATCGGCACGCTCACGGGAGCCCCCGGCGCCGGGCGAGGGCTGTACGGCGCGACGAGGGTCTTGTTGATCGCGTTCTGGGTGAAGTCGAGTCGCGCCTTGCCCTTCCGCGCGCGCTTCGCCCACTCCCAGCTGACGAGATCCGGCACGGTGGCCCCGATGGCCCTCGAGAGCCCCTCGACCCAGTCGCGGGTGTCGTCGAAGCCCGGACCGCGCCCGATGCCGATCCAGATCTGGATCCCACGCTTCCCGGTCACCTTCGGATGCGCGCGGACGCCGAGGTGGTCGAGGGCGGCGCGGTAGAGACGCGCCAGCACGAGCACCTCCTCCCAGGCCGTGTCCGGGCCGGGGTCGATGTCGATCAGGGCGTACGCCGGCCGATCGGGCGCATCGGTCCGGCTCGTCCACGGATGGAGCTCGAGCGCCGCCTCCTGTCCCAGCCACGCGAGCGTCGCCGCGCTGTCGACGACGGGGTAGGTCTTCGGACCTTCGGCGCGGTGATGGTAGGTCCAGCGCTCGACCCAGTCGGGCGCGTGCTTCGGCAGGTCCTTCTGCCAGAAGCCCTTCTGGTCGGATCCGTTGGGGAAGCGCTGGACGGTCAGCCCGTGGCCGACCAGGTATGGAATCATCGACGGCGCGACGGCCACGTAGTAGCGCAGCAGATCGCGCTTCGTGACCGGATCGACGCCATCACGGCCGGGCGCCAGCACCTTGTCGAGGTTGGTCACCCTGATCTCGCGCCCGTCGACCGTCCAGGCACCCTCGCCCTCGATCGCGTCGAGGGCGGCGAGGGCGGCGCGCGCCGACGAGGTGCTGGCTGCGTCATCTGGCACGGTTCGCTCAGCCTGCACGACTGCGGCCATGCTGTCGACCGCGCGCTCACGACGCACCGCGCGCGGATCGCGCCCCTCCTCGAGCCCCTTGAACGCTGCCTGCCGCAGCAGGTCGTCGGCAGTCCAATCCGCGAACTCGACGCGCACCACGATGCGAGGCTCGACCCAGTGGGCGCCCTTCAGCTTCGGCGCCGGCTCCACAGGCGGGTCGGCGCGGACGATCTCATCAAGACGGGCGCGAAGTTCGCGACGCATGCGTGTATCGATCCCGGAGCCGACCTGGCCCGCGTGCGCCCAGCGGTCGCCTGAGCGGACCGCAACGATGAGCGATCCGAGGTCGCGGTGGCTCCCCTGCCCGTCGAGCCAGCCGACCACGACCACCTCCTGCTCGGGGCGCACCTTCACCTTGAGCCAGCTGCGGGAACGGCGTCCCGGCTCGTACGGCGAGCGGCGCAGCTTGGCGACGATGCCCTCCAGCTCGCGCCCGCGGGCGGCCTCGAAGAAGGCCTCGCCGTCGGTATCCACGTGGCCCGCATACCGCACCAGCGGGTGCGGTCGCAGGCGCGTGCGCAGGAGCCGCTTGCGCTCCTCGAGCGGCACCGCCAGCAGCGATCGACCCTCGAGATGGAGCAGGTCGAAGACCTGGTACAGGATCGGCGCCGGCGTCCCGGGCTTGCCCGATCCGGCGCGCCGCCCGGTATGGATTCCCGTGCGATCCTGGAGCAGGCTGAAGCGCGGCCGGCCCTCCTCGTCGATCGCGACCACCTCGCCATCGACGATCGCATCGCGCGCGTCGATCCACGGTGCCGGGCCGGCGAGGGCCGGGAAGTAGGTCCCCGCATCCTGCTGGTTGCGCGTCCAGACCTTCGCCCGGCCGTCGCGCACCACCGCCTGCACGCGATAGCCGTCCCACTTGATCTCGAAGAGCCAGTCCGGGTCGGAGAACGGCTTCGTGGCAAGCGTGGCGCCCATCGGCGGGATGAAGGCCGGCATCGGCTCATCGCGCGCAGCGGACAGGTCGACCTCGTCGACCGGGATCGGTGGATCGGCCTCGAACCGCGGCTCGATGCCGTCGACGACCTCGTCGTTCGTGCGACCGGTCCGCGCGCTTTCGGGATGTGCCTCGGCGTTCCAGCCGTCCGTCGCGTGCTCGTCGCGCTTCTTGATGAGGAGCCAGCGCTCGCGCCCATCGTCGGACGAGCCGCGCCGATCGGTCCGCACGATCGTGAACCGGCCGTGCAACTTCTCTCCGTGCAGCTCGAACTTGATCTCGCCCTTGCGAACGGCCGCCGCCGGGTCGGGGGTCTCCGATTCCGGCTCGAACACGCCCCAGTCCCACACGATGACGTCGCCCGCGCCGTACTCGCCCGCCGGGATCGTGCCCTCGAAATCGAGGTACTCGATCGGGTGGTCCTCGGTGCGCATGGCCAGCCGGCGCTCTGCGGGGTCGAGCGTCGGACCCTTCGGCACGGCCCAGCTGACGAGCACGCCGCCGATCTCGAGGCGGAAGTCGTAGTGCAGCGCGGTGGCCCGATGGCGCTGGACCGTATACCGGCCGCTGCGCTCGACGAGGTCGCTGGGCGCCGGCTCCGGCGTGCGGTCGAAGTCGCGCTTGCGCCGATACTCCTCGAGCGGCATCGGTCAGTCCGGAAGCTGCAGCTGCTCGAGCGTCTCGACCACCACGGCGGCGCCGGCCTCGCGCAGGTCGGACGCTCCGACGGCGGCACCCGACGTCACCGCGATCGGGACCATCCCGGCCGCCACGGCCGCCCGCATGTCCCAGGCGGAATCGCCGACGTACCACGTGGCGTGGGGATCGACACGCAGCTCATCGGCGGCCAGCAGGAGGAGGTCCGGGGCGGGCTTGGCGTGCGCGACGCGGCTGCCGTCGACGATCCGCGGTGGATGCGAGAGGTCGAGGGCCGCGATCGATGCGGCCACCTGCTCGGCCCGCGACGAGGTGGCGATGGCCCAGGCGACCCCCGTTTCGTCGAGTGAGGCGAGCAGGTCATGCGCTCCGGGCAGCGCGCGGGGACGGGTGTTGTAGCGATCGAAGAGCATGCCGGCGCGCCGATCGATCTCCTCCGCGCGAGCGTCGTCGACCTCCGCCCCGGCCGCACTGCCCGCCTCGAAGGCGAGGCGCTTGCCGTCCATCCCGATCATCGGCGCCCGAGCGCGTCGGACGCATGGGGGATCCCGGCCTCGTCGAGCGCATCCCGCCACGACGCGATGCGCGCCGGCACCGTGTCGACCAGGGTTCCATCCAGGTCGAACACGACTGCCACGGGACGCCTGACCTGCTCCATCGGCCTACGATACCGGCCCGCCCCCGTCGTCGCCCCGGCTGAGCACGACGGCAACGAGCGGCCCGACCGCGAGGAGCAGGAGCGCGGTTGTGAAGCCGGG
>JBOGSW010000141.1:0-5426 GCA_050695815.1 Candidatus Limnocylindria bacterium | reverse complement strand
CTCATCGACGAGTATCGGGCCATGGTCTACCCGGTGCTGGTCGGCGGTGGCATTCCATTCTTTCCCCAGCGCGAGCGCCGGGTGGATCTCGAACTCGTCGAGACCCGCACCTTCAGGTCGAGAGTCGACTTCCTCCGCTACCGCGTGGCGCGCTAGCCACCTCCGGAGATCGCCACCTCGGCGGGAAGGGGGTGCGACAGGAAGAACGGCATCGATTCGGTGAAGCCGTACGCTCCGGCGTCGAGGATGGCAACGAGATCACCGGGTTCCAGCGCCGGCAGATCGATCTGCCGCGCGAAGACATCGAGCGACGTACAGAGCGGGCCGCCGACCGTGACTGATTCGATCGGCCGCTCGGCGGCATCGGTCTCGAGCAGGCGGATGCGATGGGGCTGCCCGACCAGTGCCGGTCGCAGCAGATGGTGGATTCCGCCGTCGATGGTCGCGACCCGTCCGAAGGCGCTGGTTTTGACGTCGATCACCCGCGCCAGGTAGACGCCAGTCGGGCCGACCAGGTACCGACCCGGCTCGAGGAGGAGGCGTGCGCCGGCGACGTGCGGGTCGCGGTCCAGGTCCTCCAGGAGGCGGCCCAGCCCTGCGCCGAGGACGGCCAGGTCGATCGGTCGGTCGTCGTCGCGGTACGGAATTCCGAGGCCGCCACCCAGATCGACCATGTCCAGGTTGACACCGACCTCTCGGCCCAGGCGCGACGCCATCTCGACCGTCACGCGGGCGGCACCTAGCAGGTCGTCCGCGTCGAGGACGTTGGAGGCCTCGAACCGATGCATGCCGACCAGCTCGAGCTCCGGAGTGCCGTCGGCGATGCGAGCGGCCTCGACGAGATCCACCCATCGCATCCCGAAGCGACCGTTGCCGGCGCCGATGACGTTCGTCCCTCGATCGGTGCCGGCGGCGCGAACCATCACCCGGACGCGGGACCCCGCTCGGCGGGCCGCCAGCCGCAGGCGCTCCATCTCGCCGAGCGACTCGACGGTCACCGCGCGCAGGGGCAGCTCGGCTGCGGCATCCAGCTCCGCATCCCGCTTCCCGGGGCCGGTGAAGACGACTCGTTCCGGATCGAAGCCCGCCCGGCACACCGCCGACAGCTCGCCGCCGGACGCCACGTCGGCCCCGAGACCGAGCTCCGCGACCCGGTGGAGCACCTCGGCCGCGGGATTGGCCTTGACCGCGTACGCCACGTCGACTCTCGGCGGCAGGGCCTCGCGCAACGCCTGAAACCGATCCGCCACCGCATCGAGGTCGTACACGAACAGCGGCGTGCCGTGCTCCTCAGCCGCCGATACGAGAAGCTCGGGATCGATCATCGCAGCGCCCCCTCGAGGGCGGTGCGCGCATCAGTGCTCGGATCCCGCAGCTTCACGATGATGGCGGTCGCCGCAGCCAGCCCGTGGCGGGTCGCGAATGCGCCGTCGAGGTCGCGCGTACCCGGGATGACGACCGCGCCACGCGGGACGACCAGCGGCTCCTCCACGGTGCCCGTCAGGACGCGTTCCTCGACGAGGTCGTACAGGCGGCTCGTGCCGGTCAGGACCACTCCTGCGCCCAGCACCGCCCGCTCCTGCACGACGACGCCCTCCAGCAGGCGGCTGCCGGCACCGATGAACGCGTCGTCCTCGACGATCACGGGGCGCGCGCCTGGAGGCTCCAGCACGCCGCCGATGATCACGCCAGCCGACAGGTGCACCCTGGCCCCGATCTGGGCGCAGCTGCCGACCAACACGTGCGAATCGATCATCGAGCCCTCACCGATCCAGGCACCGATGTTGACGTACGACGGCGGCATGATCACCACGTTCTCGCTGATGAAGGTGCCGGCCCGCAGGCTGGTCCCACCCGGCACGATCCGAAGGCCGTCGCCTGGCGCCGTCCGCGGCGGCAGGGCGGCACGATCGACGAAGTCGAAGGCCTCGTCGGGCCCGTAGGAGCGCACCCGCCGGTCCCGGAAGAGGTCCAGGATCGCCGACTTCACCGATGCCTCGACGCGCCAGCCCCCGGGCACGCCAGGGTCCGGGATTGCGGCTCGCAGGCGTCCGGTCTCGAGATCGGTCAGCAGCTCTGTGCTCACGCCTCCACCGCGGACAGCGCCCCGGGAACGGCCAGTCCGGCCTGCTGGAGTGCCGCCGCCAGCCGCGGTCGGGCCGCCTCGTCGAGCGAGAGCAGCGGCTGACGCAGGCGATCCTCGATCAGCTCCATCATCGCCAGGGCGGCCTTCACCGGCGCGGGGTTCGGCGCCCCGGCGAAGTTGGCGCGGAAGAGCGGCATGAGCCGCTCGTGCGTGGCGCGGGCCCGGGTCCAGTCGCCCTGATCGGCCGCGTCGCACAGCTCGACCATCGCATCAGGGACCTCGTTCGCGGCTACGGACACGACTCCGTCTCCGCCGAGCGCGAGAACCGGCAGCGTCCAGAGGTCGTCGCCGGAGAGCACCGCGAATCCGGTCGGACGCTCGCGGACGATGACCGCGATCTGATCGAGGTCGCCCGATGCCTCCTTGACGGCCACGATCCGCTCGTGCGCCGCGAGCCTCAGGAGCGTATCGGCGGACACGTTGCTGGCCGTGCGGGCCGGCACGTTGTACACGATGACCGGCAGGTCGCCGGCCTCGGCGATGGCGAGGAAGTGCGCCTCCAGCATCGCCTGGTTCGGCCGGTTGTAGTAGGGCGCGACGACGAGGGCCACGTCCGCGCCGAGCCGCGCAGCGCGCCGCGTGGCCTCGATGGTGGCCCTGGTGTCGTTCGTGCCGGTGCCGGCCACGACGGTCGGGCGTGGTTCGTTGCCCGCATCGTTGGCGGCCTCGACGGCGAGTTCGATGAGCCGGTCGCGCTCCTGGATGCTCAGGGTGGGAGCCTCGCCGGTGGTGCCGACCGGCGAGATGCCGCTCACCCCCGCCGCCACCTGGCGAGCGAGCAGGCGACGAAAGGCGGCTTCGTCGAGCGAGCCATCGGCCTGGAACGGGCTGACGAGGGCCGTGATCACGCCGGCCAGGCGATTCGTGGCCGGTCGAAGGGGTGGCAGTGCGGTGATGGAGGTCATGCGGGGATCCTTTCCGGTGAGAGCGTGGCGATGAGGTCGTCGATGACCGATTCGAATGGATGGATGCCGGGGGCGCGGTGCGTTGCCGCCAGCCAGTCGCCGGCGAGGCGAGCACCGGAGGCGTACGAGCGGCGGTCGCGTGCCGTCAGCCGCAGCTCAAGGGTCTCGCCGGTCGCATCGAAGCCGACGAGGTGCGTCCCGGGCGCGGCGCCGGCGCGGAGGCTGAGCACCTCCAACGCTTCGGGGTCAGCCGGCCCATCGGCAGCCGCGCCGATGCGACGCTTGACGGGATGGCCGCGGATCAGGCGCCGTGCGAGCTCGAGGGCCGTTCCCGATGGCCGGTCCCGCTTTCCCGCTCGGTGCCACTCGACGATGTACGGGTCGTAGCCGCCCAGGCGCCCGAGGGCGGCCGCGGCGTCGGATGCAAGCCGCATCAGCACCGCGGCCCCGGGGCTGAAGGTCGGCGCCACGACCGCGGCGGCACCGTTCTCGGTGAGCAGGCGGTCGACACCATCGCGCTCGGCGGTCCAGCCCGTAGTGCCGATCACGATTCGGCGGCAGCCGCCCTCGAGCGCGGCCCGGGTGTTGTCCGCCACTGCCGCGGCGACCGAGAACTCGTGGACGACATCGGCCCCGTCGAAGGCCGATGCCGGGTGGACTGGGCCAGGTGGGCGTCCGAGGACGACGACTCCATGCCCGGACACCGTCAGCTCGTCGGCCAGCGCGCGACCCATCGGTCCGTCGCCGCAGATGACTGTGTGCATGTTGTCCCTCGCGAGTGGTGGGGCGAGGGCGATGGGGTCCGGGTACGAAAAAAACCGCCGTCAGCGTGCTGACCGCGGTCCTGCCATCGGAGCCTCACCGCCTGGAGGCCCCGGTTCGGTTGATGATCGAACGAAGACGGCCTCTAGGCCCGTGCCTCCCGGCAGGACCGCATCCGCTTCGACTTGTCGGCGCACAGCGCGCGCAGAATTCGCATGGACATGCACCGTACCGCGGATGTCAAGCCCGAATGTGTTGAATGTTGATGCTCAACGACTTTGTCACGGTTAAATGCTCAGTGAATCTGTCAGTCTCCACCGATGGGGAGACCAATTCGTAACCGAATCAGTTACGAATCCACGAATGGGCGCCGATTGCATCATCATGCACACTTCATGCATGCTAGACCGATGACCGAGCCCATCCACGCCGCGATCGTCGGCGCCAGCGGATATGCCGGCGCGGAGCTGGTTCGCCTGCTGGCGGGACACCCGCGCGTCGAGATCGACGCGCTCTACGCCCGCGGCCGGGGCGGCACGCCAGCGGCCGACGAGTTCCCGCACCTGGCACCGCTCGGGCTGCAGTTCGTGGATGGCACGCCTGAGCCGGGGATCGACGTGGCATTCCTGGCGCTGCCGTCGGGGGCATCAGCCGAGCTGGCGGTCCGGCTGGCCGAAGGCGGCACCACGGTGATCGACATCGGCAGCGACCTGCGCCTCCGCGATCCCGCTGCCTATCCGACCTGGTACAACCTCGAGCATCCGGCTCCTGCAGCACTGGCCGATGCGGTCTACGGCCTGACCGAATTTGCCCGCGACGGGCTGCCCGGCGCGCGCCTCATCGCCAATCCGGGCTGCTACCCGACCGCAGCGCTCCTCGCGCTGGCCCCGTTCGCCCGATGCGGGCTCCTGCGCGGCGACGTCATCGTCGACGCCAAGTCCGGCGTCAGCGGCGCGGGCCGAGGCGCGGGCACCGACTTCCTCTACACCGAGCTCGAGGGGGGCACGAAGGCATACGGCGTCGGCGGCCATCGGCACCAGCCCGAGATCGCCCAGGGACTTGCCGACGCAGGCGCCGACGACGTGGCGCTGACCTTCGTCCCCCACCTCATCCCGCAGGTGCGCGGCATCATCGCCACCTGCTACCTGTCGCTTGCCGACGACCTCGACGACGCGGGGCTGCGCGGCATCCTCGACGACGCGTACCGCGACGAGCCGTTCGTGCACCCGATGGCGAAGCCGCCGTCGTCGAAGCTGGCATCCGGATCGAACCACGCCTTCGTCTTCGCCGCGCGCACAGCGGAGCGGCGTGCCGTGGTGATCGCCGCCATCGACAACCTCGGCAAGGGGGCGGCTGGACAGGCGGTCCAGAACATGAACGCCGCGCTGGGCCTGCCCGAGACGATGGGCCTCGGCGCGCTCGGCATCTACCCGTGACACCAATGAGCGTGCGCTCAATCCCTGGCGGCGTGACAACCCCCGCCGGCTTTCGCGCAGCGGCGGTGCGCGCCGGCTTGCGATCGGGACCTGGACCGGACCTGGCGCTCATCGTCAGCGAGCGCGGACCGGTCCCGGCGGCGGCCACCTTCACCCGGAACCGCGTGCGCGCCGCAC
>JBOGSW010000140.1:0-4980 GCA_050695815.1 Candidatus Limnocylindria bacterium | reverse complement strand
CAGCGGGACATTGCGTGAGCGCTGCCCCTCGAATCCGACCAGCATGAGCGTGAGTCCGATTCGGATGCCCCACTTCTCCCCCACAATGCGCGGCTGGCGACACATTGCTCACAGCGTGGACGCCGCGGAGGCATGGCCCGACGGTCAGCGGTTGACGCGGGCCTCCGATGCGCGGCTGATGATCTCGTCGACCGTCTCGGACGGCGTCTGTGCTGAGGTGTCGACCCACAGGCCGATCCTCGCTGTTCGATGGCGCATCACGTCGTCCAGATCGCCCACTGCCCACGGCTCGTAGCCCCTCTGCTGGCGCTCCGCGTCGCGCCTCGCGACGACGGCAGGGTCAGCCAGAAGAACGTGCGTCATCATGGGCTCTTCGATGAACCACGAGATGGACCACTCCTCGCACTCGCAGGCGGCGGCGCACGAGCAGCACGCGCCCCAGGGCGCAGCGCATGACAAGCATGCCGGCCACGATCCCGAGGCGTTCCGGCGTCAGTTCTGGATCATCCTCGTCCTGACGATCCCGGTCGTCATCTGGAGTGAGGAGGTGCAGATGTGGCTCGGCTACACGGCACCGGCCTTCCCGGGATCGGAATGGATCCCGCCGGTGCTGGGCACGGTCATCTTCCTGTACGGCGGCCGCGTCTTCCTCACCGGCGCCCGAAGCGAGCTCGGCAACCGGCAGCCGGGGATGATGACGCTCATCAGCCTGGCGATCGTGGTGGCCTTCGTGACCTCGTGGGCGGCCACGCTCGGTCTCTTCGAGGTCGACGTGTGGTGGGAGCTGGCGACCCTCATCACCGTCATGAGCCTGGGCCACTGGATCGAGATGCGCTCGATCATGCAGGCGCAGGGCGCCCTCTCGGCCCTGGCCGCGCTCCTGCCCGATGAAGCCGAAAGGATCACCGATGCCGACACCGAGACCGTCCCCATCGGCGAATTGAAGA
Source organism: Candidatus Limnocylindria bacterium (assembly GCA_050695815.1). Classification (GTDB taxonomy): domain Bacteria; phylum Chloroflexota; class Limnocylindria; order QHBO01; family QHBO01; genus JACDBZ01. The sequence continues at coordinate 4,033 of JBOGSW010000140.1, read as the reverse complement.
CCGATGACGTCGTGCTCGTCCGTCCCGGCGGGCGCGTGCCCGCCGACGGAGCCGTCACCGATGGCACGGCCGATGTCGACGAATCGATGATCACCGGCGAATCCCTGCCGGTGACGAAGGAGCCGGGCGACACGGTCGTGGCAGGCACCGTTGCGGCCGGCGGCAGCCTGCGGGTCCGCGTGACCGCCATCGGTGACGAGACTGCTCTGTCGGGGATCATGCGACTCGTCGAGCAGGCGCAGTCGTCGACATCGCGAGCGCAGACGCTGGCAGACCGGGCGGCGGCACTCCTCTTCTACGTGGCGCTCGTCGCCGGCGTGCTGACGCTGGTGATCTGGACGGTCATCGGCCAGCCGGAAGAGGGCCTCATCCGCACGGCGACGGTGCTCGTCATCGCCTGCCCGCACGCCCTGGGACTGGCGATTCCGCTGGTGATCGCCATCAGCACGACCCTGGGCGCGCGGAACGGGCTGCTCGTGAAGGATCGCCTGGCACTCGAACGGGCCAAGGACCTCGACACGGTCATCTTCGACAAGACGGGGACGCTCACCCGCGGCGAGCCGGTGTTGTCCGGAGTCAGCGCCGCTTCAGGCGTGGACGAGGCCGAGCTCCTCTCGATCGCTGCCGCCGTCGAGTCGGACAGCGAGCATCCACTGGCGCGGGCGATCTTGCGCGGCGCGACGGGGCGCGGTATCACCCCATCAGGCGCCACGGCCTTCGAGAATCTGGCCGGGCGCGGTGCGCGCGCATCGGTCGATGGGACCGATGCGTACGTGGGCGGTCCACGCCTGCTCGAGGAGCTGGAGCTCGAGCCACCGGACGAGCTGAGCGCTGTGACCGACGGCTGGTCGGGCGCCGGCCGCAGCGTGCTGCACGTCATCTCCGACCGCAGGATCCTGGGCGCCGTGAGCGTCGAGGACGAGATCCGGCCCGAATCGGTCGAGGCCGTGCGCCAGCTGCACGACAAGGGCCTGCGCGTGGCGATGATCACCGGCGACGCGCAGTCGGTCGCGGATTCGGTGGCGGAGCGCATCGGCATCGACGAGGTGGCAGCCCAGGTGCTGCCTGCCGACAAGGCCGATGCGGTCCGGCGCTTCCAGTTGGGCGGGCGCCGGGTCGCCATGGTCGGCGACGGCGTGAACGACGCCCCGGCGCTGGCGCAGGCCGACGTCGGGATCGCCATCGGTGCAGGAACCGATGTGGCCATCGAGTCGGCGGGGATCGTGCTCGTCCGCGACGATCCGCGCGACGTGGCCGGCGCGATCGAGCTGTCTCGGGCCAGCTTCAGCAAGATGATCCAGAACCTGGTCTGGGCCACCGGCTACAACGCGCTCGCCATCCCCGTTGCCGCCGGCATCCTCGCGCCATGGGGCTTCGTCCTGCCGATGAGCGTCGGTGCGCTGGTCATGAGCATCTCGACGATCGTCGTGGCCTTCAACGCCCAGCTGTTGCGTGGCCTGCGGTTGCGTCCCGCTACTCCGGCCGTGCTTGTTCCGGAGCGCACGTAATCGCGCAACGAAGGCCGAACAGTTCGCGTCACATCGGTGTCTGGACAGGTGTAACCGATGGAGGGGTCCCCTTTGGAGCTCGTCAGGCGCGCCCAAGCCGGCGACCGGGAGGCATTCGGGGTGCTCGTGGAACGACACGCCTCAGAGACGTACCGATTGGCCGCTGCCATCGTGGGCGAGGCCGATGCACGGGACCTTGCCCAGGAGTCCTTCGCCGCCGCCTGGACCCAGCTCCCCCGCCTGCGCGATCCCGACGCCTTCGCCCCCTGGCTGCGCCGCATCTGCGTGAACCGATGCCGCAACTGGCTCCGATCGGCCTCACGCCGCGGCCGTCCTGCCTCGCTCGACGCCGATGACGGCCTGGCTGATCACCTGACCGATGCGCGCCGCGATTTCCGCGGCGCCGTCGAGGCCCGAGCGCTGCTCGAGCCGGCGTTCGATCGGCTCAGCCCTGACCAACGGGCCATCCTCGCGCTGCACTACTCGATGGGCTATTCGATCGCCGAGGCCGCCGATGCGCTGGACGTGCGAGCCGGAACCGCGAAGTCGCGCCTGAACGCCGGACTGCGGGTGTTGCGCGCCGCCATCGGTCCATCCGAGGTCGATCCCGAGCCGGAGGTCGTGTCGTGAGCGACGATCGGATCGCCGATTACCTGCGGGATCGCGGGCGCGTGGAGCCGCCGCTCGACTTCGTTGGATCGGTGATGGACGCCGTCGCCGATGTCCCTCAGCAGCGCGCCTCGTGGTTCGCGCCCTTCCTCCCGGCCGCCGTGGCCGTGGGTGCCGTGGCCGCCGTCATCGCGTTGGCACTGCTGGTCAACCGGCCTCCGCCAATCGGTCCACCAACGGCATCGCCGGTTGCCTCGCAGGCAATCGAACTGTCGCCGGCACCAACATCAGCACCAGCCCGAACATTCTCTCCTGCAGCGACGCCAACTCCGGGTCCCACGGCCGAATTGTCGCAAGGTCCGTTGCTCGAGCCAGGCGACGTCGCCCGCATTCCGGCGGTCTGGATGGACAAGGGATTCGGCACGATTGCGCTCGAGCGAGGGCCGGACGCCGGCGGGTACAGGCTCGTCCCTGATCCGAGCAGCGACTCGCACTTCTTCATCGAGATCCCAATCATCTACGAGCTCGAACGTGTCCCGGAAGGGGCCGATTGGGGCGGGTTCGACTGGACGGTCCAGGACTCCGCCGGATCGGTAGTCGCCGAGAGCACGTTGGTCTTCGCGCCGCCCGGACAAGAGTGCCGGGGCCTGTCCCAATGGCCTGGCGCCACTGTCCCCGAGGATCGGTTCGAAGGGTGCCTGCTGTTCGCCATCCCGCGCGCCGCTGCCGATGACGAGCTGGCCCTCGTCTATCAGCCGACCAGGGCCACGGCGCCCCTGGAGCGCATCCCCGTTCGAGCACCTGGCCCCGCTCCCGCGCCAGTCGACCCGGAGTGGCCACGACCAGACCCGGTGTACGTGGCGAAGCCGGGCCTGCCCTTCACCGTTCTCGAGAGCGCGGACGCCGATACCCTGTTCGCGGAGGCCGACACCTGCACGAATGTTGATGAGGGATACATGGTGACCTTCCCGGAGTCGTGGTACACCAACACGGCAATTGGCGACGTGCCCGCATGCTCATGGTTCAGCCCGACGTTCTATGAAGCGACCGAGGGCGGTCCGCTGCCGGAAGAGATCGCCATCGAGATCAGCGTGTTCGAGGGCGCCATAGGATTCATCTGGGTCGATCTGTACAGCGAGGATGTCGTACTCGACGGCATCGATGCGAGGCGCTACGAGACCGGGATGACAAAGGACGTCGACCAGCCGACCGAAGCGTTCCAGTACGTGTACCTCGCGAGGTTCGACGAGTCATCTGAGGGTCGGAAGATGTGGGCGTTCACCGGCACCGAGTACGGCGGCGACTACGAGCTCAATAGGGCCGTCCTGGACCGGATCATGGCCAGTCTCGAATTCACCGAATGAGGGCTTGAGGCGCGCATCCTTATCAGCTACTCACCGGCGGACTGTTGGCGCCAGATCGGGACTCGAATCGGCTGTATTTGACCGTGAGAGGCGCCGATTTCTATGCCGGCGAGCGCGTGTCGTGCACCGAATGCGCCCCGTATCGACGCGAAGAGTCCCCGGGTGCATAAACGGGTAGGAAAGCCGGCCCCGCAGAGGGCAGCGCCGTCAGTAATAGTCCGAGCAGCTCAGGAAGTAGCCGCAACCGAGGCAGATGAGCTTGCACTTGCGCTCCTGCATCGTGGAGCCGCAGTTCAGGCAGGTCCGCATGAGCCGATCGGGGTTGGGCTGCGGTGGCGGAGGCGCCTCCGAGGGCGGCGCCGGCTGAGGCAAGGAACGCATCGGCGAGGAGGATAGGCGCGCGGCCCGCGACTTGCATCGGTTCCGTGCACCAGGAGGTGAACCGATGGAGACCGATCGAACCAAGGACAGCATCGAGCAGCTCGAGGACCAGGAGATCCGCAATCCGATCACCGATGAGGACGCCACCCTCGGCGAGGCCGGGGATGCGCA
>JBOGSW010000139.1:0-6421 GCA_050695815.1 Candidatus Limnocylindria bacterium | reverse complement strand
GGATCCGATCACGGCCCGAGTGTATCGGCTAGAGTGCGGGCACCGTGCGCGTCTTCATCGGTCTCGGGGGCAACCTTGGCGAACCTGCCGTGGCCTTCCGAGCCGCGGCTTCCGAGCTGCGCGGGATTGGCCAGGTCGTCCGAACCTCCTCGCTGTACGACACCGCGCCACGCGACTCGCTCGACCAGCCGAACTTCCTCAATGCCGCGCTCGAGCTCGAGACCGACCTGGAGCCCGCCGAGCTGCTCAATGCTCTCAAGCGCCTCGAGCTGGCGCTCGGTCGCGATCCCCAGGGTCGCCGATGGGCACCGCGCGTCCTCGACCTCGACATCCTTGTCATCGATGGCCGATGCATCACCGATCCCGAGCATGACCTGATCGTGCCGCACCCCCGCCTCCAGGAGCGCCGCTTCGCGCTGGAGCCGCTCGCCGAGCTGGATCCGGGTCTGTTGCCGTGGCGAGACTGCGCCGACCTGCGAGTGGAGGTATCGGTGGCCGATCTGCTGCCTACCGTTGCCGGGCAGGAAGTCCTGCGAGTCGGCGGCCCGGATTGGGCCGACCCGGTCTCGGGAGGAGCCCGCAACTAGCGCTGGCGCTCCTGCCGCGGTCGCCGCCTGTGGCGTTTGGAACAATGTGCGCTCAGGGGACGATTGCATGGGAGATGAGCCGATGTGGTGGCTCGTCCACGCTCAACCGATTGCCGGTCAGCGCCTCTCGCCCACGCAAGATGCGCCCACGGCAGCATTGTTCACGAAGCGCCGCATCGTTGCGTGCAATGTGCGCCGGGCGAGCAATGCGCTAGAGGGCTATGTCGCGGACCATGCGGAACCCGCGCCACTAGAGACGGACCTTCGGCGGGTTGCCGGGGTCCCACATGTGGACGGTGTCGATGAACCGCACGATGCCGCCCTGGTAGGAGAGCATCAGCGAGTGGGTGCGGGCGCCGCCGCCGAAGAAGCGGACGCCGCGCAGGAGCTCGCCATCGGTGACGCCGGTGGCACAGAAGACGACGTTATCGCCGGAGGCGAGGTCATCGGTGCTGTAGACGCGGTCGTGGTCGTCGACATCGACACCCATCACCCGCGCGCGCTCCTTCTCCTCGTCCGAGCGCCACTTGAAGCGCGCCTGGATCTCGCCGCCCAGGCACTTGAGGGCCGCAGCGGAGAGGACGCCCTCGGGCGCGCCGCCGGTGCCCATCACGGCATGGACGCCGGTCCCCGACACGGCAACCGAGATGGCGGCGGTGAGGTCTCCGTCGCCGATGAGCTTGATGCGCGCGCCGGCCGCCCGCACGTCGGCGATGAGCTGCTCGTGGCGCGGGCGCTCGAGGATCACGACCGTGATGTCCCACACGTTCCGGCCGAGCTTGTCGGCGATCGTGCCGAGCGTGACGGCAACGGGGTCGGTGATGCTGACGTGGCCGGCGACCATCGGTCCGACGATCAGCTTCTCGAGATAGGTGTCGGGCGCGTGCATCAGCCCGCCGGGCTCGGCCGCGGCCAGGACCGCGGTGGCGTTGGCGGACCCGGTGGCCACCAGGTTCGTTCCCTCCAGCGGATCCACGGCGATGTCGACCGACATGGCGGCATCGGGGTTGCCGACCTGCTCGCCGATGTAGAGCATCGGCGCAGAATCGCGCTCTCCCTCGCCGATGACGATCGTGCCCGACAGCTCGGCGTCGTCCATTGCCTTGCGCATGGCCGTGACGGCTGCCTGATCCGCGCCGTCGCGGTCACCTCGACCCATGAGGCGGGACGCGGCGATGGCACCGGCCTCGGTGGCGCGCAGCGCCTCCGCGATGATGAGCTTGTCGAATCGGTCGGAGGTCCGCATCGGTCTAGTGCTTGAAGTGACGACGGCCGGTGAAGACCATCGCCATGTGGTGACGGTCGGCGACCTCGATCGCCATCTCGTCGCGGATGCTGCCCCCGGGCTGGATGATTGCCGTCACGCCGGCCTGTGCCGCAATCTGGATGCCGTCGGGGAACGGGAAGTAGGCGTCCGAGGCCATGACGGAGAGGGGTGCACGCTCGCCGGCCTTGCGCAGCGCCACCTCGACGCTGACCACGCGCGAGGGCTGGCCGGCGCCCATGCCGATCATGGCGTGCTTCTTGGCCAGCACGACCGCGTTCGACTTCACGTGCCGCACCGCTCGCCAGGCGAAGAGGAGATCGGTCAGCTCCTCCAGCGTCGGACGGCGCTGGGTCACGGGCTGCAGCTTGTCGCGGTCCTCCTCCAGGTTGTCGAAGGTCTGGACCAGCACGCCCCCGCCGATCCGCTTGAAGTCGAATCGGCCGATGCCCAGCTCATCGGCATCGTTGGCGTTCTTCGGAATCTCGACGATCTCGAAGCCGCGCTTCGTCCTCAGGATCTCGAGCGCCTCGGGGGTGTAGCCGGGCGCGACGATCGCCTCGAAGAAGCCGGGCCGGATGGCGCGCGCCGTGGCCTCGTCCACGATCCGGTTGGCGCCGATGATCCCGCCGTACGCGGAGACGCTGTCGCCTTCGAGCGCCAGGCGGAAGGCTTCGGCGAGGTCGACCACGCTGGCCAGCCCACACGGGTTGCCGTGCTTGACGATGCAGACGGTGGGCGTCTTGAAGTCGCTGGCGATGCTCCACGATGCGTCGAGGTCGAGCAGGTTGTTGAAGGAGAGGTCCTTGCCGGCGATCTGGTGGGCGGAGCTGATGCTGCCGCCGGCATGCGCGGGATCGGTGTAGAAGGCACCCAGCTGGTGCGGGTTCTCGCCGTAGCGCAGGTCCGCCTTCTTCTCGACGACCATCGTCAGGCGACTGGGGAAGACGGTGCCGGTGGTCACGTTCAGGTAGCTCGCGATCTGGGCGTCATAGGCGGCGATCTGCGCGTACGCCTCCGCCGCCAGCTTCTGGCGGGTCTCGGGGCTCACGCTGCCCATCGTCTTGATGTCGCGCAGGACCGATGCGTACTGGGTCGGGCTCGACACCGCCGCGACGCCCGGGAAGTTCTTGGCCGCCGCGCGCAGGAGGGCCACGCCGCCGATGTCGATCTGCTCGAGCGCCTGGTCGAGCGTCGTCTCGGGCTGGCGCACCGTCTGCGCGAATGGGTACAGGTTCACCACCACGACATCGATCTGTTCGATCCCCTGCTCGGCCAGCTGGGCGAGATGGTCGGGCTGGTCGCGCCGCGCCAGGAGGCCGGCGAAGATCTTCGGGTGGAGGGTCTTGACCCGGCCGCCCAGGATCTCGTTCGTCTCGGTCAGGTCGGAGACGGGACGAATGCCATCGAGCCCGGACTCGGCGAGATGGGCTCGCGTGCCATCGGTGGCGAAGCATTCGGTGCCGGCATCGATCAGGCCGCGGGCCAGCTCGAGGATGCCTTCTCGATCACTGACGGAGAGCAGGGCGCGCAATCGACGTCCTCAGTGCGACGAATGTGGTGCCTCGGGGGGCCTGATTATACGGGCGCCCGTCGTCGGGCGCCGGTGGTTGGCCGTTGGTGGGCCGCGTTCGGAACAATGCGCCTTGGGCGGCACGTTGTACGGGCGAAGAGGGGTGTCGCCGCCATTCCCACGCTCAGCGGCAGTCGGATCGGGCGCGTTTCTCCGGGCAATGTGCCGCAGACGGCGCATTGTTCCAAGCGGTGACGGCGGGCGGCAGGCGGCATGCGGCGAGCGCGAGTGTCACTGGGCCACGACTCCCCAACAGCGGCCCCCGAGTCGTCCCGGCCGACACCCGTGCTAGACTCCCGGCCCCATGAACCTGCTCTTCGATCCCTTCACGCCCGCCAGCTTTCCCGACCTGTTCACGCTCATGTGGGTGGCGGGCCTCCTGATCAGCTTCGGCGCCATCGTCGTGTGGAACGTTGCGCAGCGCCGGTATCGTCGCTACCCGGAGCTGTTGTCCCTGCACGAGTGGATCTTCTGGCCGATCATCGTGACCTGGGGCATCATCCCGCTGCTGGTCGTGATCGGGGTGCCGCTGCTCCTGCAGCTCCTCATCGTGCTGTCCGGCATGGGCATCGCCCTGTATGCCGCGTTCGTGCGGATGCCGCCGCGCATCGCCGCTGCCAACGACGAGATCCGTCGGCGTCGATTCGTCCCGCCGCCGCAGCGGCAGGAGCGCCAGCGCTCGAAGCCCACCCCGGCTGGACGCCGCCGCAGCCACCGCTGACGGAACGCACGAGGAAGTGACGGCCGTCGCCGGGGCGGGGTCTGCTCGTGGCACGGCGAAGCAGATCGCCCCGGTCCCCCCGACGGCCGTCGCTCTTGCCGAGACCCGCACCGCCGCCTCCGGCCGGCGGCGCCATCGCGCGTCAGCCCTCGACGTGCTCGGGCGCCGATTCCCCCGCCGATTCCCCCGCCGGCTTGACCATGGTGGGCTCGGTCGTGCTCATGAGCAGCGTCCGGAGCTCCTCCCACGAGCCGAAGCTCGTCTCGCGGCCGCTGCGCACGTGGCGAACGATCCCCCGCGCTTCCGTGGTCGATGCCTGCTCGGACGGCGCCTGCGGCGTCCAGAGGCGAACGATGTGGGTCTCCACTCGGCGCATGCTGGCGGTCCACCTTCGGGAGACCTTAGGGAGCTGGCTCCGGGAACGCGGCCGCCTCCAGATTGAGCTCCTCCATCCGGCCGACGTAGCGTCGGTACGCGCGCCGCGCCTCGCCGTGGCGACCGGCCGCGGCCAGGACCGAGACGAGCCGAATATTCGCGGATTCGTCCCATGGATCGCGCTCGAGCATGCGCAGGAGGAAGCCGACGGCCGCGCCATGCTCACCGACGGCCGCGGCCCGCTCGGCGAGAGCGGCGGCCACCCGCTGGTAGATGCCGTTCAGCTCTTCCCGGGTCGCCACCGCCCAGTCCTCGTACGGATCCTCGCCCAGGAACTCCCCATGGAAGGTGGCCTCCGCTTCGGCCAGGGCGTCATGGGCCTCGGGCCGCCCCGCGGCGAGGAGCCGGAGTCCACGCTCGGCGCTCGCGGCGAAGGTCTCGCAGTCGACGGCGAGGTGGTCGAGCCGCAACCACGCGCTCGTCCGATCGGCGCCCAGGTAATGGTCTGCCGAGTTCGCCTTCGCGGGATCGAGGACCGCGCGGATGGTCGACAGCACGACCGACAGGCGGGGAGAGCTCTTGCTCGGATCCTCCTCCGGCCAGAACGTATCGAGCAGCTGCTCGCGCGGGACACGTCGCCCCCGCGCCGCGACCAGGAGCTTCAGGACGTCGCGCGCCTTGCGCGAGCGCCACGCCGCGAGGGGCACCGGTCGGCGATTGCGGAGCACCTCGAACCCGCCCAGCGAGGTGATCTCGACGGAGGCGGATCGGCGCTCGGCGAGTCGTTCCAGCAGGTGGGCGGCGTTCGCCGCCAGGCGACGCGCTCCGAACTGCCGGAGCTGCTCGAGTGCATGCTCCGCCATCGGTATCGCCTGCTCCGGCGGGAGGAGCTCCGCCAGCGCGAGCTCGACGCGCGCGATCCCGATCGGGTTGCCGATGTCGCGCCACAGTGCGATCGATTCGTCGAGCCGCTCGATCTCGGCGCCCGGGTCGGCCGCGGCGCGGACACCGAGCTCGATCGCCTCAGCCAGTCCGGCCCGATCGCGACGCTGTCGCGAGAGCGCCTCGGCCTCGTCCGCCGCCTTCCGCGACGCGACCCTGTCGCCGGTGGAGAGCGCAACCCAGCCGACTGCCAGCAACGCAGCCGCTCGCCCGAGGACCGGGCCGGCACCGGCAGCTCGCGCGGCGAGCTCGGTCGCGCGCTCGGGCTCGGCCCGGACGATGACGCGCGCCAGTCCGCTGAGGGCCGGAACGAGCCCCTGCTGGTCGCCGGCGGCTTCGGCCACGGCGATCGCCTCCTCGAAGTGTGCGCGCGCGATCGTCATGTCGCCGCGCTGGCGGTAGACCTCGCCGAGATGCCCGAGCGGATAGCTGACCAGGCGTGAGTCGAGCCGCTGGTAGAGCGCCCGTGCCGACTCGAGCTCGGTGATCGCCTCGTCCAATCGGCCGATGCGGGTGAGAACCTCGCCTCGGTTCGAGAGTGCGAGGGCGCGAAAGGCCGCGAAGCCGGCCAGGTCGGCCAGCCGGATGGCATCGTCGAGCTCGGCGAGCGCCTCGGGGTAATAGCCTTCCTCGGCGAAGCGCGAGCCGCGATTGGCGCGGATCCGGATCGATTGAAGCACGTCGTTCGCGCGCCCCGCGTGGTCGAGCGCACGGAGGTAGTGCGCATCGTTGGCCCGCCGGTCGCTGTCGAGTGCGGCGATCATCGCCATCACCGTGTGCGCGGCCGCCAGCGCGGTGTCGTCGGCCGCATCGACGGCCTCGTGGAGGGCGCGCGATGCCATCTCGCGGCAGGCGGACACCTCCCCTCGCAGCCAGAGGGCGCTGGCCCACCATGCGTGGAGCAGCGCGGCGCCGGCCGTGTCGCCGTCGCCGGTCGTCCCGCGTGCGTAGGCGGCCAC
>JBOGSW010000138.1:0-4326 GCA_050695815.1 Candidatus Limnocylindria bacterium | reverse complement strand
GTGCATGCTCGACTGGTTTCCGCGGAAGGTGAGTCTCGAGCCCGACGAGATCTCGGCTCTCCCGGAGGCACTACGAGGCTGGGTGCGCTTCGCCGGGGAGCGTCGACGCATCTCCGCAGCTGGCATAGGCGAGACAGTGGATGCGGTCACGACGTTCGAGCCGGAGTTCTCGCGCGCGATGACCGATGATGCATACGCCGGACCGGCCAAGGCCATCGCCAATGCGATGGCTGCCGAGGGTATCGATCTGACCGATGAGAATGCCGTTGGCCAGTGGATCGAGGGCTTCAATGCAGGCTCGGAAGCCGATCGCGATGCCGTGCTCGGCGGACTGGATGTCGGGTCAGACCTGCCTGACGACATCGACCGCGAGCTCTTTGCGATCCCCGCCGTTGAGGGCACCTATGACGGGATCGACCTCAACATGCTCGATCCGCTCGACCATGACGACCGATCCATCATGATTCGGGCCGAGCATGAGGATCCCGATCCTGCCCTCCATGACGATGGCTTGGATCCGGGCCCCCATCTCGCCATCCACGAGGTGATCGCCAACCAGTTGCTCGACAACGAACCGCCGGAGGTCTGGCAGACGGCCAAACGGCTGATCGCGGCGGGGCACGAGGAGCACACCATCCTGCACATGCTCGGGTTCGCGATGTCCGCCCAGATCTTCAGCGCACTGCGTGAGCAGCGGCCGTACGATCCGGCTGAGTACCGGCGGGCCCTCGACGCCCTGCCCGACTCCTGGACCAGCTTCGTCCCGGACACCGATTCCTGACCTGGAGCAACCAGCATGGTTCGTGCAGGCCATCCGCCATGGAGGTGCGCCATGAACATCAAGCTCGAGGACACCGAGTGGGTCGTGGTCGAGCATCTCGACGCGGCAGGCGCTCTGTCGCCGGTCGCTGAGGGCATCCGGGCCAGCGTCCACTTCTCCGCCGGACGACCAAAACGTCCCCATTACATCACATACCGATAGTGGTATCATGCAGCCGTGGAACGGACACAGATCTCACTGACATCGTCCCAAGCGGAGGAGCTTCGCCGGTTGGCGCGTAAGCGGCGCGTATCGATGGCCGCGCTGATCCGGGATGCCGTGGATCGAACCTATGGCGGCGGCGGCGCGGAAGCGCGCTGGCGCCGGGCGCTGGATGCGATCGGCGGGTTCCGCTCGGATCGTTCCGACGTCAGCGAACACCACGACGACGCTCTGGCCGACGTCTTCGGACCGTGAGCGTCTTCGTCGACACCTCGGCGCTGTATGCGCTCCTTGACGAGGCCGATGCGAACCACGCCGACGCCTCTGACACGTTGCGCCGGCTTGCCGGTGCCGAGCTCGTGACGCACGCGTTCGTGTTCGTGGAGACCTGTGCCCTCGTTGGCCGTCGCCTGCCGTGGGGGGCATCGGAACGGCTGATCGACGGGCTCCTGCCGGTGATCGACGTTCGGGCGGCAGACGTCGAGCTTTACGACGCCGCCCTCGGTGCCTATCGCCTGGCCGCATCGGCCAAGGTGAGCTTCGTCGACCACGCCAGCTTCGCGTTGATGCGATCGCTCGGCATCAGGCGCGCGTTTGCGTACGACGACGACTTCGCACGCGAGGGGTTCGAGCTGGTCGGTGCCTGAGCGGGCGTGCCGGCGGCGTCGGTCGCGAACGCTACCCATCGCCCCCTTATCGACGCACCAAGGGCGCCTTTCCTCTCTGGCTATTCTCCAGCTACGCGAGCCGCGTGAGGCCCGGGACCTGGTCGAAGGCGCGGTCGAAGGTCAGGACTCGGGTGATGGCGCGGCGCTGCATCACGGCGACGTGAATGGCGTCGCGGGCCTGGAGGGTCGCGGCGGTGAGCAGGGTCCGCGCGCGTTCGACGTCCTCGAGGTCGATCGGCAGGACCTCGTCGACGACGCCGAGGATGGCTTCGAAGGCCGGGCCGATGGCCTCCCGGCGATCGATGGCGACGTATCGGTGCAGGATCTCCTGGAGCACCTCGGCATCGGTGACGAGGCGTTCACCGTCGACGATCGCCCGCTCCAGCAGTCGCCGCGCCGCGTCCTTGTTGGTGTGCGCCGCGCCGACCAGGTACATCGGGATGTTCGAGTCGACGAAGATCACGGGGCCCCGCGGTATCCCTGCTCGATCTCGCTCAGCATCTGGTCGATCGGCCCCGTGGGGAAGTCGTGGCCGACGCTCGCATCCAGCACACGAAGCTTTTCAGCCGCCGGACGGCCGGCCTCGGCCGCGCGCGCCTGGCGCAGGGCGGCGCGAACCCACTCGGCGACCGATTGACGGCGGCCCTTCGCGGCACGCTTGATCTCGCTCAGCTCCTCGTCCTCGAGCAGAACCTGCAGGCGCTTAGTCATGCAATGAGTGTGGATGACTCATGCCGATGAGTCAAGGCCCCTTGGCGGCGGCGCGCTGGTGCTGGTGCTTCCTAACGCTCCACCCGGAAGCGAGCGCCGTCGTCGGTCCAGGTCCGCAGCGGTCGCGCGTCGGCGCGGCCGACGGAGACGAGAGACTCGCGGAGCTCGACCTGCCAACGGATGGCATCGCGCCGCTCCTCGCGGTGGCGCATCACGATGGCGTACTCGAGGGTCGCCGCCATCAGGGCGACTAGGCTCAGGGCTTCCACGAAGGCTGGCATGGACGCACGATACTCCCGTCGGGCAAGAGCGAACACCTAGGGCATCGCCGTGTCCGGCAACGTGCCGGTGGTCTCGTCAGCCTCGTCGCTGCGGATCGCGTCTGGATCGCTGCTCGGAATCGGACCGGCGGTCCCAGCCTGCACCACCAAGAGCGTGCCGGGCCGATAGTCGACGTGGTAGTTGACCGCCAGCAGGCCGTCGCAGGTGATCGGATAGCTGCCGACCGGCGAGTCGATATCGGCCGTGGAGGTGCACGCCAGTGAGCCACCGAGATCATCGAGACCGTCGCCCCCGACCAGGCCGACCAGCGTGGCGTTGAACGAAGGATTCGGCGTGCCGTACGTCCGTATCGCGTTCGGTGCATGCACTTCGAGCGGAGCCGGCTCAATCGTGAGGTTCCCGGTCGTCCACGTGATGTCGTAGTTCAAGCTGCTCGCGGTGCAGGCAATCGAGTACGTACCCACGCCGGCGCCGGCCGGGAGGCCACAGATCACGCCCAGGACGGCCGCGTCCTCGCCCAGTACGAAGCCGCTGTAGTCGATGTCGGGTGCCGCCAGCGCCGATCCGTACGTCGCCTGCATGTCCTGCACATCGGCCTCGAGCGGTGCTGGCAGGATGGTCAACGTGCCCGGCGCCATGCCGGTAGTGCCTGGGACCGGAGATGACTGGTCGGTCGTGCAGAAGATTGGATAGTCACCCGGCGGACTCGTACTGGTGGCTGGCGTGGTGCAAACCGGGATGAAGCCGATGCCGGGATTTCCGCCCCCTCCACCGGAGCCAGGCGGGGGCGGTGGCACATGGTCGCGATCCAGATCGACTTCGTCGTCGAGCGAGACGTCGCCAGTGAGCACCCAGACCGCCGAGAAGGCGGGGTCGGGCGCACCGAAGAGGCGAACCGCGTCGCTGGCGGCGTACAAGACCTGGGGCAAGCTGACCGTCAGCGTTCCGGGCAGATACGCAATCGCGTAGGAGTCGCTGGACAGGCCACCGCAGGTGATCGGATACGCACCATCCAGGCTGAATTGCTCGGCCTCGGTGGTGCAGCTCAGGGTTCCGTCCAGGTCCGCGAGGTCGTCGCCGTTGACGAACCCACTGACCGTGGCCGTGAACGAGGGATTGGGGTGGCTGTACAACCGGCTGGCATCGTCGGCAGTGACGGTGAGCGTCGGGGGGTCGGCCGACAATGCCGGCGTGACCGCCGAGAGGATGACAGAGCATGCGACGAGGAGGCCCGCGAGCACGCCAGCGGCTCGCATGCGGGGATGGACCCGTTCAATCCGCGTCGAAGCCGATGCGGGCGTCGCCGGCAATGCCTTACCTCCGCTGGGTTTCTCGGGGAGCCTAGGCATGTCGACCCATTGGGGCTACCACCCAATCGGACTATGCTCCTGGAGATCCAGCCCGGCGGCGCGCGCGCGTGCTTGTTCCGCTGCCAGCCGGCATGGTCTGTGGGTACCATGCACCGATGGAGAGCTGGAGCGCGTTCGCAGCCGCTGAGCCCGAGATGGCCGAGAAGGGCAGGGGGCTGCTCTACCAGCGCGGCGATGGTGAGGGCTTCCTGGCGACGGTGGCGACCAATGGGACGCCGCGCATGCATCCGCTGAACGTCGGCGTCGCCGATGGGCGGCTCCTCGTCTTCGTCCAGGGACATTCGGCCAAGGCTCGCGACCTGGACGCCAACCC
>JBOGSW010000137.1:0-4415 GCA_050695815.1 Candidatus Limnocylindria bacterium | reverse complement strand
TCGGATCGTCCGTCACGCCCATCACCGACAGGTGCACCAGGCGCTTCAGACCGATGCGCTCCGCGGCCTCGACCACCCGCTGCGTGCCACGCACGTTGACCTCGTCGAAGCGCCGGCCGCGGGTCTCGCGCGGGATGGCGGCGAGGTGGACGAGGGCTTCCGCGCCGGCGAGCGCGGTGTCCAGGTCGCCATCCGTGACGTCCACGGCGCGGGCCTCGACCGCATCGGTCCAGGCGGGCAGTCGGCGGCCATCGCGCGAGATGGCAATGACGTCGTGTCCGGCATCGACCAGGTGTGGGGCCAGATGGCTCCCCACGAACCCCGTGGCGCCGACGACCGCAACCTTCATGCGACCCATCCTGCACCGATTACGTGCTACTGTCCACGCGCACGTTTCCCCTTGGCACCGTTCTGCCCGCCTCGTTCGCATGACTGCTACCGTGGAGGAACCGATGCCATCCGCCACCGCCTCCAACGGCATGGTCGTCACCCCGCATCCGCTGGCCACTCGCGCCGGGGTGGAGGCGCTGCGCGCCGGTGGCACGGCGGCCGATGCCGCGGTCGCGGCCAACGCAATGCTCGCCGTCGTCTACTGCAACGCCTGCGGCCTGGGTGGCGACGCCTTCGCCATGGTCTGGGATCCGTCCGACCGTCGCCTCCATGGCTTCAACGGCAGCGGTCGCTCTCCCGCCGCGCTCTCCATCGAGGCGGTCCGAGCCGCCGGCGACGAAACCATGCCGGCCCGCGGTCCGCTGCCGATCACCGTGCCCGGAGCGGTCGACGCGTGGGTTCAGCTCCTGGACCGTTTCGGCCGCCACTCATTGGCCGATGCGCTCCTCCCCGCGGCCAGGGTCGCCGACGACGGCTACGAGCTCACCGCCATCACCGTCCGATCCATCGCTGCCTCCCTGGCGACCTTCGACGAGGCAGCCCGCGCGGCATTCGGCGCCGCCGGCGGAGCCGGCGACGAGTTCCGCCAGCCACTGCTGGCCGCGACGCTGCGCACGATCGCCGAAGCGGGGCGCGACGCCTACTACGGCGGACCGATCGGTGAGGAGATCGCCCGTGCCATCAAGGCCGCCGGCGGCGTGATGACCGCCGACGACCTCGCCGAGCACCGCGGCGACTGGGTCGAGCCGATCGGCACCCGCTACCGCGACGTCGAGGTCGCGACCATGCCGCCGAACTCGCAGGGCATCACTGCCCTCATGGCGCTCAACGTCCTGTCGGCGCTCGACTGGCCGATGGGCGAGCCACTCTCCGCCCAGCGCCTGCACGCCCAGATCGAGGCGGTCAAGGTCGCCTGGAGCGAGCGAGACCGATGCGTCGCGGACTCCGACCGCGAGCTCGCCGATCCATCGGTCCTGCTGTCGGAGTCGCATGCGCGCTGGCTGGCGTCGCGACTGTCTCCGGATGCGGCACATCGGTTCACGCCGACGAATCCCCCGGGTGGCGGGACCGTCTACCTGTGCGCCGCCGATGGCGACGGCATGATGGTCAGCCTCATCGAGTCCAACTACATGGGCTTCGGGTCGGGAGTCATGGGCGGGTCGACCGGGATCATGCTCCAGAACCGCGGCGCGTACTTCTCGCTGGATCCGTCGCACCCGAACGCGCTGCGGCCCCGGTCGCGCACGCTGCACACGCTGATGCCCGGAATGCTCCTGCGAGATGGTCGCGCCGAGGTGGCGTTCGGCGCGATGGGTGGCGACGGGCAGCCGCAGACGATGGTCCAGCTCGTCACGGGGTTAGTCGACGACGGCCTCGACCCCCAGGGGTTGGTGGATCGGCCGCGCTGGGTGGTCTCGACCGAGGAGCCTGGCGCACCACTGGGACCGGTGAGCATCGAGTCGGACGGCGTCACGACCGGGACCGTCGAGTCGCTCGAGGCGCTCGGCCATGACGTGACGGTGGTCGAACCGAAGACGCCGCTCATGGGCTGGGCGCAGATGATCCGGCGCGCGCCCGACGGCTCCTACGAGGGCGGCGCCGACCCGCGCGCCGACTCGCTCGCCGCCGGACTCTGACGTCCCCGACGCTACGCGTCAGGCGGCGAATGCCACGAGCCGCGCCACTCGAGGCACGAGGAGGGTCCCTGCGGCGCCGATGGCTGCCGCCACTGCGGCGACCGCAAACGCGGCCGGGATCCCGGCGCCGGCGGCCACGAAGCCCGCCACCAATGGCCCGCTGCCCAGACCCAGGTCGATGAACAGGCTCGCCGTGCCCGACGCCGCCCCGCGCTCGGAGGGTGGCACGACGGTGAAGATCGCAGCGAAGATCGCCGGAGTCAGGAACGCAACGCCGAGCGCCATCACCGCGGAGCCGGCGAGGAGCGCAGCGACGCCCGGCAGCGCGGCCATCGTCGCCAGGCCAAGAGCGGTGAGCAGTAGCGCAGCGGCCGCGAGGCGCATCGGTGGGGTGCGGTCCGGCAGGCGCGCGAAGAGAACGCGCGACGCGACCACGACGCCACCGAAGAGCAGGAAGGTCAGGCTCCAGCCGTCTAGGCCGATGCGCTCGGCGCGCGGTCCGGCGAGCAGGAGGAACGCCGCCATGCCACCCACGCCCGCGAAGAGGGCGAGTCCCGGACCGATGGCCGCCGCGTGGAACAACGGCGGCGCCGGAGCATCGGGCTCCAGCCGGGCGGCCGTCTCGGGCAGACGCAACGCCAGCAGCGTGGCGACCGCGGCCAGGCCGGAGCCACCCGCCCAGGCGACGACGAAGCCCCCGAGTTCGAGCAGCAGCTGGCCGATGATCGGGCCGAGTGCGATACCGAGGTACAGGGCCAGCGAGTTGTAGCTCAGCGCCTCCCCGGTTCGCCCTTTCGGAGCGAGGTCAGCCAGCGCGGCGAAGCCGGCCACGAAGTAGAGCGCCTCTCCGACGCCGAGCAGCAGGCGGAGCGCGATGAGGCCGACGAGAGTGGTGATGAACGCGTGCCCCATGATCGCGAGCGCTGCGAGCAACGCGCCACCGACCAGCAACGGGCGCCGCCCTCGTCGGTCGGCCAGCCTGCCGGCATACGGCCGCAGGACGAGCGCGGTGATGCTGAAGGCGGCAACGGCGAGGCCGAGGCCCGCGACGTCCGACCCCAGGGGACCGGTCACGAAGAACGGTGTGATGCCGATGGTCAGGCCTGCTGCGGTGAAGTAGGCGAGCTCGGACAGTGTCAGGGCGATGAAGGCACCCGTGAAGAGGCGATCGCTCCGAATCGTGGAGGTCATGGTCCCGAGGGTGCGGCGGATCGCATCGGCTGCACATCGGTAGATCTACCCATTGTTCAGTCGAGGAGGGCATGCTCCATCGCGAACAGGGCCGCCGCCGCTCGGCTCGAGACCCCGATCTTGTCGTAGATGTGCTGCACGTGGTGCTCGGCCGTCCGACGCGACAGGATCAGCGCATCGGCGATCTCCCGGTTCGACCGGCCGCGGGCGACGAGGCGAAGGACCTCGATCTCGCGGTCGGTCAGGCCCGCCGGGCGCTCTCCGCGCGTGCGGCGCGGTGGCTCCATTCCCGCTGCGGCCACGACGGCGCTCACGGCGTCGGCGTCCAGCCTGCCCCCTGCGACCTCCTCGGCGAGGCGTTTGGCGGCCACCTCCGGCGGCGCGGCCGCACGGTGCGGGCGATCGTGCGTCATGGCGTCGAATGCATCGGCAGCCGCGAGGAGGCGTGCGTCGGCGGGGATCTCGCGTCCCTGTGTGCCGCGGTGGTAGCCGGAGCCGTCGAGACGCTCATGGTGCATCCCGACGATCGCCGCCAGCGGCTGGAGCGACTCCGCCCGGGCCAGGATCCGTTCCGAATGGTACGGATGCAGACGCACCTGCTCCCAGTCGGCATGGCTGAGCGGGCCGGGACGCTCCCAGATCGCATTCGAAACGCCGACGCGCCCGAGATCGTGGAGGAGCGCGGCGATTTCGAGACGCACACAGGCCGCAGAGTCCAGACCGATGCGGTCGCCGGCCGCGACCGCCAGGGCCGCCACCCCGGCCGAATGGCCGAGGAAGTACGGCGACTTCAGGTCGGCGATGTCGCCGATCGCGGCCGCGACCGCCGCCAGCTCGTCCTCGGCGATCATCCGGACCGGCGCGGGCTCGGCGTCGAGGACGGCATCGCGCGGATCACGGTTCGCCAGCGCCCCCATGATCTCGTCGCAGTGCTCGACGAACCGGCCACACATCTCCGGGTCGAGGAGACCGCCTGCTCGCCGCTGAAGCGCTTCGACGATCGTCTCCTTCCCCGCCCCGGCGAAGAGTGCCGCCGTCGACGCGACGCCGGTGACCCTTGCCGCGACGCTGATCTCGTCGCCACGCAGGCCACGTGCGCCGGCCTTGCCGTTCCACGCCTCGACAACGTCCAGGAGGCCCGTCGCCACGCCCTCGCCGAGCCCGAGGCGCACGGCAGTCTGTCGCCCGACCTCGCAC
>JBOGSW010000136.1:0-48680 GCA_050695815.1 Candidatus Limnocylindria bacterium | reverse complement strand
GGGTCGCTGAAGTAGATGAACCAGCCCCACGCCTGCTTGTCGACGTCGCTGGTTTCCACGCCGCGGCCGCGGAGCTCGTCTCGGAGCCCGGCCGCATCGTCGACCACGACCTGCAGGCCCTTCTGGGAGCCCGGCGGCATGTCGGTGATGCCGGTGCCCATCACGATCGAGCACGCCGATCCGGGCGGCGTGAGCTGGACGAAGCGCAGCTCGTCGCTCACCTGCTGATCATGATCGGCGATGAAGCCGACCTGGTCGACGTAGAAGGCCTTGGCACGGTCGACGTCGCTGACCGGCACCGCCACGAGTTCGAGTTTCATGTCCATCGGACAACTCTAGCCAGCAGCGACCGCATCCGTGTCGGGCATCGGGTCACGAACCGCCAGGACGTTGCTGGCGGCGACCGGCCGGCTGATGCCCTTCAGCGTCAGTTCGCCGATGGATTCGACATCCACCATGCCCTCGACCATGGCGTGCGCACGTTGGCTCAGCAGAATCTGGTCGGCTGCCGCCTGGCTGGATAGGCGCGAGGCCAGGATCACCACGTTGCCGATGGCCCCGTAATCGTATCGGCCCTCGAAGCCGATGCGCCCCAGGGTCGCGTAGCCGGTCGCGATGCCCGCCCCGAAGCCGAGCTCGTAGCCGCGCTTGCGCCAGCCGGCCGCCAGCGGCGCGAACCGCTCCCGCATGGCGAGAGCCATGCGAACGGCGCGCTCCACGTGGTCGGGCTGGGGAACAGGGTCGTTGAAGAACGTCATCACGCCATCACCGGCGAAATGCTCCAGCGTGCCGGCGTGCTCGGTGATCGCCTCCCCCATCATGCGGTGATATTCGCCCAGGACGCCGAGCATCTCCTCCGGGTCAGCCTGCTCGGCGAATGAGGTGAAGCCGCGCAGGTCGCAGAAGGCGACCGTGATCTCGCGCCGATGCCCGGCCAGGAGCTGCTCCCCCTCGGGCGACGAGATCAGGCTGGCTACCTGGGGCGACAAAAAGCGCGCCAGCTGAGCACGCTGCCGCTCGATCGTCTCGTTGAGCGCGCGTTGCTGCTCGAAGTGCTCGTGCTCGAGGTCGTGCAACCGCTTCTCGGTCAGGGACGCGTTGATGCGCGCGCCCAGGATGCGGGGGTTGATCGGCTTGGTCAGGTAATCGGTGGCGCCGAGCTCGATGCAGCGAACGACGCTATCGAGCTCCTCCACGCCGGACACCATGATGACCCCGATGTGCCGGATCACCTCGTCGGCCTTCATGGCGGCGAGTGTCTCGTAGCCATCCATCTCGGGCATGACCACGTCGAGGAGAACGAGCTCGATCACGCCCGGATGCGTGCGCAGAAGGTTCAGGGCCTCCGCCCCGTTCTCGGCCTCGAGCGCCTCCAGCCCGAGCCCGGCGAGCTGGCGAACGAGGACGAGCCGGTTGACGCGGCTGTCGTCGACGACCAGAGCGACGGAGGCCTCGGTCATTGCGACTCCGCTCCGTCCACCCAGGTTCGCAGCGCCGCCGTGGCCGCCTCCCACTCGGCGCGCGCGCGGGACGCGGCATCGCGGGTCTCCGGATCGTCGAGCGTCCCGGAGCGGGCGGCCACCTCCAGCGTGCGGGCCGTCGCCGAGAGCGTCATCGCCCCGAGCGTCGCGCTGCTCGACTTCAGCGTGTGGGCCGGCCGAACCATCGCGTCAACGTCCCCGGCGTCGGCCGCTGCCTCGATGGCATCGATGCAGCCTGCGCTATCGGCCACGTAGGCATCCACGAGTTCGCGGACGAACTCCGTGTCGCCCTGGACCGATGCCCGCAGCTCTGCGAGCACCCCTTCATCCACCATGTGCGTCTCCTTGGGCATCCGCGTGGGTCAGGGCCGGAGTTCGCTCGAGTGCCGCAGCGAGCTCCGCGGGGCGGATCGGCTTGGCGATGTAGTCGTCCATCCCGGCAGCCAGGCACGCCTCGCGGTCACCGGTCATGGCGTTGGCGGTCATGGCCACGATCCGCAGCTGGCGGTCGGGCCACCGGGCGCGGATGCGTCGGGTCGCCTCCAGCCCGTCAAGCTCCGGCATCTGAACATCCATGAACACCAGATCGAATTCCGCGCGCTCCAGCGCCTCGATCGCCTGCTTCCCGTCGACCGCAACGGCGGCGTCGTAGGCCAGCTGGGAGAGCAGGCGAAGGGCGAGCTTGCGGTTCACCGGATTGTCCTCCGCCAGCAGGATGCGGAGAGGATGACGCTCGCCGGGTGCGGCACCGGGCGCAGGCTCGACATCACCTGCCGCTGGCGCGTCGGTGCCGAGCAGGATGGTCGCGATCGCGTCGTGCAGCGCCGACGGCTTGACCGGCTTGGCCAGCCAGGCCGCGATCGGCGCCGCAACACGCTCGCGAAGGCCGATCGAGGAGAGGATGACGACCGGCAGCGCCGGGCCGGACCCGTTGCCCGTCAGCTGGGCCACGCTGTCGGCGAGCTCCAGGCCGTCGAGCCCGGGCATCAGGAGGTCGAAGAGCGCGAGGTCGAATCGGGCGCCTCCGGTCAGCCAGGCGAGCGCCTCGGCCGGCGACCCGGTCTCGCGCGGAACCATCCCCCACCTCGCGGTCTGCGCGACGAGGATGCGCCGGTTCGTGGCGTTGTCGTCGACGATGAGGACGGTCCGACCGGTCAGGTCCGCGTCGATCCGCATCGGCCGCGCGGAGGTCACCGCGTCGGTCGGTGCCTCCGGCAGCCGCACGGCCAGGCGGAAAACACTTCCCTCCCCCGCAACGCCGCTGCTCTCGGCATCGAGCGTGCCGCCCATGAGCTCGGCAAGCCTGCGGCTGATGGCCAGGCCCAGGCCCGTGCCGCCGTAGCGTCGGGCGATCGACGCGTCCACCTGGCTGAACGACTGGAACAGCTTGTCCATGGCCTCTGCGGGGATGCCGATGCCGGTGTCGCGCACGTCGATCCTGAGCTGCCACTCGTCCGGAACGTTGGGTCGTGCCCTTTCCACCCGCTCGCCCGCGACGGTGACGACGACCTCGCCGCGATCGGTGAACTTCACGGCATTCGACAGCAGGTTGAGCAACATCTGGCGGAGACGGCTCGTGTCGCCGGTCAGCGCCACGGGCAGGTCGTCGTCCATGGCGTAGACCAGCTCCAGGCCCTTCTCAGCAGCCGCCGGCGCCAGGATGTCGAGCGACGCCTCCACCGCGTCGCGCAGGACGAACGGCACCGATTCGAGCTCGACGCGACCCGCCTCGATCTTCGAGAAGTCGAGGACGTCGTTGATGATCATGAGCAGCGCATCGCCGGAGGTGCGGATGGTGGCGGCGAACTCGTGCTGCTCGTCGTCAAGCTTCGTGTCCAGCAGCAGCCCGCCCATGCCGATGATGGCGTTGAGCGGGGTACGGATCTCGTGGCTCATCGAGGCCAGGAAGCTGCTCTTCGCCTCGTTCGCCTCCTCGGCGGCCATACGCGACTCCTCGGCATCGGCGAAGAGCCGGGCATTCTGGAGGGCGATCGCCGCCTGTTGCGAGAGGCCGGAGAGGAAGCTGAGGTCCGCGCCGGTGAACGGCGCGGAGCCTGGGAAGCGCCAGACGGCGAGGACGCCGGCGACCTCGCCGCGAATCGTCAGCGGCGCGGCCATGAGCCGATCGTCCTCGTCCTCCTCGGTCCCCGGGATCGTCAGCGATCGCCCGTCGGCGTTCGTGCTGTTGACGAGCTCCGCCGTGCCGCTGGCGGCGATGCTTCCGATGATCCCCTCGCCGCGGGTGATGGCATCGGCGAGGATCGCGTCGGCCATCGTCCCGAGCGCGACGATCGCGTGCAGCTCGTCGGTATCGGGCTCTGGAAGGTAGACCGCGCTCGTGTCACCTCCGAGGAGCGTCTTCGCGCGGCCGGCAATCATCTCCAGCACGACCGACAGTTCGAGCGTGGCGGACATCTCGCGCCCCACCTCGGCCAGGGCGGCCATCTCCTCGGCGCGACGGCGCGTCTCCGTGTAGAGCCGGGCGTTCTGCACCGCGACCCCGACGTTGGCGGCGATGGTGCTCAGCAGGCTTGCGTCGGCGGCGTCGAAGCGTCCTTCGTGGGAGAGGCTCTGGACGCTCATGGCGCCGATGACCCGCTCCCCGGCCACGATCGGCACGCCCAGCCACGACTTCGCCCTCGTCCCGATCCCGCGCACGCCGAGAGCGACCCAGTCGGCCTCGCGGTTGAGCAGCAGGCCCTCGCGACGCTGGATGACGCGGGAGGTGAGGCCCTCGCCGAGCGGCAGCGGAGCCTGGATCGTGTCCGAGCCCCTCTCGACGTAGTACGGGAACTCGATCATCCTGGTCTCCTCGTCGAGCAGTGCGACGTAGGCGATGTCCGCGTCGAATGCCTCGCGGGTCTTGTCTCCAACGAGCGCGAGCAACGGGTTCACCTCGAGCTGCGCGGTGATCGCCTCGCCGACCTCGTTGATCGTGCCGAGCTCCGCCACGCGTTGCCGTGTCTCGTCGATGAGCCGGCCGGTATGGAGCGCGACGCTGAGGCTCGCGGCGATCGTGGTCAGCAGGGAGACGTCGGCATCGGTGAAGGCGTACTCTCGATCGAGGTTCTGGAGGCTGATCACGCCGAGGATCTCGTCTCCCAGCGCCAGGGGGGCGTAGATCGCGGACCGCGCGGGTTCGCCGACGAGCTGTGCCGGCTGCCCGGCCTCGGCCGCCTGCCGCGCCAGGTCGTGCGTCACGATCACCGGGGCGCCGGTCTCGATCACGCGGCGCCGGAAGCCGATGATCTCCCGCGGCTGGTTCGGCAGGCGCTCGCCGCGCTCGAGGATGAACGGAAAGCTCATGAGGTTCTCGGCGTGATCGAAGATGGCGATGTCGACGACGTTGGCGTCGAAGACGTCGCTGGCGCGCTCCCCCACCAGCTCGTACATGGCCCGGATTTCCAGCTCGGCAGACAGCCCGCGCTGCACGCTGTTGACGATGGCGAGCTCGGCGGCGCGCCGATCGGTCTCGGCCAGCAGCCGCTTCGTCTCGTCGAACAGCCGCGCGTTCTCGAGCGCCACGCCCATGGTCGATGCGAGCGTGCTGAGCAGGCGCTCGTCGGCCTCGCTGAAGCGGTTCACCTCGAGGCTCTCGAGCGCGATGACGCCGATGGCCCGGTCGCCGGCAAGGATCGGGACGCCGAGCCAGGCCTGGGTGTCAAGACCGGACGTGATGGCGCCCATCCCGATTGACTCCTCGAACGTACCCATGCGGATCGGCTGCTTCGAGAGCAGGATCTGCGAGGTGAGCCCCTCGCCGATCTTCAGCGGCGGCATCTCGTCCCGCTCGTCCTCCTCGATCGAGTACGGGAAGGTAACGGTCTGGCTCGCCGCGTCGTAGATGCCGATGAAGATCGAGTCCGTCTGGAAGATGCCTCGGATCCTCTCCCCGACCAGCTCGATGATGGCGTCGAACTCGAGCTGCTTGGCCAGCGCGGCTCCGATCTCGTTGACGACCGCCAACTCCGCGTTGCGCTGCTCGGTCTCGACGAGGAGCCGCTTCGTCTCGTCGAAGAGCCGGGCGTTCTCGAGCGCCACGCCGAGGCTCGACGCGAGCGTGCTGAGCAGGCGCTCGTCGGCGTCGTCGAACGCATGCGCCTCCTCCCGCTCGATGCTGATCACGCCGAGGACGCGCTCGCCGACCAGGATCGGCACCCCCAGCCATGACTCGGACGCATCCTCGTCGCCCTCGAACCGCGGGACATGCATCACGCTGTGCTGCTCCATCTCCGACGAGGAGGCGAGGCGCAGCGGCCGCCGGGTCTGCATGACCTCCGAGTTGAGGCCGGGGCCGAGCTCGTACGGGTCCATCGAGAGACGGACGCCACGATCGAACATGTACGGGGAGGTCAGCAGGTTCGTGCCCGGGTCATGGAGGGTGATGCCGACCGAGTCCGACTCGAAGATCGCGCTGATTCGCGCGCCGACGAGCTCGATGATGGCGGCGAAGTCGAGCTGCATCGAGAGCGCCGATGCGACCTCGTTGACCAGCGCGAGCTCCGCGTTGCGCTGGCGCGTCTCCTCGATGGCCCGGGCGCGGGCCAGCGCCGTCCCGATGTGCTGGGCCACGAAGGTGAGGAGGTCGAGGTCGCTCGGAGAGTAGAGCCGGTCGTCGCGATAGCTCTGCACCGCGACGACGCCGATGATCTGCCCGTCCGAGACCAGTGGCGCACCCATCCACTCAGCCGCTTTCGCGCCGACGATCTCGAGCTCGCCCTTCCGCGCCAGCTCCTCCATCCGGCTGAAGGTGAAGAGCTCCGGCTTGCCATGGCGCAGCACGTACGCGGTCGACCCACGCGCATTGCCGATCCCGAACGGTTCCCACACCTTCGGGTCCGGGATGTCAGGGTCGACGAGGTCGCGGTAGAAGGGGTAGCCGATCCGCTCGCGCTCGGGGTCGTAGAGCGCGATGTAGAAGTTCTCGGCGTACATGAGCTCGCCGACGATCTCGTGGATCGCGGCGTAGAAGGATGGCATGTCCTCCGTCGCGCTCGCCGTCTCGGCGATGCGATACAGGGCGGCCTGGACGCCGGTGGCTCGATCGAGCCCGCCCTCGGACGGCTTCAGCCCGGCAGTCGCTCGTATCGCATTGGGCGCATCGCGCTCGCGGTCGATGGGTCTCTCCTCGGGCCTCGGCGCTCACCGTCTCGGGTGTCGATGCTGCGCCGCGTCCCGCATTGTGACGCCCGGGCGCGCCGGCGTCGAGCCGGTGACGCGGTCGAGCATCTGCTGCGCGCGCTCGGTGCTGATGCCGTTGATCTGAGCGAGGTAGTCGAGCTCGCTGCCCTCGAAGTCGATCGGCGTGTCCGGCACCACGGCACGATCACGCGTCCGGCGTGTCGGCCGCGGACTCGGTCAGGGTGGTCGGTGCCCCGTGGACCGCGGGGATCGTGCCGAGTCGTCCGGCCTGGTAGTCGGTGAACGCCTGCATCACCTCGTCTCGGGTGTTCATGACGAACGGGCCGGCCCAGGCGATCGGCTCGCGAATCGGCTGTCCGCCAAGGATGAGCAGGTCGAGATTCGGACTGCGGCTCTCCTGTCGTGGCGCGGCGGCCATGCGAAACGTGTTGCCCGGCCCGAGCACGGCGAGCTGGCCCGACTGGATCGGAGTCCGCTCGGCACCGACCGAGCCGTGGCCGGCCAGGACGTAGACGAGCGCGTTGTACTCGGGACGCCACGGCATCACCAGCTCACCCTCGGGGCTGAGGGTCGCGTGCACGAGGGTCATGGGCGTAGAGGTCGATCCCGGCCCCGTATTCCCGCTCAGCTCCCCGGCGATGACGCGCACCAGCGCACCTCCATCGGCCGATGAGAGCAGGCCAACCTCGCCCGCGCGGATGTCCTGGTAGCGCGGCGGCGACCATTTCTGCGCCTTCGGCAGGTTCACCCACAGCTGGATTCCGTGGAACAGCCCACCGCTCACGACGAGGGACTCCGGCGGTTTCTCGATGTGCAGGATGCCGGCACCGGCAGTCATCCACTGGGTGTCGCCGTTGGTGATCACTCCCCCGCCGCCGTTCGAGTCGCTGTGCTCGAAGGTGCCGTCCATCATGTAGGTGACCGTCTCGAAGCCGCGGTGCGGGTGCCACGGGGTGCCCTTCGGCTCCCCCGGCGCGTACTCCACCTCCCCCATCTGGTCGAGGTGGATGAAGGGGTCGAGCGCGCCGAGGTCGACGCCGTGGAACGCGCGACGCACCGGGAATCCTTCGCCCTCGAAGCCGCGCGGCGCGCTCGTCACGCTCAGGACGGGACGTTCCCGAGCGACGGCCGGGTCGGGAGCGCCGATGCGGGGCAGGACGCTGATGTCGTCGACGGTGATGGCTGGCATGGAGCCATGATAGCACCGATGGTTGCGTCTGCAACTACCGTTCCGGCTGGAGCGTCCCCGCGCGCGACACGCGACTGGCCGGTCCGTACGCGTGACATATGGGCCTGGGGCGGGACCTTACGTTCCCGAACTCCTCCCGGAGGGACCGATGCGCCCCCCTACCGTGACATCCGCACAGTCACCCGCCCATATGTCATCGGCGGAAGGGCATTCGCCGGCATAAGGGCCTGCCACCGGAGCATATGTCCGCGCCAGACATCCAGACGGATCACGCCCGGCGGGAGCCGATGCGCTCCAACCGAGGACAATACGCCGCCCGCCGGGCGGACCCGACGGGCGGCGCTGAGAATGAGCCGGGGCGCCTCAGCCGGCTGAGGCGACCGCCTTGTTGTAGTTGTTCCCGCTTCCGTCGGGGTTGTAGTTGTTCTCGATGTTGCCGGCGGCATCGATCGAGAACCAGTGCACCATCGACCCTTCCGCGACGGTGAGCGTCTCATCCAGCTCGCGGATGCCGGCGGAGACGAGCTGATCAGAGTCGAACGTGGGCCGGCTGCCGTCGAGCTCATAGAAGATCGTCACCGGCTCGGTGCGATCGAAGTCGACGTCGACCGTCCCGGACTCGTCTCCGGGGGTGAACACCGCGGTGGTGTCAGGCCGCTTCGTGTCCTTGCCGAAGTCGTACGCGACGCGCATCAGCTCCATGAGCCCGTTGGCGAACTCCATGGTCTCGGCATGCGCCTCGTCCCAGCTGGGCTGGAAGCTGAAGCCCACCTCGAAGTTCCAGGCATAGATGCCGTTCTCGTACCACAGCCGGTCTCCGGAGTTCCCCGCCGCCGAGTACAGGACGTCCGCGATGGGTCCGGTGCGCGCCGGCGTCACCGACAGCCCACGGTACTTCTTGATCTCGGTCAGGATCCGGTTCGACGAGGCCCAGAAGAAGGCCTCCTCCCCCACCGTCGGCCGCGGCAGCGTGACGCGACCGTCGAGGATGTAGGACCCCGGCGACCACATGAAGTAGTTGCCCGAGCTGTGCAGGTTCATGCTGAACCTGATGTTCGGGAACGTGTCAGCCAGCCAGGCCACGTTCGAGCTCTCCGGCTCCGATAGCTCTGCCGGCCCGGCGAAGACGTCGCTCCGGCAGAAGTCCGACGCGCCGAAATAGCCGTCGAACAGCGATCCGACGTTGTAGTTGCGGTTCACGTCGACGCCCCAATCGTCACGCCGGGCGGGATCGGAGTTGGCGTCGTCGCAATGGTTGGTCAGGTTCCGGCGCTGGAAGTTTTCGTCGAAGAACGAGAAGTGTCCGCCGTCCGGATTGACCGATGGCAGGAAGAAGATGTCGAGGTTGTTGAGCAGCTGCTTCGTCTCCCCGTCCTGTCCGTAGTTGTGGAGCAGCCGGTTCGCCGTCTCGAGCGCAACCAGCGGCGGCACCCATTCGCGCGCATGCTCCTGGGCATAGGCGAGCACGCCGACCTTCGAGCCGTCACGGTGCTTGCCGATGCGGTAGGCCTTCACCTGGAATGGATCGCGGCTGATCTCGGCGGGCGCGTCGAGGAAGTCGCTCAGCTGCTCGGCTGCCTGTGGCTGGGCGATCCCGGCCCCCGCATTTCCACGGTAGGTGAACGCGTCCACCACGCCGGACGGATGCGCGTCCAGCGCCGCCACGACCTCGGCCGCGGTGCTGACGAGCGCGCCGCCGGCATCGGTTCCGAGGCTGACGACGATGTCGTTGCCGGTCACGCTCACGCTCAGCGGTGAGTCAGCCGCCCCCGGATCCACGAACGCGATGGTCAGGTCGTTACCACCCTCGTGGCCCCAGGCCGTCGACGTGACCACGACCGCGTTGGACTGGGTTGATCCCATCAGTGCCTGGGCATGGCGCCGGTAGCCGTTGGTCAGGTACGGAAGCTCGATCACCTCGACCAGGTCCGGGAACTGGGCCGCCAGCTCGTCGTAAGCGGCGTACAGCTCGGTCGGGCTCATGTAATCGGTGATGAAGTCGGTCAGGTAGGGGTCCTGCCGCGGCGAGCCCGGCTCGGTCGGCAGCCAGTCGGTGACGTCGGCGATGGCGCTGCCGCCCTCCGAGCTGGTCACTCGGACGCGAGACGGCCGCACGTCCGGGCTGTCGTTCGTGTCGCGGTGATACAGATAGTGCCCGACGTCGGAGAACCGGCTCATGTCCTCGCAGTTTGCGGGCGTGAAGTCGGTCCCCGGACCGCTGTCCCAGCACATCTCGAGGTCGACCGATGGATCGTCGCCGGCACTCGTTCGTGCCTCGACCGAGATCACCAGCTCGTCGAAGGATGTGTAGAAGTCGGCGCGCAGGATCTTCACGACGTCGGTCGTGAGGGCGGCGGCCTGCTGCTGCAGCTCGGCCATGTCGCGGTCGGCGGCCGCGCGCTCGGCCGCGAGCTCCGCATCGCGCTCGGCGAGGATTCGCTCGGAGTCCGACTCGCTCGAGATAACCTCGCCGGTCGCGAAGCCCTGTGCCCGTACCCGCGAGATCTCATCGCCGGTGAGCACCGCGTGCACGACGAGGCCGTCCTCGGTCGCTTCGACGTGCTCGGTGAGGTCAATGCCCATGGCGATCAGCCGGTCCAGGCCGGCTTCATCGCCGGCGATGACCTGGATCACCTGCTGTTCGGCAGGGTCGAACTCGAGGCCGGAATTGCCACCGACCGGCAGGCTGCCAAGGACGAGGACCATGGCAGCGACGAGCGCGGCGATCGCGCGCAGCCGTCGGCGAACGGGACGTGACATCGGCATCGGATGCCTCCGTTCGTGCGCGGGCAGTACCGAGCGGCCGCGATCGGCTCGGACGACCGAGGCACTCATCCTCGGTGCATTCACCCGGAGCACTGACCGTATCACCGTCCCGCAATAGGACTCGCGTAGTGCTATCTGCGGGCCATCCCGTGGTAGAACGGACCTTCCTGCTGGACCGATGCGTCCCAGGCGAGCGTCCTCAGCGTGGCGGCGAGCTCGTCTGGACGCCAGAGGACCTTCACCGCACGGTGGACCGATCCGTCACTCAGCGTCCTTCGCGTGACGCCAGCATCCCGGTCGACCCAGTCCTCCTCCCACAGGCCGTGGGCAGCCTCGTCGACGAAGAAGACGCGTCCCCCAGGGGCCAGGACGCCCTCCACGCCGCTCCAGAACGCCCCGAAGCGGCTCGGAGGCACGTGGGACAGGAAGAAGCCGAAGAAGACGACGTCGTGGCCGTGCGTGGGCTCCAGCGCGAAGGCATCGGCCACGCGGCGGCGAACGTTGGCGCGCTGCCCAACCCTGGCCCGATTGAGCTCGAGCATCTCGGGCGATGCGTCGGTCACCAGCAGCTTGTCGGCGTGCTCGGCAAGCTGGCCGGTCCACTGGCCGGTGCCGGCGGCAAGCTCGAGGGCACGGCCGCTCGGAGCGAAGGCATCGAGCGCCGATCGGATGCGGGCCGTGTGCTCGGCGAACGGATCGCCGTCCACCGTCGAGGTCGCGTCGTACTCGGCCGCTCGGGCACGGTAGTAAGCGATCTGCTCGTCGAGCAGCTCCCGGTCCGGCATCAGCGACGCTCGGCGGGAACCCCGAGCGTCACGGCGGCCGCCACCGTGGCCGTCGCCAGCGCCAGCGCCTGCCCCGTGGTGAGCGCTCCGTCTCCGGCGAAGAGCTCGGTGGCGGCGCTGGGGATGGCGCCGAGCACGATCGGCACGAGGGTCCATCCCAGGACCAGCACGGTGGGAGCCGTGGCGCCCGGCAGGCGCATCATGCGCGTCACCACCGCGGTCAGGACGCCAAGGAAGGCCGACAGGAGGAGGATCAGGATCACCGCCGGCTGGTCGCGCGCGCCGGAGGCATCGACGAGGCGCACGACGCCCTGGTAGGCGATCGCCACGGCCAGCGCCAGGATCGCGCCGAGGAATGCCGAGCGGGCGCCGATCACCCGGGTCGCTCCCCCGCCGCGTGCTCGGCCAGGCCGCGCGCGATGCGGTACGACTTTCCGGCGCCCATGACGAGCACGGCGTCGCCGCTCGTGAGATGGCCGGCAACATAGGCGGCCGTGGCGTCCACGTCGCCGGTGGCCATGGCAGGGATCCCCGATGCGCGCTCGATCGCGTCGGCCAGGGCCTCGGCGCTGGTGGAGGCCATCGCCTCGGGCGTGTCACGCGAGGCGAAGATATCGGCGATGACGACCTCGTTCGCATCGGTGAAGGAGGTGGAGAAGGCATCCATGAGGAGCGCTGTGCGCGAGTACATGTGGGGCTCGAAGACGGCCCACAGGCGTCGATCCGGACCGACCATCTGGCGCGCGGCGGCCAGCGCGGCGCGCACCTCGGTCGGGTGGTGGCCGTAGTCGTCGAGGATCGTCACGTCCGCAGTATCGGCGATCAGCTCCATGCGGCGTCCGGCTCCGGCGAACGTGAGCAGGCCGTCCGCCAGGAGGTCCAGGTCCGCGCCGAGCGTGCGGGCCATGATCAGCGCCGCGGTCGCGTTCAGCACGTTGTGCTCGCCGGCGAGCGTCATCTCGAACCGATGGGCGAAGAGCGTGAACGCGGTACCGGCCTGGTTGCGCACCACTTCGGATGCGGCAATCTCGCCGCCGCTGCCGTAGCGCACGATCCTCCCGGTCCACCCGCTCAGCCGCGCGGTGAGCTCGTTGGCGCCCGGGTCGCCGGCCGAGATCACCAGCAGCCGACCGTTGAGGGCAGGGTGGCTGCCCATGCCGCGCACGAATCGCTCGAACGAGGCCATCACCGCGGCAGCGTCGGCGAAGTAGTCGGGGTGATCCATCTCGACGTTCGCGACGATCGCGCCGGCGGGGTGGTAGTTCAGGAAGTTGTCGCCGAACTCGTCCGCCTCGACCAGGAAGGGCGCTCCCCCACCGGCCCTGACCGATGCGCCCCATGGCCTGATGAAGGCACCGACCTCCACGGTGGGGTCGAGCCCGGCGGCGATGAGCAGGTGACCCAGCAGCGCGGTGGTGGTCGACTTGCCGTGGGTGCCCGTCACGCCCAGCCCGATGTGCCCCGGAGCGTCCATCAGCTCGCCCAGCAGTGCCTGCCAGGTCGCCACCCCGATGCCGCGCGCCTCGGCCGCCGCCAGCTCGGGGTGGTCGGGGGCGGCCCGCACGGCAGGGCTGATGGCCACGCGATCGACGCCGTCGAGGTGCGCGGGATCATGGCCGCTCACGTACGGGATGCTGGCGGCATCGAGCGCTGGCGTGTACGGCGACGGGACGTCGGCGTCGCACCCGTCGACCAGGGCTCCGGCGTGCTTCAGCAGGACCGATGCGCCAGCTGCGCCCGAGCCGGCGATGCCGATGACATGGATGCGCTCGCCGGCGGTGACCACTCCCTATCCCTCGCCCGTAACGCGGGTGGCCAGCTCGAGCACCGCGAGCGCCGAGGCGCGCTTGTTTCCATCACGGTCGTACGGCCAGGTGTGCCGCTCGACGCTGGCGGCTCCATCGCGGAACGCTGTCGCGACGTAGGTGAGGCCGACCGGCTTGTCGTCCGAACCGCCATCGGGACCCGCGATCCCGGTCACCGCCACGGCCAGCGTCGCAACCGGGAAGCACCGCAGCGCGCCGGTCGCCATCGCCTCCGCCACCTCGGCCGAGACCGCGCCGACGCGCTCGAGCAGATCGGCCGGGACGTCGAGAAGCTCTTCCTTGGCCGCGTTCGAGTAGCTCACGATGCCACCCAGGAAGTGGTCGCTCGAGCGCGGCGCCTGCGTGATGACGTGGCCGACCAGGCCGCCGGTGCACGACTCGGCGGCGGCCATCTGCCAGCCGCGCCCGACGAGCGCGCGTCCCAGGCGCCTGCCCGCGGCGTCGAGCTCGTCATCGCTGGGTGGGCGCGGCTGCGGCATCGGTCTAGCGGTAGTTCGTGAACTGCAGGGCGACCGGGTAGTCGAGCGCCTTGAGCGCGGCGATCACCGCCTGCAGCTCATCCTTCGACTTGGCCGACACGCGGACGGCATCGCCCTGGATGCTCGGCTTCGTCTTGGGGAAGGCCTCGCGGACGCGCTTCGAGAGCTCCTTGGCCTGCTCCGAGGTCAGGCCGCGCTTGAGCGTGATCTCCTGGCGCACGATGCCCCCTCCGGCCGGCTCGATACGGCCCCAGTCGAAGATCTTCAGTGACAGGCCGCGCTTGACCGACTTCGACTCGAGCAGATCCTTCGCCGCCCCGGCGCGGTACTCGTCGTCGGCGGACAGCGTGATCGCGTCCTTGCCGAGCTCATAGGCGACCTTGCTGCCCTTGAAGTCGTAGCGCGTCGCGATCTCGCGTCGCGCCTGGTCGAGCGCGTTGACCAGCTCCTGCTGGTCGAAGTCGCTCACCACGTCGAACGATGAATCAGATGCCATGACGTCCCTGCCTCCGTGTGCGGCGCCGATGCGTCAATCGGCGCGGCTGATATTCCACTCCACGACGGCACCGGGCTCTCCCATGGCGCCGATGCTGATGCCGTTGATGATGAGCCCAACCGCGCCGGCGTTGCCGGCCCGGATGCGCAGCTCGTCGGTGGCCTGCAGCATGATCGTGTCGCCCTCGTCGGCGATCGTGCCCGTGACGTCGGCAAGAGCGGTGCCGTCCTGCTCGACCTCGAGGTACGACTGGCCGCCCTCGAGGCTGAGTGTGCCGATCAGGCCGGCGGCCGGCCCGACGCTGACCCGCCGGGTGATCGGCTCGCCATCGGCCGGCGTCACCGTCACGTCCCACGTGCCCGGCCGGAGGGCCATGCTGCCGGTGAAGCTGCCGTCGTCCGCCACCGTGATCGGTACCCCGCTGGCGGTCGGTGGCTCCGGGCTGAGGGTGACCGCCGCGCCCGTGCCGTCGACGACGGTGAAGGTCGGCGATGCCGCCGTGACGAGCGCGGCGGTCGCCTCGAGCACCGCTGCCGGTGCGGCCGTGCCGGCCAGGGGCACCGGTCCGGTGAACGCCGCGTCGGCTGCCGGCTGCTCCAGCGCCAGCGCCGGCACGTCGGGGGACGGGCTCTCGGTCGAGGCGAGCTCGACCCGGATGGTGCGCTCGACCGGCTCCGAATCGCGCTCGGTGACCGGGTCGAAGGCGACCAGCCGCAGGACGTTCGAGCCGGGGACGAGCTCGACGGTGATCTCGAAGCTGCCGTCCGCATCGGCGTCGACGGTCGGGTTCTCGCGCAGCCCGGTAACCGTGATGCGCGCGTTCGGCTCGGTCACGCCGCGAACGGTGTAGGTCAGCTCGTCGTGGCTGCGGACGTCTCCCGGTGGCTGCGTGATGCGAAGCTCCGGCATGCGCGCGAACGTGACGAGCTGGTAGCCGATGAGCGCGATGAAGGCGCCGACGCCGATGGTCAGGATCGCTCCCACGACGGCACCGGGGGTGACGACGAACGCGCGGGAGCGGCGGGTGGCGAGCGGCCGTGGCGGCGCCGGAACGCGCGGCTTTTCGACGGTGGCGGCGGTCTCGAGCCGATACAGGTCGATGAGGTACTCCGGGTCGAGCCCGAGGTATGCGCCGTAGTTGCGCAGGAATCCCTTCGTGTAGACGGCTCCCGGCAGCTCGCGGTACTCGCCGCGCTCGAGAGCCGACAGGTAGCGCTCGCGGATCTTCGTCTCGCGCTCCACCCGCGGAAGCTCCACGCCCTTGGCCTCACGGGCGGCACGGAGCACCTCGCCGAGCTTGTGGACATCCTCGGTCACAGCTCGTCCTCCCCGTCGGGTCCGACATCACCTCCCCAGCCGTCGCTCGTCACGAGGACCTCGCGGAAGCGGCTGCCGTCTGCAGGCCCGACGATGCCGCGGTCCTCCATCTGATCGAGTATGCGGGCCGCCCGCGCGTAGCCGATGCGCAGCCGTCGCTGCAGCAGCGAGGCGGAGGCCTTGTCCGAGCGCCTCACGATGTCGACGGCCTGGCTGAGCAGCGCGTCGGCATCGTCGTCCTGCCCATCCTCGCCGGGCCGCCCGCCGGCCTTGCCGTCCCGCCGCGGTGCGGTGACCTCGGGCCGGTACTGTGGGCCGCCCTGGCCGCGCCAGTGCCGCGCCACGGCCTCGATCTCTCCATCGGTGACGAGCACGCCCTGGAGGCGCACGGCGCGTGGCGCGTCGATCGGCTGATAGAGCATGTCGCCGCGTCCGAGCAGATCCTCCGCCCCCGTCGTGTCGAGGATCGTGCGCGAGTCGACGCCGCTCGTCATGGCGAAGGCGATGCGCGACGGGATGTTGGCCTTGATGAGGCCCGTGATCACCTGCACGCTCGGGCGCTGGGTGGCGACGACCAGGTGGATCCCGGTCGCGCGCGCCAGTTGGGCGATGCGGGTGATGGTCGCCTCCACCTCGTACGCGCTCACCATCATTAGGTCGGCCAGCTCATCGATGATGATGACGATGTACGGCATCCGCGGCTCGCCGCTGCGAAGGGCCTCGTTGTAGCCGCCGATGTTGCGGACGCCGCGGGACGCGAACTCGGCGTAGCGGCTCTCCATCGTGCCCACCGTCCACTTCAGGGCGTTCACCGACTTCTCCGGCTCGACGATGACCTCGGTCAGCAGGTGCGGGATGCCCTTGTACTGCGCCAGCTCCACGCGCTTGGGGTCGATGAGGATCAGCTTCACCTCCGCTGGCGTCGCGTTCATGAGCAGGCTGTCGATGATCGCGTTGACGCACACGCTCTTGCCCGATCCGGTCGCCCCAGCGATGAGGACGTGCGGCATCTTGGCCAGGTCGGCGCTGAACGGCTGGCCGGCCACGTCCTGGCCGAGGGCGAAGGCGAGCTTCGACTTCTTCGAGCCATCGGCGAAGTTGCGGCTGGCGAGCACCTCCTTGAGCGTGACCAGGTCGAACGCGTTGTTCGGGATCTCGACGCCGACGTACGGCTCACCCGGAATCGGCGCCTCGATCCGGATGCTGCGAGCGGCCAGCGCCAGCGCGAGATTGTCGGAGAGTCCCTCGATCCGGCTCAGCTTGATGCCCGGCTCGACATCGAGCGCGTACTGCGTGACGACCGGGCCCTCCTGGATGCGCGCCACCTTCACGCCGATGCCGAAGTGGGCCAGTGTCTCGCGGATGCGGTGCCCCTTGGCGGTGAGGTCCATCTGCGCCGCCGATGACTCCGGGGCGTTGGCAAGCAGATCGAGCTCCGGCAGCTCCCACGTGCGCTCGACCGGCTCGAGGGCCGCGTCGGCCGTCTCTCCCGCCGCGGCCTGCGCCAGGTGCGCCTCCTCGGTGTGCTCGAGATCGTCGCTCGCCGCGGGTGACTCCCCGTCGCCCGGCACGGCCGCGGGGACCGGCACCGCCACGGGCGGCGAGACGACCCGTGGACCGCCGTTGCCGGTGGCCGTCGCAGGGCGCTCGCGGCGCACGATGAGCGGTGGCTCGTCGTCCGCGTCACCGCCTCCCGCCAGCCGGTCGCGCATGCGGTCGATGAGCCCGGCTCGCGTCTCGGGCTCCGGTGCGGGCTCGGGGCGACCTCGCGCCTCGCCAGCCCGCGGCCGCCGCGCGGCGGCTCGCCGACCCTCCTCCGCATCGCGCTTGCGGCGCTCGTCGCGCTCGTTCAGGTACGCGGCGACCAGATCACCGATCGTCATGTTGAAGTAGAGCAGCAGCCCGACCACCGCCAGGAGGATGAGCACCACCCACGCTCCGGCTGCGCCGAGGGCTCCGACGAGGACCTCGCTGACCGCAAAGCCGATCGCGCCCCCGCCCTGTCCGGACGCGATGGCATCGGACCCGCCACCGACGGCGAGGTGGAACATGCCGAGCAGCGCCAGGGCCACCGCCGCGGCGCCGCTCGCCGCCATCCAACGCTCGGCCGGCATCGTCTTCATCCACAGCATGAGCGCGAAGCCGGCGAGCAGGGGCGCGGCGAACGCGATCCCCCAGCCGAGCGTGGTGGCGAGCACGTCGTGCCACGGCCGGACGATGGCGCCGGCGTTGGGGGCGAAGAGGGCGATGACGCTGAGGATCGCCAGGAACACGAGCACGAGCGCCAGTGCCTCGCGGACGAAGCGCGCGCTCATCGTGAGCGGCGTCGTCTGGCGGCGGCGACGCGTGGCGCGCCTGCGGGTCGGGGTCCTCCGTCGGCTCGGCACCGGTCGCGCCTAGACCTCCATCACGATCGGCAGGATCATCGGCCGTCGCTTCGTGCGCTGATGGAAGAACCGGCTCAGCGTGTCGCGGATCTTCGTCTTCACGTAGCCGGCCTCCGCCGTGTGCTCATCCTCGCGGCGCTGCCGAAGCGCGTCGACGAGGTGGTCGCGTGCCTCGGCCATGAGCGGATCCTCCGGGTCGGACAGGAACCCACGGCTGACGAGGTCCGGCATGCCGACCGACTGGCCCGTCTTGGCATCGATCGTGAGCGCCACGAGCACGACGCCGTCGGACGCCAGCATGCGCCGATCACGGAGCACGACACCATCGATCCCGTCGATGGCCGCGATCCCGTCGACCAGGACGGCACCGGCCTGCACCGGATCGGCCATTCGCGCGCGCTGCCCGTCGAACTCGACGACCTGGCCGTTCTCGAGGACGAAGATCTTGTCGACGTCGACGCCCGCGCCCTCGGCCACGAGGCCGTGCTGAACGAGCATGCGGTACTCGCCGTGGACCGGTACGAAGTGGCGCGGACGGACGAGGGCGAGCATGAGCTTGAGCTCCTCGCGCGAGCCGTGGCCGGAGACGTGGCAGTGCACCAGCGGCTCGTAGTGGACCATCGCCCCCTCCTTGAAGAGGTTGTCGATCGTCTTGGCGACCGCCTCCTCGTTGCCCGGGATCGGTGAGGCGGAGACGATCACGGTGTCACCGGGCTCGATGGTGATGTTGCGATGGTCGCGGTTGCTCATCCGCGTCAGGCCGCTCATCGGCTCACCCTGCGAGCCGGTCGTCATCACCACCAGCTCCTCCTTCGGCAGGCGCTGGAGCTGATCCTTCTTCACGAACGTGCCGTCGCGAGGGTCGAGGTAGCCGCGCTCGAGGGCGATCGCGGTGTTCTGCTCCATGCTGCGACCGAGCGCGACCATCTTGCGACCATGCGCCCAGGCGGCGTCGATCACCTGCTGCACGCGACCGATGTTGCTGGCGAAGGTGGCCACGATGACGCGTCCGGGGGCTTCGCCGACGAGTCGGTTGAGGCTGTCGCCGACGGTCGCCTCGGACAGCGTGTACCCCTCCTTCTCGGCCCGCGTCGAATCGGACAGGAGGAACTCCACGCCGCGGTTGCCGATGTCGGCGATGAGCCCCAGGTCGGCGCGCTGCCCATCCGGCGGCGTCTGGTCGAACTTGAAGTCTCCGGTATGCACCACCGTGCCGACCGGTGAGCGGATCGCGTAGCCGACGCCGTCGGGGATCGAGTGGTTGACGCGGAAGGCGGTGACCCGGAACGGGCCGATCGCAAACTCCTCCCCCGGCGTCACCACGTGGAGCGGGGTCGACTCGAGCAG
Organism: Candidatus Limnocylindria bacterium; assembly: GCA_050695815.1. GTDB lineage: Bacteria > Chloroflexota > Limnocylindria > QHBO01 > QHBO01 > JACDBZ01. Next base: position 29,465 of record JBOGSW010000136.1, on the reverse strand, counting down.
CTTGTGCTCGCGCAGCTTGCCCTGCACCAGGCCCTCGGTCAGCCGCGTGGCGTAGATCGGCGTGCCTGGGATCCTGGGCAGGACATACGGCAGCGCGCCGGTGTGGTCCTCGTGGCCGTGCGTGAGCAGGATCGCGCGCACGCGGTCGCGGCGCTCCTCGAGGTATGCGACGTCCGGGATCACGAGATCGATGCCGAGCATCTCCGGCTCGGGGAATGCGAGCCCGCAGTCGACGACAACGATGTCGACGCCGTACTCGATGACGGTGATGTTCTTTCCGACCTCGCCCACCCCACCGAGCGGGATGATGCGCAGGGATTCGGCCATGAGAGCTCCTAGAAGAGGGTCATCTGTTCGGCGTCGTCGGCGGGCTCCGCCGGTACCGATGCGGGTTCCGGTGCCGAAGCTGCAGCCTCCTCCGCCTCGGCCGATGCCGCGCGCTCATTGACGAGCGCCTGGCGAGCGGCCAGCAACGCCGATGGCAGGCCACGGATGTCGCGGAACAGCGTGTCACGCAACGAGGCCTGGTGCAGCGCCGCAGCAGGATGGTACATCGGGAAGACATGGAGCCCCGCGAAGGAGCGACGCATCTGCCCGTGGACAGCCCCGATGCGGGCGCCAGGCAGATAGCGTTGCAGCGAATGCCGGCCCAGCGTGACCACCACCGCCGGATCGAGCGCCGCCTCCTGGCGATCGAGATACGCGCCGCAGGCGCTGACCTCGGCCGGCTCGGGGTCCCGGTTTCCTGGAGGACGGCACTTCACCACGTTCGTGATGAAGACGTCGGCGCGCGCCCAGCCGATCGCGCCGAGAAGCTCGTCGAGGAGCTGGCCGGCCGGACCGACGAACGGCCGTCCGGTGGCATCCTCGCGCGCGCCGGGCCCCTCCCCCACGAGGAGGACGTCGCTCAGGACGTTTCCCTCGCCGGGAACGGTGAGCGTTCGGCGCGCTGCGAGCGTGCAGCGCGTGCAGCCGCGAACCTCGTCCGCGATCTGCGCCAGCGCCTGCGCGCCTCCGGTCGACTCGCCCGCGGTGCCCATCGCGTGCGGCCGGCGTCGGTCAGCTGTTCGTGCCGGCCTTGGCCATGTGCCGCTCCATCGCCGCGCGGCGGCTCAGGTTGACGCGGCCCATGCGGTCGATCTCGGTCACGACCACCATCAGCTCGTCGCCGATGCTGACCACGTCCTCGACGCGCGGCACACGGTAGTCGGCGAGCTGGCTGATGTGGACCAGCCCCTCCTTGCCGGGCAGGATCTCGACGAAGGCCCCGAAGTTCATGATGCGGGTGACCCTGCCCATGTACTCCTTGCCGACCTCGACATCCTTGGTCAGGCCCTCGATCCAGCCGATCGCCTTCTGGGCGGCCTCGCCGCTGGTGGCGGCGATCTGGATCGTGCCGTCGTCCTCGACGTTGATCTGGGTGCCGGTCTCGGCGGTGATCTGCCGGATCACCTTGCCGCCGGCGCCGATGACGTCACGGATCTTGTCGACCGGGATCTTCAGGGTCGTGATGCGCGGTGCGTACTGGCTCAGCTCCTCGCGGCTGGTCCCGATCACGGCGGTCATCTTGTCCAGGATGAAGAGGCGCGCGTCGCGAGCCTTGTCGAGGGCGTCACGCATGATCTCGGGGGTGATGCCGGCAACCTTGATGTCCATCTGGAGCGCGGTCACGCCATCGGCGGTGCCGGTCACCTTGAAGTCCATGTCGCCGTAGGCGTCCTCCTTGCCGGTGATGTCGGTGAGGACGGCGTAGCGGCCCGACTCGGGGTCGGTGATGAGGCCCATGGCGGCGCCCGCGACCGGTGCCTTGATCGGCACGCCGGCATCCATGAGGGCCAGCGTCGACCCACAGGTGGAGGCCATCGAGGTCGATCCGTTCGAGCTGACCACCTCGCTCACGACGCGGATCGCGTACGGGAACTCGTCGGCACCGGGCAGCACGGGGACGAGGGCCCGCTCAGCGAGCGCGCCATGGCCGATCTCGCGGCGACCGGGGCCGCGCATGAAGCGCGCCTCGCCCACCGAGTACGGCGGCATGTTGTAGTGGTGCATGTAGCGCTTCTCGGTCTCGGGCGAGATCGTGTCCAGGCGCTGCACGTCGCTGCCCGGGCCGAGCGTGGCGATCGAGAGGGCCTGCGTCTGGCCGCGCTTGAAGAGTCCCGTTCCATGGGTGCGCGGCAGGAAGCCGACCTCGACCTCGATCGGCCGAATGGTCGTCGTGTCGCGACCGTCGATGCGGATGTTCTCGCCGAGCACGAGCTCGCGCACGGTGGCCTTGGTCAGGGCGTCCATCAGTCCCTTGCCGATGCCGTGGCGGCGCCGGATGTCCTCGAGCCGCTCGCCCTGCTCGGTGCGGTCGTACGACTCGCGCGCCCGGCGCACCTCGTCGGCGATGTCGCCGCGGATGGCGTCGAGCCGCTCGGCGAGGCCGCTGGTGAAGGCGATGAACAGCTCCGCGGTCGCCTCGGCGTCCGGCATGGCGCGGTGCGCGGCGTTGTGATCGCGGCCGAAGACGAATCGCACGAGGTCGGCCAGCTTGTAGGCGCCGGCATCCGGGAACAGCTGATACGCCAGTTGCAGCGTGTCGAAGACGGCCGTCGGCTCCCACTTCACGTCGGTGGGCAGGTGCCGCATGACGTACGGGAGGTCGAAGCTGACGTTGTGGGCCACGACCGGGGTCTCGCCCACCCACTCCACGAAGCGCGGCAGCACGTCCGCGGCGGTCGGTGCCTGGGCCACGTCATCGGTCGAGATGCCGTGCACCTGGTGGCCGATGATCGGACGGCCGGGATTGACCAGCGACTCGAAGCGATCGACGACCTGCCCGTCGCGCACGCGCAGGGCGGCGACGTCGACGACGTAGCCATTCTCCGGGCGCATGGCAGTGGTCTCGAGGTCGAAGACGACGAACTCGCCGTTCCCATCGCCGATGAGCTTGCCGAGCCTGGCGACCGATCCCGCATCGGGGGCGACGAAGGGTACCTTCTTCGGTTGGCCGGCCGAGGCGACCAACCGCTCCTGGAGGTCGATCGAGTGCTGCAGCTCGCTGTGACCGTAGGCGATGGCATCGGCCATGACCGACTCCGGCAGGATCTTTGCGCCTGCCTCGACCATCATGACCGCGTCACGCGTGCCGGCCACGACCAGGTCGAGCTCCGAATCGTCAAGCTGGCTGTTCGTGGGGTTCGTGACGAAGGCCCCGTCGATGCGGCCGACCCGTACGGCGCCGACCGGCCCCATGAACGGGATGTGGCTGATGCTGAGCGCCGCCGAGGCGCCGTTGAGCGCCAGGATGTCCGGGTCGTTCTCCTGGTCGGTCGAGAGGACCGTCAGCACGACCTGGACGTCGTTGTAGTAGCCCTTCGGAAAGAGCGGGCGGATCGGGCGGTCGGTGAGGCGCATCGCCAGGATGGCCGCCTCCGATGGGCGTGACTCGCGCTTGATGAAGCCGCCGGGGATCTTGCCCGCCGCGTACATCCGCTCCTCGTAGTCGACGGTGAGCGGGAAGAAGTCGGCCCCCTCGCGGGGCTGCTTGCTGGCGACCGCGGTCGCCAGCACAACGGTGTCGCCGTAGCGAACGATCACCGCGCCATCGGCCTGCTCGGCGAGCTTGCCAGCCTCCATCGTGAAGGGCTTGTCGCCGATCTCGGCCTCGTGTGTAATTGCCACTGATTCCTCCAGTGTTGATTCGGCATTCCGGCCGCTGCTGGCGCGCTCCGCAGAGCGCAGGCGTCAGGCAGGGGGTGCCATATGGGTGACGATGGTCTGTGTTGTGCGAGACCCGGGCACCCGGTACGGGCGTCCCCACGGGGGTCTCGGTCGATCGCGAACGGTGCTTAGCGACCCAATCCAGCGGGGCAGTCTATCGACGCAGCCCCAGGCTGCTGATGACGGCCCGGTACCGGTCCACGTCATTGCGGACGAGGTACGCAAGCAGCCGTCGGCGCTGCCCGACGAGCTTGAGCAGCCCGCGGCGCGAGTGGTTGTCCTTCGGGTAGCTGCGCAGATGGTCCGTCAGTGACTTGATCCGCTCGGTGAGAAGCGCAATCTGCACCTCGGGTGATCCGGTATCGCCCTCGTGCGTGGCATGTTCGTCGACGATTGCGCTCTTCGCGTCCTTGGCGAGCGGCACGTATTCCTCCACATTCGTTTCCGTAACCTTCGGGAGTTTACCAGAGGACCCCTCGTTCCGCTCTTGCGGCTTGAGGGGCGCCCGATCACCGAAGGCGCCTGGTGGCCTCCATCTCATCGGCGCGCATCTGCGTCACGAGCTCGTCGACCGACTCGAAGCGCCGTTCCTCGCGCAGGCGATCCTCGAGCTCGACCGTCAGTGCCGCGTCGTACAGGTCCCCGTCCCAGTCGAGCAGGTAGACCTCGACCAGCACGCGTCCGTCGTCATGGAAGGTCGGCCGCACGCCGACGCTCACGAGCGCCGGGTGCCCGGGTCCCACGCCGCGTTCCGCGACCGCCACCCTCCCGAGGTAGATCCCGAGCGCGGGCAGGGCCGGCTCGTAGTCGAACGCCAGGTTCGCGGTCGGAAATCCCAGGTCACGCCCGCGGCGATCGCCGGAAACCACGGTCCCGCGCAGCAGGGGTGGCGCGGAGAGCAGCGCCCTCGCCTCGCGCACGCTGCCCGCCTGGAGCAGGGAGCGGATGCGCGACGACGACACGGGTGCCCCATCGACGACCAGCGGCTCGACGCGCACCGTCTCGAAGCCGCGTTCGGCGCCGATCTCCGCCACGCGAGCCGGCGTGCCCGAGCGGCCCTGGCCGAACGCGCTCCCCGGCGTCATGGCCACCGCGTGCAGGTCGATCGACGGGCCAAGCGCTCCCAGGAACGCCTCCGGGCTCATCGCTCGCAGATCGTCGTCGAACCGGATCTCGAGCGCGTGGTCCGCGCCGGCCTCGGCCAGGCGCGAGAGCGTCACGTCCGGGGGCAGCAGGCGCGCGACCCGCGTCCCCGGCCGGATCACCTCGTCAGGATGGGGGCTGAAGACGAGCGCCACGGCGGCGGCATGGTGGCGACGGGCGGCGCGCACCGTCTCCGCCACCAGGTGCCGGTGGCCGGCGTGGACACCGTCGAAGACGCCGAGGGTGATGGCGGCGGGTCCGATCGCGGGCAGCTCATCGAGCGAGCGCGCCGTCACGGCGCGCCCTCGCGAGGCAGCACCTTCTCCGGCTGCAGCGTGCGACCGGAGACGACGCCGATCCCGACGAGGGCGGTCTCCTCGAAGACGGCCACGCGGCCATCGGCTGCCCCATCGGTCAGCTCCTGCGCGGATCCGTTGGCGAATCGGGTGGCTTCGTCCGCACCGAGGACGACGTGCGGCAGCGGCAGGAGCTCCCCGACAGGGATGATGGCTTGGTGCAGGCGTCCGTCCGCGGCGAGGATCTCGAGCCGATCGGGCGTGATGGCATCCACTGCCCGCAGGCCGGCTGCCTCGGTCCGTCGCAGCGCGGCGAGGTAGCCGCCGGATCCGAGGCTATGGCCCAGGTCTCGCGCGATCGACCGCACGTACGTCCCCGCGCCGCATCGCAGGTCGATCCGGACGTCGAGCGTCCCGTCGCCCGATCCGAGCTCGAGGACCTCGATCGCATCGACCGTCACGCGGCGGGAGGGCAGCTCGATGGGCGCGCCGGCGCGTGCCGCGCGGTGGGCCGTGCGTCCACCCTGCTTACGCGCGCTGAAGGCCGGTGGCCGCTGCTCGAACGTGCCAACGAACCCCATGAGAGCCTCGCGCACGGCCGCCTCGTCGGGAGTCGGCGCGCCGGTGGGGGTGATCGGTCCCTCGGAGTCGTCGGTGGGCGAGGTGGCACCCAGGCGAATGACGGCGTCGTAGCGCTTCCGGCCGCCGGTGAGCTCCTCGCTGAAGCGCGTGGCCGGCCCGACCAGGATCGGCAGGACCCCCGACGCCAGCGGGTCGAGGGTGCCGGCGTGGCCGATCCGACGCGTGCCGCTGAGCCGGCGCAGGAGGCCGACCATGTCGTGGCTCGTCGGCCCGACGGGCTTGTCGAGGTTAACGACCCCGAGCATCGGCGCGGTCGAGCTCGCGCTCGCACTCGTCGAGGAGCCGCTTCGTCGCGTCGCCCAGGGGCGCCTCGATGGAGCACCCCGCCGCACGGGCGTGCCCTCCACCACCGAAGGCTGACGTGATCGCCACCGCATCGGCCCGGGCGCTGGTGCGGACGCTGACGCGCGTCAGCGTGGCATCCACCTCCTTGAAGAGGACGGTGATGTCCGCGGCCTTCGTGGAGGCGAGGAGGTCGATGAAGCCCTCCGACGCAACCGCATCGGTGCCGGTCTCGGCCAGCATCGGCAGCGTCATGGCGGACCACACGATCCGGCCGTCCCGGCGCTGCGCGATCCCGGCCAGCATCCGTCCCCACAGGGCGAGCGTGCCGAACGGCTTGTCGGCGTAGATTCTGCGGTGGATGGCGGACAGCGGCGCGCCCGCCTCGAGCAGCCCGGCCGCCACGCGGAGCGTGCGCGGTGTCGCATTCGGGTGCGAGAAGGTGTGCGTGTCCTGGACGATGCCGGCCGTGAGCACGGTCGCGATATCGAGGTCGATCTCGACGCCGAGATCCGGGATGAGCTCGGCGACCATCTCGCACGTCGCAGCGGCGGTCGCGTCGACCCAGGCCGCCTCCACCTCGCTGCCGTCGTTCGACACGTGGTGGTCGATGTTCAGGAGCCGTGCGCGCCCGAGCCATTCCCCGCACTCGCTGGCCACGGCACCGGTGCGCGAGAGCGGCCCGTCGACCACGACGGCGACGTCGGGAGCGAGCTGCGGCCTCGTGCGAACCTCGCCGGCCCCCGGCAGGTGAGCCAGCATCGGCGGCACCGGATCGGCGGCGACCACCTCGGCGACCTTGCCGAGGCGCTCGGCCGCGATGCGCAGCGCGAGCGCCGCGCCGAGCGTATCGGCGTCGGGGTTCTCGTGGCAGATCACCGTGAGCCGAGACGCGCCCCGGATCGCCTCCGCCACCGCCTCGCGGCTCACTCGCCGCCCTCGCGCTCCAGCTCACTGAGGAGTCGGAGCACCCGATCCCCCGCCTCGATCGAGTCGTCGTGGCGCATCACCAGCTGCGGGATGCGCCGGATGGTGAGCCGACCACCCAGCTGGCGGCGCAACCACGGGGCGGCGTCGGTGAGGGCCTTCATCGCCTGCTCGCGCTCCTCCGGCGTGCCGAGCACGCTGACCCACACGCGGGCCGATCCGAGGTCGCGGGCCGTCTCAACGCGCGTCACCGTCGCGAAGCCGATGCGGGGATCCTGCATATCGCGCTGCAGGAGCTCCATCAGCTCCTGGCGGATCTGGCTGTCGAGCCGATCGGTTCGCTGGCTCATCTACGCCTGCTCGGCCACCATCTGGTAGCACTCGATCACGTCGCCGGTGGCGATGTCGTCTGCATCGAGACCGATGCCGCACTCGAAGCCCGTCGCCACCTCGCGGACGTCGTCCTTGAAGCGTTTCAGCGAGGTGATGCGGGTATCGGTCACCAGCGTGCCCGCTCGGAAGAGCCGCGCCAGGCCGCCGCGAATGATGCGTCCATCGGTCACGTACGAGCCGGCCACGTTGCCGGCGCGCCCGGCCTTGATCACCATCCGGACCTCCGCGTGCCCCTCGACCTGCTCGACGAGCTTCGGCTCGAGGAGGCCCTTGAGCGCCTGCCCGATGTCGTCGGTGAGCTTGTAGATCACGTCGTACAGCCGGACGTCCACCCCGGTTGCCTCGATCGAGCGCTGGGCGCCGGCGTCGGGCTTCGTGTTGAAGCCGATGACGACCGCGTCGGACGCCGAGGCCAGGTTGATGTCGCTCTCGTTGATGTTCCCGGCGCCCTCGCGCAGGATGTTGATGCGCACCTCCTCGGTATTGAGCCGCTCGAGGGAGTGGCGGATCGCCCCCAGCGACCCCTGCACATCGGTCTTGAGCACCACGCGCAGCTCGGCCGTCTCGCTGGCCTGGATGGCCGCGCTGATCTCCTCGAGCGTGCTGACCGTCCGGCCGTCGGCGGCTCCCGCCGCACGCTCCGTAGCCTCGGCCGCGTCGCGGGCGGTCTTCTCGTCGGCCACGACGCGGAGGGTGTCGCCAGCCTCGGGCAGACCCTGGAGGCCGATGATCTCGACCGCGGTGGCAGGCTCGGCCTGCTTCACCCGCTTGCCGGCCGCGTTGTTCAGCGCGCGCACCCGACCCCAGGTCCGCCCGACGGAGACGACCTGGCCGATCTTGAGGGTGCCCGTCTGGACCAGCACGGTGGCCACGTTGCCGCGACCCTTCTCCACCTTCGACTCGACGATCGTGCCGATCGCGTCGCGGTCCGGGTTCGCCCTGAGGTCCTGCAGGTCGGCGACGAGCAGCACCATCTCCATCAGGTCGTCGATCCCGGTGCGCTGCTTGGCGCTCACCGGAACGGCGATCACATCGCCGCCGTACTCCTCGATGAGGACGTTGGTGTCGGCCAGCTCCTGCTTCACGCGGTCCGGGTTGGCGTCGGGCTTGTCGACCTTGTTGATGGCCACGATCATCGGCACGCGGGCGGCGCGCACGTGGTCGATCGCTTCCTTCGTCTGCGGCATGACGCCATCGTCGGCGGCGACCACGATGATCGCGATGTCGGTGACCTGGGCGCCGCGAGCGCGCATGGCCGTGAACGCCTCGTGGCCGGGCGTGTCGAGGAAGACGATCCGCTTGCCGTTGTGATCCACCTCGCTGGCGCCGATATGCTGGGTGATCCCGCCGCTCTCGCCCGAGGCGACCTTCGTCTCGCGCACCGCGTCGAGCAGGCTTGTCTTGCCGTGATCAACGTGACCCATCACGGTCACGATCGGCGCGCGGGTCGCCAGCTTCGACGGGTCGTCCTCGGTCCACAGGACCGGTTTGCCGTCACCCTCCTCGGCGCTGCCCGGCTTGACCAGCTCTTGCTCGCCGGCGGCCTCCGCCGCCGCGCGTTCGGCAACGCCCTTCTCGGTCGTCTCGAGCCCGAGCTCACCCGCGACCAGCGAGGCGGTGTCGAAGTCGATCGACTGGTTGACCGTGGCGAAGATGCCGTTGCGGATGAGGACGTTGATGATCTCGCCGTTGCCGACGCCAAGCGCCTCGGACAGGTCCTTGACCACGACCGGGTTCGGCAGCTCAACAGGGCCGGTCGGGCGCGCCGCGGCCGCCTGGGCCTCGGCCACCGCCGCCGCGGCGGCTCCGGTGCGCTTGCGCTGCGGACGTGGCCCGCGGCGCGGTCGGTATCTACGTGGTGGCATCGTTCACCTCGACTTCGAGCATTCCCGGCACGACCTCGGCGCCGAGCGCCCGCTGAATGGCGGCCGCGCTCCGCTCGAGGTCGCGGCAGGCCGGTTCATGACAGAGATAGGTTCCGCGACCCGGCGCCCTGCCGGTCCCGTCGCGGCGCACGGACCCGTCGCTGCTGCGCACGATCCGCGTCATCTCTCTCTTCGGGAGGGATCGGCGGCAGACCGCGCAGGTCCGCGTCGGGATGTGGTCAGGTCGTCGCTTCGACATCGGCCGGCGCCTCCGCCTCCGCGTCGCCCTCCACGTGGTCGCTTCCGGCGGCGGCGGTCGCGACGCCCGCATCCGAGCGGATGTCGATCCGCCAGCCCGTGAGCTTCGCGGCCAGGCGCGCGTTCTGGCCCTCCTTGCCGATGGCCAGGCTGAGCTGGCGCTCGGGAACGATCACGTTGGCGATCTTGTGCTCCTCGTCGACCCGGACGCTCAGCACCTCGGCCGGGCTCAGGGCTTCGGCGACGAAGCGGCCGGGATCCTCGTCCCACAGCACGATGTCGACCTTCTCGCCGTTGAGCTCCGCGACGATGGACTGGATCCTCGCGCCCCGCTGGCCGACCGCCGCGCCCTTCGCGTCCACGCCCGGCTGCCGGCTCTCGACAGCTACCTTTGATCGGCTGCCTGCCTCGCGAGCGATGCCGCGGATGACGACGGTGCCGTTGTAGATCTCGGGGATCTCCATCTCCATCAGGCGACGGAGAAAGCCCCGATGCGTCCGGCTGGCCACGATCACGGGCCCGCGCGTCGTGCGCCGCACCTCCATGACGTACACCTTCAGGTGCTGGCCGATGCGGTACGTCTCGCTCGGAAGCTGCTCGGTCACGGCGAGCACCGCCTCGACGTCCTTACCCATGTCGAGCACCACGGCCGAGTCGGTCGTGCGCTGCACGTTGCCGGTCATGATCTCGCCCTCGCGGGCCGCGTACTGCTGGAAGACCACGTCCCGCTGTGCCTCACGGAGGCGCTGCCGGTAGACCTGTCCGGCCGTCTGGGCAGCGATCCGGCCCAGCTGTGCCTGCGTCACGTTCTCCGGGACCCGGACCTTCGCCCCGACCCCGGTCGCGGGATCGATCTTCTGTGCGTCGGCGACGAGCATCTGCGCTTCTGGATCCTCGACCTCTTCGGCGGTGGCGACGACCTCGTACTCGCGCGCCACGCTGATCTCGCCGCTCTCCGGGTTGACCGTCACGACCACGTTCTCGGGGGCATCGGCATTGCGCCGGTAGGCGGACTCGATGGCCTGCTCGAGCGTCTGGATCAGGATCTCCTGCGGCACACCCTTCTCGGCGTTCAGCTGGAGCAGTGCTCCGATGAAGTCTCGATTCATGCCGCTCCTCGCTCCGCGCCGGACAGGACACCCGGGACAAACAAAGACGTGGGAGGCGAACCGACCCACGTCTCAGGTACTCAGTTCAATATGTATGGCTCGCAATTCGGCCGGTCGAACCGTGCTGGAGTATACCCGATGACCCTCTCTCCCGCCAACGATGAGAGGCCTCGGTGGCCGTGGGGATTGACGCCAGCGCCATCGCCGACGCTCATCGCGGCATCGAGCCGCTGCAGCCCGCCTCAGCCGCCGGTGATGAGGCGCTGGATGTCCTGGATGCTGATCAGGATGACGAGGGCGATGAGCACGGCGAAGCCGGTGAGGTAGATGAGCGCCTCGCGCTCGGCCGGCAGCTTGCGCCGCCGTACCGCCTCGACCAGGACGACGAAGATGCGACCCCCGTCGAGCGGCGGGAAGGGCAGGACGTTGAGCACGGCGAGGTTGATCGAGAGCACGCCGACGAAGAGCAGCTGGCTGACGAGCGGCGCCTCGAGGACGCGGCCGGTCTCCTGCGCGATCCCGATCGGGCCGCGCGCGTCGCCGCCGTTCGGGTTCAGGCCGATCAAGCCGCCGACCGCGTCGGCCAGGCCGCCCGGGATCTGGATCGCCAGTGACCATGCGGCGGTCGTGCCTCGCGCGGCCGCGTCGATCGGCCCGGTCACCGTCGAGGGCTCCTCGACGAGCCGTTCAGGCTCGTAGGAGAATCCGACCGGCCCCACCCCGCGCGCCCGTTCCTCCGGGCTCACCGACCGCGGAATGAGCGTCAGCTCGAGTGGCTCGCCGTCGCGCTCGAGGGCCAGGGTGACCGGGAATCCGGCGCGGCCTGCCACGTACTCGGTCAGGTCGGCGGAACGCTCGAAGGTCTGGCCATCGGCGCCGATGATCACGTCGCCCACATCGAGCTTGCCCTCGGCAGGGCTGGCGTCCTGCACCTCCATCACCGTCAGCGGTCCGTGGCCAATGAGCGGTGGCAGGCTGATGGCGACCGAGAAGAGCGCCGCGGCGAGGACGAAGTTCATGGCCACCCCGGCCAGGAGGACGACGACGCGCACCCAGATCGGCTTGCGGTTGAAGGCTCCTGCCGCGGCCTGCTCGACCTCGGCATCGGTCATGCCTCCTTCGCGCAGGCGCTTGATCTCGACCTCGCCATCCTCGCCCAGCATGCGGACGAAGCCGCCCAGCGGGATCCAGTTCAGGCTGTAGCGCGTCCCGCGCCACGTGACCGATGCGACGCGCGGCGGGAAACCGATGCCGAACTCCTCGACGGTGATGCCCGCCCGCTTTGCCGCGATGAAATGACCCAGCTCGTGGACCAGGACGAGCACGACGAGGACGCCGAGGAAGGCGGCGACGGTGCCGAGAACCTCCATCAGGATGCGGCCGTCAGGCCAAGCTGCGTCGAGAGGCTTGCGCGCACCTCGTGGTCGAGCCGCGCGATCTCGTCGAGCTCCGGTTCCGCATCGGTCCCCCAGCGCTCGACGGCGTCGTCGATCGTCGAGGCGATCCTCGGAAACGGCAGCGCTCCGGCCAGGAAGGCGGCGACGGCCACCTCGTCGGCGGCGTTGAGGATCGTGCCGCGGTTGCCGCCCGCATCGGCGGCGCGGCGCACGGCGTCGTACGCCGGGTAGGCTCCGGTGGCGAGGCTGCTGAAGTCGAGGGTCCCCCACTCCTCGGGCGTCCCGCGCCGCGACGGCGCCGGGACGCGCGACGGGTGGGTCAGGGCATACTGGATGGGGAGGCGCATGTCGGGTAGCCCGAGCTGAGCCTTGTACGAGCCGTCGGCGAACTCGACGAGCGAGTGCACGACGCTCTGGGGATGGATCACGGCGTCGATCTTAGAGTACGGAAGCCGATACAGCCATTTGGCCTCGATCGCCTCGAACGCCTTGTTGACCATGGTTGCGGAGTCGATCGTGATCTTCGGCCCCATGCGCCATGTCGGATGGGCGAGCGCCCGGTCCGGGGTCACGTCGTGGAGCGTTTCGGGATCGCGGCCGCGGAACGGGCCGCCGCTGGCGGTCAGCACCAGACGAGCGACATCGCCGATCCGCTCCCCCACCAGGCACTGCCAGATCGCCGAGTGCTCGCTGTCGATCGGTCGCAGCAGGTCGAGCGGCTCGCCGTCCAGCTCGTCGAGCAGCGCCGCCACGAGGTGGCCGCCGGTGACGAGCGTCTCCTTGTTGGCGAGCGCCACGCGTCGCCCCGAGCGGAGGCTCGCGAGCACGGCGGGCAGGGCCGTCATGCCGGTGGTGGCCACGACCACCAGCTCCACGCCGTCGAGCGTGGCCAGCTCGGTGAGCCCGGCGTCGGCCCATCGATCCGCCGAGAGGCCTTCGGGGCGTCCCTCGGCGCACCACGCCCGCGCTCCCGGCCATGCGGCGAGCTGCTCGTCGAAGCCGGCCGAGCTCCGTCCGGCGGCGATGGCGCGCACCTCGAACGGCGCCCCGAGGCCCTCGATCACCTCGAGCGCCTGCCTGCCGATCGACCCGGTCGACCCCAGGACGGCGATGCCGGTCATGCCAGGCGCCCGGCCACGAGGAGCGCGTACGCGGCGAGGACCGGGGCGGCGAACAGGAACGAGTCGATGCGATCCAGGATCCCCCCATGGCCGGGCACCAGGAAGCCGGACTCCTTGCGCCCGGCGGCGCGCTTGAGCATCGACTCCGCCAGGTCTCCAGCCTGTGCGGCAAGGCCGACGACAGGACCGATGATGAGCGGATGCCACGGCTCGAGCCCGACGAGCGCCGCACCGATGCCGGCGCCCAGGGTGGCGGCCACGAGGCCGCCGGCCAGTCCCTCGACCGTCTTCGACGGGCTGATGTGGTCGATCAGGCGATGCCGCCCGATCAGTCTCCCGGTGAGGTAGGCGCCGGTGTCGTAGCCCCATACCACCAGCACGAGCAACAGGGCCCATGCCGCTCCCGAGCCGAGGCCGAACAGGCCGACCGCGGTCGACGCGGAGCCGCCGACCGGCGCGAGGTGCGCGACGAGGACGATCGTGGGCAGGAACAGCCCGACGTACGCGATCCCGAACGAGCTCATGGCCCAGGTCGCGAAGCCGTCGCGGGGATCGGGCCGCATGAAGGCAGCGAGCGCCATGAGCAGCATGGCCGCGATGAGCGTGCCGGCCACGAGACCGGGTGGGTCGGTCGCGGAGAGCAGGGAGGTGAGGAGGCCGCCCACGCCGTCGTGGTTCGTGGCCACCAGGCTCGCGGCGGTGACGAGCATGCCGGCCAGCAGCATCAGCACCTGCGGTGGCTCGAACCCGGCCGCGTCGAGAAGGGCGACCAGCTCGGCGAAGGCGAGGAACGCGACGATGCCGACGAGGAGGGAGAGCCACGGCTCGCCGATGACCACCACGGCCAGGATGATCGGCCCGAGAATGGCGGCGGTCAGGAGGCGCGTCCGCAGCATCGGTCAGCTCCCGAAGCGCCGCTCGCGGCGCACGAACTGGTCGAGCGCCGCGTCGAAGTCATCGGCCCCGAAGTCGGGCCAGAACTTCGTGCTGAAGACCAGCTCGGCATAGGCGGCCTGCCAGAGCAGGAAGTTGCTGGTCCGCTGGTCTCCCCCGGTCCGGATGAGGAGGTCGACGTCCGGCTGGCCGGCGGTGTAGAGGTGCTCGGCGAAGTGCTCCTCGTTCACCTCCGTCGGGTTGGCGCCGGCCGCCACCATGGCGCGCGCCGCGTCGACGATCTCGGCGCGACCCGAATAGTTGAAGCAGATGTTCAGCGTCAGGCGCGTGCCCGAGCGGGTTCGGTCCTCCGCCGCGCGAATCGAGCGCTGGACGTCACCCGGCGCCTCGTGCAGGCGGCCGATGACCCGGACCCGGACCCCCTCTTCGGCGAGCTCGTCGGTGTACTGGCGCACGGCCCCGTCGATGAGGCCGAAGAGCCCGCTCACCTCGTCGTCGGGCCGGGTCCAGTTCTCCGTGGAGAACGTGTAGACCGACAGGGTCTCAACCCCGCGATCGCGCGCGCGACGGACGATCGGCCGGATCGCCTCGATGCCCTGGATGTGGCCGGCCAGCACGGGCAGACCACGCTCCCTGGCCCAGCGGCGGTTGCCGTCGGCGATGATCGCCACATGCCGGGGTCGGACCCGCTCGCCCGGCACCGGTCAGACCTCCAGGATCTCGGCTTCCTTGCGGTCCGCCTTCGCGTCGATCGCCTCGATGTGGCGATCGGTCAGCTTCTGGAGGTTGTCGAGCTCGCGCCGCTCCTCGTCCTCCGACAGGTCTCCGTCGCGCAGTGCCTTCTTGAGCTGGTCGGCAGCCTCTCGACGACGGTTGCGGACCTCGACGCGCGCTTCCTCGGTGCGTCGCCGGACCTGCTTGACCATCTCGCGGCGGCGCTCCTCGGTGAGCGGCGGCACGTTCAGCCGCACCACGGTCCCGTCGACGTTGGGGGTGATGCCGATGTCGCTCTTGGTGATCGCCTTCTCGATCGCCGACAGGACCGATCGATCCCACGGCTGGATGACGATGAGGTGCGCATCGGGAGTGCTGATGCCGGCCACCTGGTTGAGCGGCGTCTGGGTTCCGTAATAGTCGACCGTGATCCTCTCCACCAGCGCGGTCGACGCGCGGCCGGTACGGATCCCGGAGAAGTCGCGCTCCATCGCCTCGATGGCGTGCAGCATCCTGGGCTCGATGGCGGTCAGCGATTCATGCGTCATCGGTCACACCTCTCCTGCGATCAGGGTTCCGATCCGCTCGCCACGCACCGCCCTGGTGATATTGCCGGGAACGGTCATGTCGAAGACGACGATCGGCATCTCGTTGTCCATCGCCAGGCTCACGGCCGTGGCGTCCAGCGCCTGGAGCCGGTTGCTGAGCAGCTCCGTGTACCCGATGCGGGTGTAGCGCTGCGCTCCGGGGTGCACCTCCGGGTCGGCATCGTACACCCCGTCGACGCGGGTCGCCTTGAGGATCACCTCGGCGTGGACCTCGACCGCGCGCAGCGTGGCGGCGGTGTCGGTCGTGAAGTACGGGTTGCCGGTGCCGGCCACCATCACCACCACGCGACCCTTCTCGAGATGGCGCTCCGCGCGGCGGCGGATGTAGGGCTCGCAGATCTCGTCCATGGCGATGGCGCTCATGACTCGAGTCGGCGTCTCCGACTGCTCGAGCGCGTCCTGGAGGGCCAGGCCGTTCATCACCGTGGCGAGCATGCCCATGTAGTCGCCCGTGGAGCGATCCATCCCGCGCGTGCTGGCCGCCAGCCCGCGAAAGATGTTCCCGCCGCCCACCACGATCGCGATCTCGATCCCGTCAGCGGCGGCCTCGGCCACCTGTCCGGCGATCTCGCGCACGACCTCGGGATCGATCCCGTACTCGTGGTCTCCCATGAGCGCCTCGCCGGAGAGCTTCAGAAGCACCCGGCGAGTCGCAGGTTCGGCCGAGGCCGAGGACGGCACGGTCAGGCGGCCTCCTCGGCACCCTCTGCCGGGGCGGTCTCTCCGACCGCCATCCGCACGAAGCGAGCGACGCGAATGTTCTCGCCCAGCAGGGCGACCTTCTCGGTCACTAGGTCACCGATCTTGCGGTCGGTGTCGCGGTAAGGCTGCTCGAGCAGGCAGACCGCCTCGTACCACTTGTTCAGCTTGCCCTCAACGATCGTCGGAATCCGATCGGCCGGTCGGCCCTCCAGCTCGGCATCCGTTGCGAAGCGGCGTGTCTGCTCCTCGACCGCCCCGGCGGGCACGTCATCCCGGCTCACGTAGAGCGGGCTCATGCCGGCGACCTGCATGGCGAGATCGCGCGCCAGCTGCTGGAAGTCGTCGGTGCGAGCCACGAAATCGGTCTCGCAGTTGAGCTCGAGCAGGACGCCAAGCCGTGAGCCGTGATGGATGTAGCTCGTCACGATCCCCTCGAGGGCCACGCGATCGGCCTTCTTTGCCGCGGTCGACAGCCCCCTCTTGCGGAGCGCCGCAACGGCACGCTCGTAGTCGCCGTCCGCCTCTTCGAGCGCACGCTTGCAGTCCATGATGCCGGCCCCGGTCTGCTCGCGGAGCCGCTTCACGTCCTCTGGCTTGATGGTCACGCTGTTCGTCATGGTTCCTTCCGCCTACGCCTCGGGGCGTGGCTCCTTCGTGTGCTCGTCGATCTGGCGTTCGTGCTCCCGATCGGGGTCATGTGGCGGCTCGCCCTCTTCGATGTGTGCCGCGCGGCGGGCGCGAGCCTTGCGCTCCTCCTCCTCGTCGTCCTCGGGCTCCGGCTCGAAGACGAGCGCCTCGCCCGAGGCGAGAGCGGCGCTGTAGTCGGCCTCGGTGCCGAGGGCCGTCTCGTCGACCGGTGGCATCGCCTCGGCCTGCTCGAACTCCTCGTCGAGCTTCGCCTGGCGCTCCTGCTGCGCCACGCTCGCCGCATCGGCGACGAGGCTGCAGATGAGCCTCACCGATCGGATCGCATCGTCGTTCGCCGGGATCACCCAGTCGACGAGATCCGGGTCGCAGTTCGTATCGGTCATCGCCACGATCGGGATCTCGAGGCGCCGCGCCTCCGCCACCGCGATCGACTCTCGATGCGGATCGACGATGAAGACGGCGCCCGGCAGGCGCCGCATCTTGCGGATCCCGCCGAGGGCGGCATCGAGCTTGGTGATCTCGTCGTTGAGCTTCGATGCCTCCTTCTTCGTGAGGCGCTCGAACTCGCCGGCGTCGCGTCGCGCCTCCAAAGCCTCGAGGCGCTGGATGCGGCGTTTGATCGTCATGAAGTTCGTCAGCATGCCGCCGAGCCAGCGGGTGTTGACGTAGTGCTGGCCCGACCGCTGGGCGGCCTCGGCGAGCGATTCCTGCGCCTGCTTCTTGGTGCCGACGAACAGGATGCTGTCGCCGCGACGCACCGTCTCGCGCACGAACTCGAGGGCCTGGTCGAGCAGCGACACGGTCTGAGCCAGGTCGATGATGTGGATCCCATTACGCTCAGCGAAGATGAACTCGCGCATCTTCGGGTTCCAGCGCCGGGTCTGATGCCCGAAGTGGACGCCCGCCTCGAGCAGCTGCTTCATGCTGGTGGCAGCCACGTGAAAACCTCCGGTTGTTCCTCCGCCCGACATCGGCTCCGGGGTCGACCGGCCGCGACGTCGTCGCGCCGGCACCACCGACCAGCAGGATCCGCCGAGCGTGTGTGATGAGAATGCCCGCGCTGCTGCGCGAGCCTGATGAGTATAGCAGAGCGCGCCGCGCGGCAGCCGGCTAGCCCCTGACCCCACCACACGGTACCGAAGTACTCCCCCGGTCCCCGCAGGTACCTTGACCGTGCGCGCATCGCTCCTAGCATCCGCCAGCGTCGTGGGGACCCGCCTCGTGCCCTCACCGCAGGCTCAGACCGGAGGACCGATTCGTTGCACCGACCACAGCTCTTCGCACCGCTGGCGGGACTGGCCGCCCTCATCCTCGCAGCGCCGATCCTGGGCGCCGTGGCGCTCGCGGCCGATCCGATCGTCGTGAAGGGCGGCGACACGCTGACCGCGATCTCGAAGCGCCACGGCGTGAGCATCGACGAGATCGTGGAGCTCAACGGCCTGCTCGACGCGAACCGCATCTACATCGGCCAGCGGCTGCGACTGACGGCTCCCACGCCCGCCACCGGTGCCGCCCCTCCGGCAGCCGCGACGCCCGCCGTGCCGTCGGCTCGGATCCATACGATCGGCGCCGGCGAGCATCTCACCGGCATCGCGCTGCGCTACGGGGTGACCGTCTCCGCCATCGCGGCCGCCAACGGCATCGGCAACCCGAGCCGCATCTACGCCGGCCAGGCGCTCACCATCCCGGGCGTGCCTGCTCCGAAGGCAGCCGTTCCCGCGCCTCCCGCGCGAACCGCGCCTCCAGCGCCGGCCGCGCGCATCCATGCCATCGCGACCGGCGAGAACCTGATCGGCATCGCGCGGCGCTACGGTGTGACCGTCTCGGCCATCGCGGCCGCCAACGGCATCGTCAACCCGAGCCGCATCTTCGCCGGCCAGCGACTCACCATTCCCGGCGTGACCGAGGGGCCGGCCGCCGCTCCGGCGCCGGCCATGCCCGCTTCGATGGCCAGGCTCGTTGCCGCGCGCGGCTCGGTTCGTGATCTCATCGCGGCCGAGGCGAAGCGGCAGGGCGTGCCGGTCGCGTTCGCGCTGGCGGTGGCGTGGCAGGAGTCGGGATGGCGGCAGAACGTCGTCAGCCATGCGGGTGCCATCGGCGTCATGCAGCTGATGCCGGCGACTGCCGCGTGGATCGGTGATGTCATGCTCGCCGCGCCCGTCAACCCGCGCGACCTGCATCAGAACGTCCGCGCCGGCGTTCGTCTCCTGGCGCACTACCTCGACCGCTACGACGGCAACCGTGGCCTGGTGCTGGCCGCCTACTACCAGGGCCAGCGGGCGACGGACCGCCATGGGATCTACGCGGTGAGCCGTCCCTACATCGCCTCGATCGTGGTCCTCGAGCGGCTGTTCGGAGGCTGACCCGAGCCTCACGGGGCGCCAGGGAGCGTCACCACGCGCCGATGTCGGGGATGCGGCGCAGCCGCCAGCGGTTCGCGCTGCCCGGCTCGGGCTCGGCGGTGACGAGATCGATCCGCAGGCCGCGATGCGGCGCGTCGATCTCGCCCGCGACCGACGCAAGCGTCCGGCGCAGACGATCCACGCGTTCGGCATCCACGGTGCTGGCCGCGGATCCGACTCGTCCGCTGCGGCGCGCCCGCACCTCGACGGCCACGAGCACCCCCGCCGGGTCGAGCGCCACCAGGTCCACCTCGCCGCCGTGCGCCGAGCGTCGCCGACGGGCGTGCACGGTCCATCCGGCCGCGACGAGCCAGGCGGCGACAGCCTGCTCCGCCGCTCGGCCGAGATCGTGGCGCGGGTCTCCCACCTGGGTCCCTCCGGAGCGGTCGGTGGGCTCATCATGCGCGCGGGGTGCTCACCGGGGGCTTACCGGTGGCTTATCGGGTGGCTTATCGGGTGGCGAGTCAGGCCGGGACCGGGTCGCCGAGCGGCTCGCTGAGATCGAACGCGACCAGGTCGAGCTCGAGCTGATGGCCGAGCGCCGCCGCCTTGATCCGGGCGAACGATCGGCGATGGAAGGCGGTCAGCCCGTGCTCATCGATGCCGCGTCGGTGCGCCAGGGTGGCGTAGCCGGCGTTGTGCTCCCAGGCGTAGTGCGGATGGCGGGCTGCCAGCCGGTCCATCAGTCGATCGCGAATCACCTTGGCCACGATCGACGCGGCGGCGATCGAGTAGCAGTGCGCGTCACCGCGCACGATGGCCGTGTACGCGCCGACGTGGTCCTCCAGTCGATGCACCCGCAGCCCGTCGATGAGGACGTGCTCGCGCCCCGGGATGCGGCAGATGGCGCGGCGCATGGCCAGGTTCGTGGCGTGATAGATGTTGATTCGATCGATCTCACG
The DNA here is from genome assembly GCA_050695815.1 of Candidatus Limnocylindria bacterium. Lineage (GTDB taxonomy): Bacteria > Chloroflexota > Limnocylindria > QHBO01 > QHBO01 > JACDBZ01. Next base: position 9,454 of record JBOGSW010000136.1, on the reverse strand, counting down.
GACGCTGGCGGCACCGAGCCCCACGGCGACCGCCCGCCGCAGGATGAGGGGGTAGAGCCGCTCGCGCTGCGCGCGCGACAGCATCTTCGAGTCCCGGATACCCGGAATGCGTCGCGCGAAGGGCGGCATCACCACGGCGGCCGCCAGGACGGGGCCGCTCAGGCACGCGACGCCCACCGCGTCGGCACCGACGACCAGGCTCCTGCCGGCGTTCCAGTGCCCGCGCTCGACGCGCGTGGATGGTTTGACGATGCGTCCGGAGCGCCTGACAGCCTTCACGGCCTCAGTCTATCGAGAAGCCACGCATCGGTTCGTCGGCCGGCGACGGGCTCGCCGATGGGCTCAGTTGGCGCGGCGCTCGCGAAGGGTGGCGGACTTGCCGACCCGGTTGCGCAGGAAGTAGAGCTGGGCGCGTCGGGCGACGCCGTGCCTGACGACCTGGATCTTCTCGACGCGCGGCGCGTGGACCATGAACGTGCGCTCGACGCCGACGCCGCTGGCGATGCGGCGGACGGTGATCTGGCGGTTGAGCCCACCACCGCGCATGCGCATCACGGTGCCCTCGAAGACCTGGATCCGCTCGCGACTGCCCTCGACCACCTTCACCGAGACGCGGATCGTGTCGCCGGGGGCGATCTCCGGCACGTCGGAGCGGAGCTGCTCGCGCTCGAGCTCCTTGATGGCGTTCATGGCAGGGGCGTCCTCGTGGTCGCGGGGTGACCCGCGGGATGATGATTGCGACACGCAGAACGCGACCGCGAGAAGCGGCCGCGACGCGGGGAAGTATAGCAGCCGTCCCCGATGACCGGCAACATTGGTCAGCCGCCGGCGTCGTCCTCGGCCCGGATCGACCCGAGCATGGCTCGGTCCTCGTTGGTGAGGGTCGCATCGGTCAGGAGATCGGGGCGCCGCGCCAGCGTGCGGCGCAGTGCCTCGCGACGGCGCCAGCGTTCGACCTCCGCGTGGTGCCCGCTGAGCAGGACCGGCGGCACCCGCATGTTGCGGAAGTCGTCGGGGCGCGTGTACTGGGGATGCTCGAGCAGGCCCGATGCGAACGAGTCGCCGGTGTGCGATGCCTCCGTGATGACGCCGGGCACCAGCCGCACGACGGTGTCGATCAGCACCAATGCCGGGAGCTCGCCGCCGGTGAGCACGTAGTCGCCGATGCTGACCTCGCGGTCGACGAGGGAGCGGACGCGCTCGTCGATCCCCTCGTACCGGCCCGCGACGAGGGCGAGGTGCGGGAGCGCCGAGAGATCGCGTGCCAGCCGGTCGCTGAGCACCTGGCCCGCCGGATCCATGAGGATGACGAGGGCGCCCGCGGCGCGCAGCGGCTCGATCGCCGCGAACAGTGGCTCGGGGCGCATCACCATTCCCGCTCCCCCGCCGTACGGCTCGTCATCGACCGACCGATGCCGACCGATGCCGTGGTCGCGCAGGTCGTGGATACCGAACTCGATCAGGCCCGCTTCGGCGGCGCGGCCGATGATCGATGTGCGCAGGGGCGCCTCGACCAGCTCGGGGAAGATGGTGACGAGGTCGATGCGCATCGGCTCAGCCAACCTCGACGCTCTCGTCGGGGGCGACGACCATGAGGCCTGTCTCGAGGTCGATGCGCAGGACTGCGCTGCGCAGCGCGGGAATGAGGCGCTCGCCGTGCGGCCCGGTCACGAGGTACACCTCGTTGCCGCCGGCGCGGAAGATCTCGGTCAGCTCGCCGACCTCGGTGCCGTCGGGCTCCTCGACGCGGAGACCGACGATGTCGTCCCAGTAGTAGGCCTCCGGCGGCAGCTCATGCACGCCCAGCTCGAGATAGCGGCCGGCGAGCGCCTCCGCGGCATCGCGGGTGGTCACGCCATCGAGCTGCAGCACCGGGACGCGGCCACCGGTCTGGAGCGCGGCGATGCGCATCGGCTCCGACTCGCCTTCGAGCCACAGGTCGGCGCCCACCGTCAGCCGCTCCGGCCAGTCGGTGACCAGCTCGACGCGCAGGGCGCCGGCGAGGCCCTTCGCCCCAAGGATCCTGGCGACGGCCAGGCGCCGATCACTCGGCGTCGGAGACGATCTCGAGCTCGACGTGTCGTCCATCGCGCGTGGCCATCACCCGCAGCAGGCTGCGGATCGCGTTGGCGATCCGGCCGTCGCGACCGATGACGCGCCCCATGTCCTCCTGGTCCACGCCGAGGGTGAGAACGGTCGCGTCGCCATCCTCGTCGACCTCGACCCAGACCGCGTCGGGCTTGTCCACCAACGACTTGGCGATGTATTCCAGGAAGGCCTTCACGCTTCGGCCTTCTCGGACTCTTCCGTCCGCTCGGCGGCCGTCTCTTCGGCCTCGGCGCTGGCCTCGGCGCTGGCCTCGGCGCTGGCCTCGGCGACGGCTTCCTCAGCCGGCGCTTCGTCCTTGTCGGCCTTCTCGGCCTTCGCGGCCTTCTTGGCTGATGCCTTTGGCCTGCTGGGACGCGTTGCCCTCTTCGGGGTGGGAGCCTCGCCCGGCGCGGCGGCGGCCTCGGCCTGGCGAATGAGCCTGATGACCGTCTCGGACGGCTGCGCGCCCTTGCCGATCCAGGCGTTGATCCGCTCGGTCTCGAGCTTCACGGTCGCCGGTTCAGTGAGCGGATCGTAGAAGCCCAGGATCTCGAGGGCGCGACCGTCGCGCGGTCGGCGCTTGTCGATGGCGATGACCCGATACGCGGGGCGCTTCGTGGCGCCGACGCGAGTCAGGCGAATGCGAACTGCCAAGTCGAGCTACCTCTGTGTGGGTTGGTGGTACTGGTTCATTCCGGCCCCGCCTCTTCGACGGTGAGGACCGCGTGGAACTCGATTCGATCGTCGCGGGACGGCGCCGTGAATCCGAAGGCACCGAGCTGCTGAAGGATATCGCGCGCGTCGTCGGGAAGCGCGTCGTCCTCCTCGATCATGCCGAGCAGGCCGTCGATATCGACGAAGAGCTCATTGCCCGCGCGCGCGCCGGCGACCTCGAACGCGTGCGAATAGAGATCGCTGCTGCCGAGCGTGCCGCCGTCTCGGTGAGCCTCGATGGCGGCCACCACGTCTTCCGGGGCCAGGCCCACGATGACGATGCCGTCCACGATGGAGTACGCGACCTCGGCGATGTCCGGGACGGAAACGACGGTGACCTCGACCTCGCCGATCTCCTCGGTGCGGCTCTCGGCGCCGAGTGACCCGAGCCGGTCGGCCAGGCGACCGAGCGCATCGGCCGCGGCCTCGGGATCGTCGGGACGGAGGAGCAGCTGGCCGCTCGGGAGGCCGCCGTCGACCCCGGCGAGCGCCACGCCCACCTCGCGGTCGATCAGCGGCAGGATGTCATTGTCGAGGTCGATCCCGAGGCCGAACGCGGCAATGGCTCGGAACTGGTCGAGCGCGCTGCCGAGCTCCTCGCCCTCGGGCGTCAATCGCGCGGCCGCCTCGGCCTCCTCGAGGGTCTGGCGCAGGCCGAACACGACGGCCGAGGCAATCGTGTCCTCCGGCATCCAATCGACGAGGCTCGACGGTTCACCTCCGAGCGCGAACCCGGCGCGCGCGGACGCCTCCGCCTCGCCCACGTCGAATGGCGCGCTGCCGCTCAGGCGCAGGCCATCCCGCTCGGCGACGAGCACCGCGCCGGCCGTGCTGAGCTGGGCGGCCTGCTCTCCGAGATCGGCCGCCTCCGCGATGGCGGCGAGGTCGACGAATGCCGAGGCGAGGTGGTCGGCCGGCAACTCGGCCATGGTCGCCCGGAAGTCTTCGCGCTCGCCGATCGAGCCAGCCGCGCCACGCTCGACGTCGACGACTGCGCGAATCCCATCGGCTGCTTCACCTACGACGAGCATCTCGCCGACGAACGCGTAGGAGCCCGTTTCGGCGACCTGCAGCTCCGCGCCCTGGTAGGTTTCCGCCGAGAAGCTCTCCTCACCCTCCCCCACCAGCTCGGCGACCGATGACTCGGCCAGCTCGCGGTCCTTGACGTCGACGAGCAGGACCGCGGTCGGCTGCGCGACCCCCTCGTCGCTCGGCCACGCGACGAGCGTGACCTGGTTGCCGATCCACGGCTTGAGCTGCTCGCGGTAGTCGATGCCGGATCCCCCGAGGAGGTTCTGGACGACCTGGTCGATCTTCTCGTCGAGCGACGCGTCGTCGGCGAAGCCCGGCAGCCGACCGATGAGCCCACCGAGGTTCATCTGCTGACCGGTCGACGGCTGGAGGTAGACGTTGAGGTAGAGAGCGCTGTCGGCCGGGGCCATGGCGGCGGCGCGATCCGTCGAGGCGGAGAAGAGGAACGCGTAGCCCGCCACGAAGGCGGCGCCGGTGAGGCCGATCAGGGTGACGAGCGCGATGACGAGCCGGTGCATGCGTCAGCGGCCCAGCAGGGCGCCGAGGCCACCCGCGCGAGGCATCTTCCCGCCGGAGAACATCTTCATCATCTTCTGCATCTCGACGAACTGCTTGAGCAGTCGGTTCACGTCCGCGGTCGTGGTACCGCTGCCGAGGGCGATTCGCCGCCGCCGGCTGGCCTTGATCAGTTCGGGCCGACGCCGCTCCTCGGGCGTCATGGAGTCGATCATGGCCTCGATGCGCACGAGCTGGCCGGAGTCGACCGCCTCCTGGGCGGCACCGGCCATCTGGCTCGCCCCGGGAATCATGCCCACCAGCTGCCCGATCGGTCCCATCTTCTTCATCTGGTTGAGCTGGCTGCGGAAGTCCTCGAGCGTGAAGCGCGACTCGATCATGCGCTGCGCGACCTTCTCCGCCTCGGCCTGGTCGACGTTCTCCTGCACCCGCTCGACGAGGCTCAGGATGTCGCCCATGCCCAGGATGCGCTGGGCGAGCCGGTCGGGATGGAATGGCTCGAGCCCGTCGGTGCGCTCGCCGGTGCCCAGGAACGAGACCGGTAGGCCCGTCGCGGCCCGGATGCTGAGGGCCGCGCCGCCGCGTGCGTCGCCGTCCATCTTCGTCAGGACCAGCCCGGTGACGGGGAGCTTCGCGTGGAACGCCTCGGCGACCCTGACCGCCTCCTGCCCCGTCATCGCGTCGACGACGAGGAGCGTCTCCGACGGGGTGACCGAGCCGGTGATCCGGACCAGCTCGTCCATCATCGCGTCGTCGACGTGGAGGCGTCCGGCGGTGTCGAGGAGCATCACGTCGAGCCCGCGCTGGCGGGCGACCTCGAGCCCCGAGCGGGCGACCTCGAGCGCGGGCGTGCCGACCGGGCGGGTGTGGACCTCGACCCCGATCTGGTCGCCGAGCTGGACCAGCTGGTCGACGGCGGCGGGCCGATACACGTCGGCGGCGACCAGGAGCGGCTTCTTGCCCTCCTTGCGCAGCCGCACGGCGAGCTTCGCCGACGTGGTCGTCTTCCCCGAGCCCTGCAGGCCGACCATCATGATCACCGCCGGGCGCGCGTCGAGGCTCAGCTGGTGGCGCTCGCCACCGAGCACCGCGACGAGCTCCTCGTGGACGATCTTGACGATCTGCTGGCCCGGATTGAGGCCGGAGAGCAGGTCGAGCCCCGCGGCGCGCTCGCGCACGCGAGCCACGAAGTCCTTGACGACCCTGAAGTTGACGTCCGCCTCGAGCAGCGCGAGCCGGATCTCGCGCAGCGCGACGTCGAGATCGGCCTCGGTGATCCTGGCCTTGCCGCGCAGCCGACCTGCGACGCCCTGCAGGCGCGATGAGAGGGATTCGAACATGGATGAACCGATACGGGATCAGGGCCGGCGCGACGACGCCGGCAAACGGCTGCCCATTCTAGGGGTCGTTGCCGACTCGGGCAACGAAGCTACTCGGCGAAGAGCCACTCCACGAAGGCCTCGGGCTCGAACGGCGCCAGCGCGTCGATCTCCTCGCCCACCCCGGCGAACACGATCGGCACGCCCAGCCGATCCGCCACCGCCAGCGCCACGCCGCCCTTTGCCGTCCCGTCCAGCTTCGTCAACACGATGCCGGTGACGCCGGCTTCGCGGCTGAACGCCTCGGCCTGCATCAGCCCGTTCTGGCCGGTCGTGGCGTCCAGCACCAGCAGGACGTGGCGCGGCTGGCCGGGCATCCGGCGCTCGATGACCCGGCGGATCTTGGCGAGCTCGTCCATGAGCTGCTGCTTGTTCTGGAGCCGGCCGGCCGTGTCCACCAGGACCGCGTCAAGCTCTCGCGACTCGGCCGCGGCAACGGCGTCGAATGCGACGGCACCGGGATCCGCCCCGGCACGCTGTGCCACGACCGGCACGCCGAGCTGCTCACCCCAGACGCGGAGCTGCTCGATCGCCGCAGCGCGGAACGTGTCGGCCGCGGCGAGCGCCAGCGTGCGGCCCTCGGCCTGCAGGCGGTGGGCGAGCTTCGCGAGCGTCGTCGTCTTGCCGGTTCCGTTGACTCCCACGAAGAGGATCACCGCGGGAGGCGGCCCGAGCTCGAACGCGCCCGACCCGACCCGCACCAGGCGATCGCGGATCTCCGTCGTCAGCGCGCGGCGTGCGGCCTCGCCGCTGCGGTCGCCATCGGCGCGAACGCGCTCGCGGGCCGCATCGACCAGCTCGAGCGTGGTGGTTGCGCCGACGTCGGCGGCGATGAGTGCCTCCTCGACCTCGTCCCAGGTGGCTGCATCGGCCGCCGTCCCGGCGCCCAGGACTCCTCGCAGCCTCGCGCCGAGGCCCGATGGTCGAGTGCGGAGACCCATCCCGCGAGCCTCGCGCGGGGGTCGGGCGACCGTCATCGGTGCCGGGGCCTTCGCCTCTTCGGGGGGCTCGTCGCGGCGGCGCCGGAACATCTAGGCGGTCACCTCGGCCGGCAGGTCTGCCAGGCGCAGGGAGAGGAGGCGGCTGACCGCGGCATCGGTCATGGTCACTCCGTAGATCGTGTCGGCCACCTCGATCGTGGCGCGGTTGTGGGTGATGACGACGAAGTCGATCGACTCCGACAGCTTGCCGAGCGCCTGCGCGAAACGGCCGATGTTGGCCTCGTCCAGCGCGGCGTCGACCTCGTCGAGGATGCAGAACGGCACCGGGTTCACGGTCAGCATGGCGAAGAGCAACGCCACGCCGGTCAGCGCTCGCTCGCCACCGGAGAGCATCGCCAGGCGCTGGAGTCGCTTCCCGGGCGGCCGCACCACGATCTCGATCCCTCCCGGCGCGTCACCGTCGGCCTCGTCGGCCATCTGGAGCGAGGCGGACCCACCTGCGAACAGGAGCCGGCAGAATTCATCGAACCGCTCGGCGATGGCGCGGAATGCTGCGTCGAACTGCTCCGAGATCTCCGACTCCAGCCGCGCGATCAGCTCCTCGGTGGAACCGATGGCGGCCCGAAGGTCGGCGTCCTGCGTGGTCATCTCCGCCATGCGACCGGCAAGCTCGCGGTGCTCCTCGACCGCGAACGGGTTGACCGATCCGATCTGCCCGAGCGTGCGACGAACGCGCCGCAGCTCCGTCTCGAGCGCCTCGTCGTCGAGGGTCTCGATGTCCGCGGCGAGCTGCTCGTCATCGGCGCCCGCCGTGGCCTCCGGCAGCCCGTCGAGCGCGACCTCGCGCTCGCGCGTCAGCGCGCTGAACGCCTCGTCACGGCGCGACGCCTCGATGGCGGTGGCGTGCGCCTCCCGCTCGAGCTCCGCCAGCCGCGTCCCCGCACCGCCCTGGCCACGCTCGAGCTCGAGCAGCTCCGTGCGCCGAGCGGAGCGTGCCTCCTCCGCCGCCCGCCGCGTCGCCTCTGCCGACGAGTCCGCCTCGCGCGCCGAGGTCGCCTCAGCGGCCACGGCCTTGCGCTCCTGGTCGAGCCGTTCCAGCGCCACCCGACGCTCGGGGAGGCCGGCACGCAGCTGGGCCACGCGTGCCTCGGCCACCGCTCGACCACGCCGCTCCCCGGCGGTCCGTGACTCTGCCTCCTCCGCCGCGAGGCGCGTTGCGCTCCACCCTTCGCGCGCGGCGTCGCGCGCCGCACCGGCGGCATCCCGCCTCCGTCGCGCCTCGCCCGCGGCCGCCTGCAGCCTCGATAGCTCATCGGACGCCTGCGCCGGAGGGATCCCGGCCACACGCGATCCCGACAGCGCGGCGAGCTCCGCACGGAGCGTCTCATGACGCGAGGCCAGCCGCTGCTCGTGCGCCTCTGCCGCGTCGAGGTCCTCGCGCGCCCGACGCGCGGTGCGTGACGCCTCGTCGTGCGCCGCCGACGCGGCGAGGTGCGTCTCGCGAGCCTGGCGCAAGCGCTCGGCAGCGTCGTGCGCCGCCCCCTGCGCCACGGTTGCCTCGCGCTCGAGGCGCGCGGCGAGCTCCGTCAGCTCCCGGCGCCGCGCGTGTGCGCGGGCCGATGCGCCACCCGCCTCGTCCGCGCGCCCGCGCAGCACGATGATCCCGCGCGGATCGGCCAGGTCCCCCTCCACCGTGACCGCGCCCCATCCGGCCGGAAGGCGACGCCAGCCGGCGAGGAGTGCGGCGAGATCGTGCGCCACGACCGTGCGCTGAAACGCGAGCGGCGCGTCGGCGGCCCCGATCCACTCTGCCAGCGTGCGCGTCCCGGCCACGGCGCTCAGCGCCTCGGCGCGTCCGGAGTCGTCGAGCTCGATGCGCAGGAATCGAGCTGCGCCGCGGGCGCCGGCGAGCTCGCTCGATGGGTCGTCATCGGTCCATAGCAGCGCCCCTTCGAGCTCGCCGCCGACGACAGCCTCGACGGCGGCCCAGGACGCCTCGGGCGCGTCGATCGAGTCGAGCAAACTGGACCATCCCGCTTTCGCCAGCCGCGCGCCGAGGCGAGCCGGACGGTCGCCGCTGTCGGTGGCGGCATCGAGCTCGGCGCGGGTGGCGCGCAGGCGCTCCCCGATCTCGAGCGCCTGCTGGCGGGTCTCGTCCGCAGCGGACTGCGACGTATCGCGCTCCGCGGCCTTGCGGTCGGTGGCGTCGCTCGCCGCATCGGCGCTCGCGCGGGCCTTCTCGGCGGCATCGCGCGCTCGGATGGTCGCGTCGCGGCTCGCCTGGAGGGACGTGGTGGTCGATTCGAGCTCGGCTGTCGCCTGCTCATGCCGGGCGCGCCGACGCGCATCCTCCTCCGAGGCGCGTGCGGTCGCGGCGATGCGGTCACTCTCGCGCGCACGGACCGCGGAGAGCGCCTCCTCGGCGGCGAGCAGGTCCGCATCGGCGGCGGCGAGCGCCGTCACGGCAGCCTGCCAGCGTTCCTCGGCCTCCCCCGCCGCGGCGAGCGCAGGAGCGACGGAGGTCTCGAGCCGGTCGTCATCCGTCGCGGCCAAGCGTGCCTCGGCCTCGCCGAGCTCGGTCGCGCCGCTCTCGATCGCCGCCTCGGCCTCCGACCGGCGCGACTCGAGACCCTCCAGACGGCTCTCGAGCCTGATAAGCGCCTCGCGCGTCGTCTCGCGGGCCCGTGCGGCCTCGCGGGCGGCCTCCTCCGCCTCCCAGTAGCTCGCCTCGGCCATGCCGATCGCCTCGCGACCGGCCTCATGGGACTCACGGAAGGCGGCCAG
>JBOGSW010000135.1:0-14124 GCA_050695815.1 Candidatus Limnocylindria bacterium | reverse complement strand
AGATCGAGGCGGGGACGCGAGCCGCCGGCACGCTCCTCGAATCGGTCGACCTGGCCAACGTCAACGTGTTCATCGCGGCGCTCATCGGCGCCATGCTCGTCTACTTCTTCAGCAGCCTGGCGATCCGGGCGGTCGGCACGGCCGCGCAGGCGATCATCGTCGAGGTGCGCCGCCAATTCCGCGAGATGCCCGGGATCATGGACTACACCCAGCGCCCGGACTACGCGCGGGTGGTGGACATCACCACCCAGGCGGCGCTGAGGCAGATGATCCTGCCCGGCAGTGTCGCGGTGGCCACGCCGATCATCGTCGGCCTGCTGCTCGGCCACGAGGCCGTCGCCGGCATGCTGATGGTCGGCACCATCGCCGGCGTGCTCCTCGCCACCGTCCTCAACAACGGCGGCGGGGCGTGGGACAACGCGAAGAAGTACATCGAGGCGGGTGAGCTCAAGGACGACGCCGGCAACGTGCTCGGCAAGGGTTCGGACGCGCATGCGGCGGCGGTCGTGGGCGACACGGTCGGTGACCCGTTCAAGGACACCGCCGGCCCATCGCTGCACGTGCTCGTCAAGCTCCTGGCCACGATCACCCTGGTGCTCGCCCCACTCTTCATCCGATAGGTACGCTGGCCCTCGAGGTCCCCATGGACGTCGTCATCCAGGCCGCGCTCGTCGGGCTCCTGCAGGGGCTCACCGAGTTCATCCCGATCAGCTCGTCGGCCCACCTCGAGCTGGCCCCGTGGATCGTGGGATGGGAGTCCGACGGCCTCATCGGGTCACTGGCCTTCGACGTGTTCCTGCATCTCGGCACGCTCGTGGCGCTGCTCATCTATTTCGCGCGGGACTGGGTCCGATACATCGGCGCCTGGCTCGCGAGCGTGCGCGAGCGTCGCATCGGTGACGACCCGGATCGGCGCATCGCGTGGCTCCTGGTCCTCGCCACCATCCCGGCGGCGATCATCGGCTTCGGGCTCGAGGGATTCATCGAGGAGACGTTCCACGGCGACAGCGACGGCGCGCGCCTGGCGATCGCCGGGTTCCTGGTGGTGGGTGCCGCTGCGCTCTGGCTGGCCGATCGATTCGGGCGGCGCCAGCGAGAGCTGGAGGAGGTGACCACGGTCACGGCCGTCACCATCGGGCTCAGCCAGGCCCTGGCCCTGCTGCCCGGCATCAGCCGCTCCGGCGCAACGATCACGGCCGGCCTGGCCCTGGGCATGACGCGCGAGGCGGCCGCCCGATTCAGCTTCCTGCTCGCCACGCCGATCACCCTGGGCGCCGGGCTCTACGGCTCGCGCCGCCTGCTGACCGAAACGCACAGCGGTACCGAGTGGCTGGCACTGGGTGTGGGATTCGCGGTGGCCGCGCTGGCCGGACTGCTGGCGATCGGCTTCCTGATGGCCTGGCTGCGACGCCGATCGGTGACGGTCTTCAGCCTGTACCGCATCGGTTTCGCGGCAGTGATCGTGATGTTGGTGCTGATTCGGCAGTAGGCCGATCCTCTGCGGGCGCGGGCGGGCATGGCGTTCCTCCTGCGCTGGTGGCGCTTCCAGTCATATATCAACCAGAGACTGCTTAGCCAGCACTTCCGGCTCGCCCGTCGCTGAGCAACGGTGATTTCCCTCGTGCGGACGCTAAATTCCCGACACAGACCCCTGGTGGTTGGTGCCTGGCGGAATTGCGGACGATTGAGGCACGCCGTCCGTGGCTAAGGCGGCCGTGGTTGGTATCTGGCGAGAACCCGTGGCCCTCGTCCCGCGCGCTCGGCTCCGGATTCAAACTGGACGACGACCGACCCGCGAGGACCTTTGACTTCACGCTCCGGCCCGCCTACAATCGCCCGGCCGCCGGCACCGCCCGGAGGCGCCTGGCCCGCATCCTTGAGGATTGGGGGTACGGCCAGCTTCAGGAGACGCCGCCACACCGGCCATTGGATCGGGGCGGGGCCTGGAGCGTTTTTTGTTATCGAGCGCTTGACCAAGCACCCTGTCGAACCCCACGACAGGGAGAGCCTCCCCGGAGGCGCCGCAGGAGGATGAGGGGGCCTTGACCATGAACACCAAGCCCGTCTATCTCACCGCCGATGGCCTCACGAAGCTCAAGGCCGAGCTGAACGAGCTCATCACCGTCGATCGACCGCGGGTCGCGGCGCGCATCCACGAGGCGAAGCTCGACGGCGACCTGTCCGAGAACGCCGAGTACGAGGATGCCAAGCAGGAACAATCGTTCCTCGAGGGCCGCATCGCCACGCTCGAGCTCCAGCTGCGCAACGCGGCCGTCATCACGAAGTCCAACGGGGACAGCGTCGGCATCGGCTCGAAGGTGGTCATCAAGGGCGGCGACGGCGAGGAGACCTTCACCATCGTCGGCTCGGCGGAGGCCGCGCCACGCGAGGGCCGCATCAGCAACGAGTCGCCCGTCGGCGCGGCGCTGATGGGTCGCAAGAAGGGCGATACGTTCACGGTCCAGGCACCGTCGGGGCCGATCGAGTACACGCTCGTCCGCATCGGCTAGGAAGCCACGTGTACTGGGCTGACGAGCTCGCCGCGGCGGCCGACGGCCCACAGGTCGTCAACGACTCGAAGACGCCGTCGGGCACCGTCCACGTCGGCAGCCTGCGGGGACCGGTGGTGGTCGACACGATCGCGCGGGCGCTCGCGGACGCGGGGAAGCCGGTCGAGCTGCGCTACGGTGTCGACGACCTCGACCCGATGGACGCCCAGGCGCTCCTCACGCCCGACGCCATCGAGCAGTTCATGGGGGTTCCGCTGGCGCGCGTCCCGGACCCGGCCGGGGATTGCCACGACTCGTACGCGCGCCATTTCGCCGGCGTCTTCATCGACACGTTCGACGGCCTGGGCATTCGACCCGACACCTACTACTGGATGAGCGAGGTCTACGGCTCCGGCGCCATGGACCCCTACATCCGTCGCGCGCTGGATGCGGCGGCCACGATCCGGGAGATCTATCGGCGCGTGGCCAACGTCAACCACCCCGACGAATGGCATCCGCTCATGGTCATCTGCGACAACTGCGGTCGCATCGGTACGACGATCGTCACCGGCTGGGACGGGGAGCGCGTGACATACGAGTGCCGGCCCGACCTGCGCGACTGGGCCACCGGCTGCGGCCACGCCGGCGAGGGCTCGCCCTTCGGTGGACGCGCCAAGCTGCCCTACAACGTCGACTGGGCGGCGAAGTGGGACCTCTTCGGCGTCACCATCGAGCCCGCCGGGAAGGACCTCTCCACCAGGGGCGGCTCGCGGGACCGATCCGACGCCGTCGCGCGCGAGGTCTTCGGCAACGAGCCGCCGATGAACGTGCCGTACGAGTTCCTCAACATCGGCGGGAGGAAGATGTCGACCTCGAAGGGTCTCGGCGCATCCGCCGCACAGATCGCCGAGGTCATCCCGCCCGAGCAGCTGCGCCTGCTCTTCCTGCGCCCCAGGCCCAACACCGCGATCGAGTTCGACCCCGACGGGACCGATGCGATCCCGCGCCTCTTCGACGAGTCCGACCGCCTCGCCGCCGCGACGGACGGTCGCGAGGTACGCGGCGAGCTGCCCCCGAACCACGAGCGCCTCTACGCCTTCAGCCTCGTCGAGCCCGATGCCGACGTCGCCTCAGAGGCCGCCGCCTATCGCCCGGCTTTCAGCCACCTGGCGCTGCTGGAGCAGATCCCCGGCGTGGATCTCGTGGAGCGGGTCACCGCCGAGAAGGGGAGCGCGCTGTCCGCGCGCGAGGTCGCGCTACTGGAACAACGCCGTGCGGCCGCGCGCGCCTGGCTGGCGGCCTACGCTCCCGATGCGGCGCGCCTGTCCGTGCAGCACGACGCGCTGCCGGCCGCGGCCGCCGAGCTCGACGACGCGCAGCGCGCCTACCTGGCCGCCCTCGCCCCGGCTCTCTCCGATGGCGGGTGGGACGGCGAGACGGCCCAGGCCACGATCTTCGCCACGGCCAAGGCTGCCGGCCTGCCCGCCGGACGTGCGTTCGCAGCGCTGTACCTCGCTTTCCTCGGGCGGCCCTCGGGCCCGCGAGCGGGATGGTTGCTTGCCGCCCTGAATCGGTCGTTCGTGGTCGGGCGGCTGCGCGAGGCTGCCGGAGGCGTTGGAAGCGTTGGAGGCGTTGTCACCCCATGAAGGTATCGGCGAGGAAGAGGCCGATTCAGGCCACGACCTGTCCGTTTGATGCACCCCGCGACTGCTGCGGCCATCCAGCCGCGTCTTGCTGGCAGTTACCTTCACCCCGTGAAAGACAGCGAGTGAGCCGATGAGCGTCGGCCTCCAGCGGCTCCGAGACGAGCCCGACCTCCTACGCAAGGCGGCCACCGATAAGGGCGAGGACCCCGGTGTCGTCGACCGTGCCCGCGAGCTGGACGAGCGCCGCCGCGTCCTCGTGGGGGAGGGCGACGGACTCAAGGCGGATCGCAACGAGGCGAGCAAGCGCGTCGGCGAGGCGATCCGCGCCGGAGCGGCGCCGGACGGGCCGGAGGTGCAGGAGCTGAAGGCGGCATCGAGCGCCGCTGGAGACCGGATTGCCGCCATCGACGCGGAGCTCGCATCGGTCCAGGCGGAGCTCGACGACGCCATGCTGCGCATCCCGAACCCCGCGGATCCCGACGTCCCGATCGGCGGCGAGGAGGCGAACGTCACCGTCCGCACCTGGGGCGAGCCGCTTCCACGCGACAAGCGCCGTCCGCACTGGGAGCTGGCCGAGGAGCTCGGGATCATCGACAACGCGCGTGGCGCGAAGGTCACGGGCTCCGGCTGGCCGGTGTACGTCGGCGACGGCGCCACGCTGCAGCGCGCCCTGATCAGCTGGTTCCTCGACGTGCACTCGCGCGAGCACGGCATGACCGAGGTCTGGCCGCCCGTGCTCGTCAACGCCGATAGCGCCCGCGGCACGGGGCAGATCCCGGACAAGGAGGACCAGATGTACGTCGCCACGCGCGACGACCTCTACCTCATCCCGACCGCCGAGGTGCCGGTCACGAACCTCCACCGCGACGAGATCCTCGAGGCCGATGCGCTCCCCATCCGATACGCCGCCTACTCCGCCTCGTTCCGGCGCGAGGCCGGCGCCGCCGGCCGCGACACGCGCGGGATCCTGCGCGTGCACCAGTTCGACAAGGTCGAGATGGTGAGCTTCGTCAAGCCCGGCGAGTCGGAGGCGGAGCTCGAGTGGCTCACAGAGCGCGCCGAAGTGCTCCTCCAGCGCCTGGGCCTGGCCTATCGGGTCCTGCTCATGAGCACCCGGGAGATGGGCTTCGTGCAGGCCAAGAAGTTCGACATCGAGGTCTGGGCGCCGGGCGTCGAGCGCTGGCTCGAGGTCTCATCGGTCTCGAACTTCCGCGACTACCAGGCCCGCCGGATGGCCATCCGCCACCGCCCCGAGGCGGGTGGCAAGGCCGAGCTCGTCCACACCCTCAACGGCTCGGGCCTGGCCCTGCCGCGCACCGTGGCGGCCATCCTCGAGACCTACCAGCAGCCGGACGGCAGCATCGCCATCCCCGAGGTCCTCCAACCGTATTTCGGCGGCCGCGAGCAGATCGCATCCGCCGGAGTCAAGAAGGCCTAGACAACCGCAGAGCCGCGATGTAGCGTTTCGTTGCAAGCCGCCAGGGAGGAGTGATCATGCGGTTGTCGTTCATCGCGGGACGGCTGCTTGTCGCGGTCTTGGTGCTTGGCGTGGTGATACCCCCCCGCAGCCGGTTGTCGGAACAGCGCTGACGACCGAGGAGATCGCAGCGGCCGCGGCGGAGCGGGCAATCTACGGCCTCCCGTCGGAGATGGGTGTCGTTGAAGGCATCATCCAATCCGGCCTCGACGTCGGCACAGCCAAGTGGGGCATCGTTCTCACGGCTGCTGAGGAGGCGACTCTCGATCTGTCCGGCCGCATGCACTTTGCCAACCAGCTCAGTGAGGCTCTCATCCCGTACGCCGAGAGCCTGCCGATCTTCGGCGGCGCCTACATCGAGCCAGCGCGCGGTGGCGGAATCGTCATCAACCTGACCGAGGCCGATCCTGCGGTCGTGGCGCAGATTCAAGGGCTGGCACCAAGCCCGAATCGAGGGGTGGAGGTCCGTGTCGTTGAGCACCCCATGTCGGACCTCCGGAGCGCGTTGGAGAAGGCGGGAGGGATCTGGGATGAAGTTTCCACGACGCGGTGGCTCTCCATCGGTGTAGACACCGAGCGCAACGGGCTGATCCTGCGGGTCCTGCATGATGACCTCGATGAAGCGTCGGCGGGACTTGACGCCTTCGAAGAGCGCGTCGGTCTGCCGGTCAGCCTATCGGTGAGCGAATCGGACCGTGAACTCAACCATCATTGCGCCGTGCGGTACGACTGCCACAACCCCAGTCGCGCAGGTGCGCTACTCGAGGATGATTTCATCGGCAGCAATGACTATTGCACGATGGGTTTCCACATCCTCGTGAATGGCGACAAGCAGTTCACGACTGCCGGCCATTGCGGCTACAACAAGCCGACAGACTGGTGGCACAAGGGGTACGGTCAATTCGGCACTGTCGCTGCGAGCATGTATATCTCGCATGATCGGGACTTGATGCGCGTCAAGATCAACGACACGCAAATCAGCAACGACATATTCGGCTCCGTGCTTCAGATCACCCACGCGCGGATCGCGATCGACGGTGAGACGTTATGCGCATCGCTTGGCAAGAAGAACGTGTTCGACTGCGGAACGGTCTCCGAACTGTGGGAGCAGTACTGGGGCTTCACTTGTCAGTCCTGCCCGTTGTGGGGTGGCCGGATTGAGGGGCTCTACCCGGTCTACGGTGACAGTGGATCGCCCATGTATTCGGCCCAGCCCTACGGGACTGCCATCGCGGTAGGCCTGGTAAGCACCCAGCTGCACTTCCCGCATATCAAGCATGGGCTCGACACCTGGGGCGCGACCATCATCAACCAGTAGGAGGGGCTCGGGTGCTTGTGGCATCAAACAGATTCGCGGGTGTGCTTCTGGCGTTGCTGACAGTCGCGTGCGGCACTGACGGCAGTGCTCTGCCGAGCGAGTCGACTACTGACTCAACCCCTCCGCCCACCGCCAGTCTGCAACCATCGCCGGTAGAGAGCAAGATCGAACCTTCTGCGAGCTTCTCGACCGCCGAACCGACGAGTGCTCCCACGTTGAGCGCGGAGCCTATCGGCGAGGATCCCGAGGCAACCTGTAGGAATACCGAGGTCGGGTACTCGCTTTCGTACCCGGCCAGTTGGTACGTCTTGCCGGCGGAGATTTCCGCGGACGCCTGCACGGCTCTTGGTCCCAACCCGTTCAGCGATGTGGCAGAAGCGGCGATCCTGGTCGCCGACCTCGATGGTGGCTGCTTCGAGCGGCAAGGGCCGGACCCCATCGAGACGGACCACTTCACCGTCGATGGGTTCTCCACCGTTCGCCGGGAGTTCCCGGTCGATTGGAACGGACCTGGAGTGCACTATGTCGTCGATCTGAATCTGGTGCCCGTATGCGGAGACGAATCACACGTTCTCGTGTTCGAGATGGATCACGATGCGCCGGGGGAGTGGGAGACGAACAAGGGCATTCTCGAGCGCATCGTGGCGACACTGGAGTTCGACGAGTAGAGGGTCGCTCACAATCGCCGGATGCGAGATGCATCGCTCGATGAGCAGCTGGATCGGGTCATGGCGGTCGTGCGTGAAGTCCTGGGCACCAAAGCCATCGGCGCATACCTCTACGGCTCGGCCGTTGCCGGCGGGCTGCGGCCGGGCAGCGACGTCGACGTCTTCGTGGTTTCGCGGCGTCCGACGACGCGCGAGGAGAAGCAGCATCTCGTCGACGGCCTCGTCCCGATCTCGCGGAAGGACGCTCGCCCGCCGTCGTGGCGTCCGGTCGAGCTGACGATCGCCGTGCAGTCCGAGGTGCGGCCGTGGCACTACCCGCCACAGTTCGACTTCCAGTACGGCGAGTGGCTGCGCGACGAGTTCGACAGGGGCGACCTGGAGCCATGGCCATCGGCCAATCCGGACCTGGCCGTCCTGATCACGATGGTGCTCCTGAACGCTCGGCCTCTGCTCGGGCCGCCGGCGGCCACGCTCCTCGACCCGGTGCCACGGAAGGATCTCGTGTGCGCCATGGTGGACGAGATGGACGTGCTCCTGGCCGACCTGGCGTCGGACACGGGCAATGTCATCCTGACCCTCGCGCGCATCTGGAGCACCATCGAGACCGGCGCCATTCACTCCAAGGATGGTGCGGCCGATTGGGCGCTGGCGCGCCTGCCGGATGAGCATCGGCCGGTGCTCGTCCGCGCGCGGGACATCTACCTGGGCCGCGAGGAGGAGCGCTGGGACGATCTGGATGCAGCTGTCCGGGCCTATGCCGACCACGTCGTCGGGGAGATCGAGCGCCTGTCCCGGGATGCGTCGCCGCAGCGAGGCGGCCGCGACGCCTGACGAGCGCCCGACGGGTGGCAACGAGCCGATTTCGTGCAAGAATTGCTCGCCCGGAGGGGTGGCAGAGTGGACGAATGCAGCGGTCTTGAAAACCGCCGTGGCGCGAGCCACCGTGGGTTCGAATCCCACCCCCTCCGCCACCTCGCCATCGGGCTCGACACCGTGGGTGTGCCGCTGCGACACGCATCGGCCAGGCAGTGCGAGGCGCGTGGTCTGCGTGTGCCGCAGCGGCACACGACTGCGAAGATACGGCGGGGCGGATGGCGGTCCTGCGACGCGGCGGCACATCCGGACCAACCACGGATGACTGACTGGCCGATGCGTGACGCTCCGTCACAACGCGCGCACAACACGCGCCACGCCCCACGCCACGCCCCGCCGGCCTCGAGCTACGCCTCCGGAACCTCGTGGTGCAGGCGGCAGCGCGCCTCGTAGGTCTCGTCGCCCATGCCGCCGATGACGATGAGCGGCGAGTCCGCGCCGGCCGGCTGACCGTCGATCAGGCGCTGCGTGCGGGTGGCCGGCTCGCCGCAGACCATGCAGATGGCCGTGAGCTTGGTCACCTGGTCGGCCAGCGCCAGGAGGCGCGGCATGGTCCCGAACGGGACGCCGCGGAAGTCGCGGTCGAGCCCGGTGACCACGACCTGTTTGCCGAGCTCCGCGAGGCGCTCGACCGCCTCGGGCAACCGCTCGTCGAAGAACTGGCCCTCCTCGATCGCCACGATGTCCGCCTCGCCCACAGCCCCCTCGATCTCGTGCGAAGCATCGACCGTGATCGCGTGGTGCTGGGCGCCGGAGCGCGAGACGACGGTGACGCGATCGGTCCTGGTGTCGAGCCGTGGCTTGACGAGGACCACCTGCCGGCCGGCGATCGAGAAGCGACGCAGGAGGCGCAGCATCTCGTCGGTCTTGCCACAGAACATGCAGCCGGCAATGACGTGGACCCAGCCGTGCGTGTAGAACATCGGTCCGGCGAGTCTACGCAAGCGAGCACGTGCAGGATGCCGGCCACTGCGTAGCTCATCCATGAACCGATACGCGCACCTCCTCCTCGCGTTCGTCCTCACCGGAGCCCTGGCGGCCTGCGCACCCGCCGCCGATGAGCCGAGCGCCCCGCCCTCCAACAGCCTCGACCCCACCACCTCGCCATCCGCCCCGCCCCTGCCCAGCCACGACATGGGCGACATGGGGGATACCGGCGACATGGGTGGCTCCGGCGAGCGTGCCACCGTCGAGATCGCGAACTTCGCCTTTGCCCAGCCGGACCTGACCGTCAGCGCGGGCACGGAGGTGACCTTCACCAATCTCGATCCCGCGCCACACACCGTCACCGCCGGCACCGACGCCGAGCCGATGACGGACCTCTTTGACTCCGGCCTGCTCGAGCAGGGCGAGAGCTTCACGTTCGTCTTCGACGAGCCAGGGACCTACGTCTACTTCTGCGATCGCCATCCGCCGATGGAGGGGATGGTCACGGTCGAGTCCTGACCGCGTCCCACACAGCCGAGGCATGCAAACGCGGCGTCGGCTCGTATCCCCCACACAAGCACGGACCGACGCGAGCGCGTCCCGTGCACCTCGGCATCACACCTCAGGAGATGATCATGAGAAAGCTCCGCACCATGATCGCCACGCTCGGCGCAGCCGCGCTGCTGGCGATCTCGGGGACCGGCGTCCTTGCCGCCCCGGCCGAACTCTCGTCGCCGGCCGCCGATCTGCGCGTGACGCTGTCGCGCCTGCTCGCCGAGCACGCACAGCTGGCGATGGAGACCATGCGACAGGGCGTCGACACCGGCGACCTGACCGATCCCGAGTTCACCGCAGCCGCGGCGGCCCTCGACGCCAACACCAACGACCTGGCCGCCGCCATCGCCAGCGTGTACGGAGCCGATGCCGGCGAGGCCTTCGACACGCAGTGGACGGCCCACATCGGCTTCTTCGTCGACTACACCGTCGGCGTCGCGACCGACGACCAGGCCGCAATGGACGCGGCGCTGGACGAGCTCGCCAACTACCGCGAGGACTTCAGCAACTTCCTGGCGACCGCCACCGAGGGCGGGCTCCCGGCCGACGCTGCCGCGGATGCGCTGCAGGTCCACGTCAACACCCTCATCGACCAGATCGACCTGTACGCGGCCGGCGACTACGCCGCCGCCTATGAGAAGGCCCGCGAGGCCCACGCCCACATGTACATGACCGCCGACGCCCTGTCGCTGGCCATCGCCCAGCAGGATCCCGAGACCTTCACCGGAAACGACCTGGCGTGGAGCCCGGCCGTCGACCTGCAGCTGACGCTCGATCGGCTGCTGGGTGAGCACGCGCTCATCGCCATCGAGGCGATGCGCAACGGCCTGACCGGTGCCCCCGACTTCGATGCCTCGGCCGCCGCCCTCGACGGCAACACGAATGACCTTGCCGCCGCCATCGCCAGCGTCTATGGCGCCGATGCCGGCGAGGCATTCGATGCCCAGTGGACGGCCCACATCGGCTTGTTCGTCGACTACACCGTCGCCCTCGCCGGCGGCGACACGGCCGGCCAGGATGCCGCGCTCGAGGACCTTGCCGGTTATCGGGAGGACTTCAGCAACTTCCTGGACACCGCAACCGGCGGGAACGTGCCCGCCGCCGGTGCCGCGGATGCGCTCCAGGCCCACGTGAACCAGCTGGTCGCGGCCATCGACGCCTATGCGGCCGATGACTTCGGGGCGGCCTACGCCACCGAGCGCGAGGCGTTCGAGCACATGTTCATGACTGGCCAGGTGCTGGCGGCGGGGATCGCCGGGCAGATGCCCGAGACCTTCCCGACCTCCGCCGGCATGCCCAACACGGCAACTCGGCCGGCCGATGGCCTGAGCCCGGTCCTCCTGATCGGTCTCGGCATCGCTGGCATGCTGACGCTGACCCTGGCTCGACGCGCTCGCGAGGCTCGCGCGCGCGTGGGCTGATTACGGGACGCTCCACACGATGGCCCCGGCTCCGCATCGGCGGGCCGGGGCCCTTTCGGCGCGCTCGTATCGGTCCTGAGCCGCCGCTGGAGCCGCTTTCTCACCTCGTGGAGCTAGCCGCCAAGCAGCGACCGATTCGGGCCGCCTCGATGGTCGCCTGCTTCACGGCGTGAACGAAGCGGCCAGGATCCCGCCCCAGATCGGCCCGAAATGGGCGCTCCCTGGTCGTTACCTCCGCCGGGTGAAATCCTTCGTCAAACCCACGAAGCCTGCCTGGCGGAGCTCAGCCCTCGAGGGCGGCGGTGATGACCGGATCGGAGGTGGGAGCGTCGACGCGCTCGGCCTCGACGGTGACGGCGAAGACGCTCGCCGAGCCGAGCGAATGCTCGAGGGTCACGAGCGCCACGCCATCGGTCTCGGTCAATGTGCCCGTGGGGATGGCGGTGCCATCGGCGTCGATGAGCCAGAGCTCGTAGAGCCGGCCGGCGGGCAGATCGGCCAGGTCCTCCGCCATGAACATCGCCTGGCCGCCGCTCTCGATCACCCAGCCGGAGCCGGCGGGGCCGTCGGCGGCATGGATGGCATCTGCCGCCGCGACGGCGCGGAGGGCGGCATCGCGGTCGGCCAGCTGATCGTTGAGCGTCAGGCCCCAGGCACCCAGCCCGACCGCCGCCGCCAATGCAACGGCAGCCACCGTCGCCGGCAGCGGGCCGACCTGCCACCAGGCACGCCGTGGCTCTCGGACGCGCTCGCGCGTGCTGACGGGCGCCGGCGCATGCTCCTGCGGCGTGGCGGCGACGGTTGCCAGGATGCGACCGCGGAGTCCGGCGGACGGTGCAACCGGCTCGAGGCTGGCTGGGACGACCGCGGCGGCGTCGATCAGATTGCGAGCTTCGGCATGCGGTTTGGCGCACGCTGACAGGTGCTCACTGATGGCGCGGTCATCCGCCGGTTCGGCGGCGCCCAGTGCGTACGCCGTGGCCAGCTCGTCGACCGCCTCGCAGTCGAGCCTGATCCGCTCGGTCACCGTGGTGCCTCCTCCGGGACGCGCTGCGCCAGGCTGAGAGGCTCGGCTGTCGTGCCGCTCAGCGCGTCGCGCAGCTTACCGAGGGCCAGTCGCAGGCGGCCGTTGGCCGTCCCGGGTGGCACGCCGGTCAGTTCCGCAACCTCCCGGTAGGTGTAGCCCTCGAAGTAGGCGAGCTCGACGGCGCGGCGCTGCTCGTCCGGGAGCTCGCTCAGCGCGTCTCTCAGGTCCGCCGCTGACGCGCGCCGGAGCGCCAGCTCCCACGTCGGATTCGGGCCGGTGCGGAGCAATGAGCGCTCGTCGGCATCGTCGAGGCCCATGCCGGGCCGACGCGCGCGTACTCGATCGATGGCCCGGTTACGGACCACCGTCATGAGCCAGGCACGCAGCGCCCCGCGCTCCGCATCGAAACGATCGATCTTCCGCCAGACGGCCACGAACGCATCGTGCACCACATCCTCCGCGTCGTCCCTGCCGCCGACGACGCGCAGCGCCACGGCCAGCGCCGCCGACGCATGCCGGTCGTACAGCTCGCCGAGAGCTTCCGCGTCGCCGGACCGGATTCGGTCAGCCAGTCGAGCATCCGCGCGGCGATCTTCGTTCACGTGGCGCTCATGTTGAGAACGTTCCTCGCCCTATCGCCGCATCATCGGTCAGTCGCCGACGACCGCGAGCCCTTCTTCCGGCACGCCCAGCTCCGCCGCCAGCGCGGTGCGCATCGCGTCCGCCGGCGGAGCCGTGCCGGTGAGCAGCCGCACCACCTCGGACGTTCCAGCCAGGAAAGCGGCCTGGCCGTTGGCAACCGTGCCGCCGCGCGCTCGCGCTTCGTCCATGAGTGGCGTGCTGGCGCGGTTCAGGACGAGGTCGAGCACGAACCGATCCGCAGGCAGCAGCTCACCGGCGACGGGTGATTCACCCTCTCCGACCCCGACCCCGCTGGCGTTGATGAGCAGCTCGGCGCGAGACAGCTCGGCCTCGATGATGGCCTCGTGCCAGGGTCGCGCCCGCAGCTCCAGGTGGCGCGCCACGCGCGCGAAGTGGGCGACGAGCGCCTCGGCCTTGTGGAGGTGCCGATTGAAGACGGCGACGCGCTGGAAGTTGGCGCCGATGAGGACGGCGACCACCGCCCGCGCGCCACCCCCGGCACCGAGCACGACCGCGTTGCGCGGCCACTTACCCTTCACCCGCGGCAGGAGCGCGGCGAGGCCCGCCCGAACGCCGTCGAGATCGGCGTTGTAGCCCCGCAGCCGGCCGGCGTCGCGCACCATGATGTTGACGGCGCCGCTGATGCGAGCGTCATCCGAGAGCGCATCGGACAACGGCGGCGCCTTCTCCTTGTGAGGTGACGCGACTAGCGCGCCTGCGAAATCATCGCCGCCGCGGACCTCCTTCAGCGCATCGGCCAACTGGTGCGGACGGCGCTCCCAGCGCTCCAGGACCACCCCGGAGCCGGCCTCGCGCAGGCCGGCCGCGACCACCCCTTCGATGGGTGTGTGCGCCAGGGATTGTCCGATGATGGGGAGTCGGGTGACAGGCATTTCGGGCACGCTTCGGGCTTGCTGGAGAGGGTATGGACGGCCGGGGACGGGTTCGTCCGTGGCGAGGCTCCATGCTATCATCGGCGCCGATCGCGGAGAGGTCGCATAGTGGCCTAGTGCGGCGGTTTGCTAAACCGTTGAAGGGGGTAAACCTCTTCCGAGGGTTCGAATCCCTCCCTCTCCGCCAC
>JBOGSW010000134.1:0-13230 GCA_050695815.1 Candidatus Limnocylindria bacterium | reverse complement strand
GTGGTTGGGACGGCGCAGGTGCCGCGGCGCCGGTTCGAGGCGCCGTGGGACCGGAGCCGGCCTCCCCACTCACAGGAGCCGCCTCCGACAACGTCAGCTGCCGATTGACGATCCCCACCTGATCCTTATCGGCCTGTGACATGAACCTCGTCGCCATGTACCGGAAGATGTAGTCGACCAGCGACTTCGCCATCGGAATATCCCGGTTGCCCGTGAACCCGGCCGGCTCGAAGCGGAGATGGCTGAACTTGTTCACCAGGTCCTTGAGCGGCACCCCGTACTGGAGCGCCAGGGACACGGCCGTCGCGAACGAGTCCATCAGGCCACTGATCGTCGAGCCCTCCTTCGCCATGCGCAGGAAGATCTCCCCCGGCGTGCCATCGGTGTACATGCCGATGGTGAGGTAGCCCTCGTGGCCACCCACGTTGAACTTGTGGGTGATGCTGGCGCGCTCATCGGGCAGGCGGCGACGCATCGGCTTGTAGACGGTCTGGACCTCAGGCGTACTTGCATCCGGTGTCTTGATGCCTCCGCGGCCCTCGTCCTTCTTCGTGTTCAGTGGCTGTGAGCGCTTGGAGTTGTCGCGGTAGACGGCGATCGCCTTGAGGCCCAGCTTCCAGCCGTCGATGTAGACCTGTGCGATCTCATCGGGCGTGGAGGCCTCGGGCATGTTGACCGTTTTGCTGATGGCGCCACTGATGAAGGGCTGGACGGCCGACATCATCTTGAGGTGGCCGTTGTAGTGGATGGAGCGCGTGCCATTGGCCGGCTTGAAGGCACAGTCGAAGACCTCGAGGTGCTCGTCCGCCAGGTGCGGGGCGCCCTCGATCGTCTCGTGCTCGTCGATGTAGGCGACGATCTCCTCCGCCTGCTTGGCGGTGTAGCCGAGCTTGCGCAGCGCGTTCGTCACGCCCTGGTTCACGATCTTCAGGTAGCCGCCGCCGACGAGCCTCTTGTACTTCACCAGCGCGATGTCCGGCTCGACGCCAGTGGTATCACAATCCATCAGGAAGGCGATGGTGTTGTGGCTGACGAAGCCGTTCGCCACGTAGGTGACGTTCTCCGGGACTGACACGTCGTACGTCAGCTGCTCCTTACCCAGCTCGGCGCTGGCGATGGTGTCGTAGAAGTAGCCGAGGCTCTGCTCCAGCTCCGGATCGGCGGTGCGCTCGAGGAGCGCAGTCGCCGAGCGACGTGAGACGAGGCCGGTTCGCGAGAGTGACAGGAGCATCGTCTTGCGAAGGTGGTCGTTCTCAGGAGCCAGACGATCCACGACGGCGCGACCGATCGGCACCAGGTCGTGCCGCGCAGCCTGAGGATGGTCGCGATCGACAAGTGCCTCTCGCTTCCGCTCTGAGATGAACGAGATCTCGGCCAGGAAGCGAGCTCCGCTGCTCGCGTTCAGCAGTCGGAGGACGTGAATCGGGTTGGCACCCATGTGACCCCGTCCCGGCTGATCCGTCTTGCGGGTCGTGACGAAGCCGAGGGCAAGGAGCAGCGACTGGACGTCGTAGCTGAATTGCTCGGAGACGGTCGACCACGACGCGTAGCCGTGGTTGGCGTTGCCATCGGCTTCGAAGAGGCCCCGCACAAACGCGCGATAGGAGGCCGGGTCGTTCGTGTACAGGACGGCATCGGGGATGTGACTCTCGTAGCCCTTGCCGCGATGCTCACCGTTCGGCGCTCGCTTGGCGAAGCCGCAGGCCTCCCACCACAGGGTCAGTCGCACCGAGTGGAAGGCGACCTCGGTGTAGCCCTCTCTGGCTGCGATCGCAGCGTCGATGCCGAACAGGGACTTGCCGAGCGCAACCAGGCGGTCGACGACATCCGTATCAGCGGCAGTGACACAGAAGCGCAGGCCTCGAGAGTGGAGCGATCCGTCGCCCATGAAGTACCCGAGGAGCTCCGCGAGGTCCGCGTTCATGTAGCGCGGCACGAAGGTCAGGTGATCCGACGTCCAGTACGCCTCCGCCAGTGGCGGCAGCGGGACCTCTCGCGGCTCGCCGACCATGCCGCCGAGCATCATCGGAACGCGGTCGTTCTCGCGAATGTCGGCGAAGCGACGCCACTGCCAGGTGCCGTCGGCATCCAGGATGCGGATGCGGTGGGTTGGCGTGCCCTTGATCCGATAGCCACGCGATGTCGTCACGGTGACAACGGGCTCCGCGCCATTCACGAAGAACTTGGTTGCCTGGCGTGGCCCATCATCCGTGGCGACCTTCGCGTCCAGGTCCTGCCACTTCTGTCCATCGGGGTTGCCAAGGCTGCGAAGGCGAACGAGCCCGCGATCGGTAATGACGAGGCTGTCGCCGGTCAGGCACCCTGTTGGCGCAAGCACGCTCATCTGGCTGTTTCGGAACCCGGACTTCTCTCCGAGGGCGACAACCTCGTCCCATCCAGTGAGAACGGCATCGAGCATATCGGTGGGCACGAGCTGCCGATCGATGCGATAGGCCGCATCTCGATGCTGGCGCATGACCTTCCCGTACGACTCGCGGTTCGCTGCGTAGCCAGCGAACGGCCCGCCCTGATCGCGCGCGATCCGAGCTGACTGCAGGGCCGACTCCGACTGCATGATCGAGGTGATCGCCGCTGCGTATGTCCGCCCACCATCTGAGTCATAGGCGTTACCTCGATGCATCAGGAGGGCGCCGAGGTTCGCGTAGCCGATGCCGATCGGCCGGAAGTCGTGAGAGTTCTTCTCGATGACCGGTGTGGGATACGAAGCGTTGCTGACGAGGATCTCCTGGGCGGTAAACACAATGCGCACGGCGTGCTTGAAGTCCTCGACGGCGAACTCGCCGTCGTCCTTGACGAACTTCATCAGGTTGAGGCTGGCGAGGTTGCATGCCGAATCATCGATATGCATGTATTCAGAGCAATTGTGAATAACTATGCAGTTGGCGACGAAGTGGCTCGTCGCGCGCTCGGTCAAGTCGAAGACGGCCGCTTCACCGAGAGGCTGAACCGACCGGAAGTCGTCCATCAGCTCATCGCTGTAGGTCCCGATGGTCGAGTTCAGTAGGCGAAGCGCTTTCACCTTAGGGCTCTCGGGCGCAAAGCCGATCTCGCGCTCGAACCGGGTCCGACTTGCACGAGTGATACGCAGTGAATGCATCTCCTTTACGGCGTACTCCTTCATGCCACCCGCGCCGTCGGGCAACAGCTGACGGAACTTGCCGCCTCGGCGGTTCTCGTACAGGTGCGACTTAATCCCGAAGCCGAGGAGCATGCGCTGCACCTGCACGAGCAGGTCAAGCGAGGTCGAGTCGAGGGCGACGTACGCGTTCGTGCCCCTATCATTGATCGTTGCATCGGCGGTGAAGAGGCCGCGAAGGAGCGCCGCCTGACTGGCGCGGTCGAGGCCGTAGACCTCGTCAGTGAAGCGCTTCTTGTCCGAGCCCGCATCGAGCACGGCGTGTTCCTTGAACCGGTCGACGACGACCTTCGAGCCGAACGAGACGCGAGGCCCCGTTGCCGTACGGCTGACGTGGACCGGACCCGGCTGGCCAGGCATGCCGACCGCGCGGAGCATCTCCTTTTGGTGGTTGACCTCCTTGGCGACCATCTCGAGAACGCCGAACTCGTTCTCGTGCATCGTGATGATCACGATCTCGCTGCGCCCACTCTCGTTCCTAACGAGGCACCCATCGCCCACGGCGAGGCCGATGGCCTCGGCCAGCTGCGGCGAAAGCTCCTTACGGCCGAAGCCGGGCGAGTTGAGGAAGATCCGGTCGTCGGGCGTCAGGTCCTTGACGGCGACATCGCCGCGCTGGGTCGAGACCAGGTGGTCCTCGGTGATGTTGACGCGATAGCCGGAGCGAGTCTTCAGCTCGAAGACGGGCTTCGTTCCGGTCGGGAAGATGCGGTCGACGGGGTGCGGCTGGCCATCGGCTCCGATGATGTTCGCCTTCTTGCCGACCAGACTGTCGATGCGCCGCCAGCCCTCATCGGTTGCGACAAGCGTGTCTCCGGTTACGCACGGATTTGAAGCGTTGATGGTGTGCGTGGCCGCCACCGGATTCCAGCGGTTCACGTTGTCGTGGTACTGGATGCCGGGGTCGCCACAGACCCAGGCGGCTTCGGCCATCTTGTTCATCAGGTAGCGGGCCTTCACCGTCTCGACGGACTCGCCGGTGGTAATGGCGTGCGTGGTCCAGTCGTCATCGGCCTCGACGGCTTGCATGAAGTCATCGGTGACGCGGACGGAGTTGTTCGAGTTCTGGAAGAAGACCGATGCGTACGCCTCCCCACCATTGAAGTTGCCGTCGTAGCCGGCGTCGATGAGCGCCCAGGCCTTCTTCTCCTCGTTCAGCTTGCAGTCGATGAACTCCTCGACGTCGGGATGATCGGCATTGAGGATCACCATCTTCGCGGCACGGCGGGTCTTGCCACCCGACTTGATCACGCCGGCGAAGGCATCGAAGCCCTTCATGAAACTGACGGGGCCGGATGCCTCGCCGCCGCCGCGGAGAGTCTCCTTGGAGGATCGGATCGTGGACAGGTTTGAGCCGGCGCCCGAGCCAAACTTGAAGAGCATCCCCTCGGTCTTGGCCAGGGTCAGGATGCTCTCCATCGTGTCGTCGACGGAGTTGATGAAGCATGCAGAACATTGCGGGTGCTCGTCGATGCCCACGTTGAACCAGACGGGGCTGTTGAAGGCGGCGCGCTGCTTGAGGAGGATGTCCTTGAGTTCGTTGCGGAAGGCTTCGGCGTCGTCATCGGTCGCGAAGTAGGCGTCCTTGATGCCCCAGTCGGCGATCGTGTCCGCCACGCGGTCGATCATCTGCTTGGCGCTTCGCTCCCGTTCGGGGGTGCCGAGGTGGCCGCGGAAGTACTTGCTGGCCACCACCTGGGTCGCCAGCTGCGACCAGGCCTTCGGGATCTCGAGGTCCTTCTGCTCGAAGACCGTCTCGCCGTGCTCGTTGGTGATGAGCGCTTCTCGGCTGTCCCACTCGACCGTGTCATACGGGTGGACGTCCGGCCGCGTGAAGCGCCGCTCGATGGTGAGGCCCCTCCAGCTCGCCTTCTGCCCCGCCTCCAGCTGACGATATCCCGCCGGCTTCGTCTTCTTCCCGTGCCCGTTTCCCTTGGTGTGGCCGTTGGTATGGCCGTTCGCGGTTCCGTTGGCGGGCTTCGTGGGGGCGGCTGGGCCGGGATTGCGAGCCATGATGGGGTCTGTCCTCTGCGTGCTCTTCGGCCGATGGGGGACGCACGGATGGGGCTCCGTGCTCGGTCGCGGGGTCCCTCCCACCGGTCCGGCGCCTTGCTGTGCGCCGTGTTGTCAGGACGGACACTGTAATACGCCCGTTGCCCCCAGTCAAGCCGAAAACCACAACATCTGGTGGTAGGAAGGTCAGGGACACCACAACATGATGGGGGTACCTGTGTCGGCCGTGTGACACGTGTGGACGGATTGTGGGGAAGTGGCGTCGTGCTGTGGACGGCGTGTGGAGAGGGCGGCCCGGTGCGCCGGTTGCACCGGGCGACACTAAAGCCGAAGGAGGGCCGGCTCACACGTCGTGGGTTGCATCGGGTGGCACAGGGGACGCTTGAGCGCCGGCTCCTTCGGTTTTGGTCGCACCCCATGCAACTCCCGAGGATCCCGCCGGAGCGAGTCGCGTACCGCCTCGGCCAGCGCGGCCAGGTGACGTAGGCGGCCGCGGCCGATCGCCGGACGCGACGCACGTCGGCCGGGAGTAGCGTCGTCCCGCAATGTCCGATCCAGGGACGCCGACCTCGCAGACGCCGACCTCGCAGAAACCGGAGGCGGCGGAGACGATCACGACGAGCCGTCAGCCGTCGTTGCCGCTCGTCGGCGGGTTCATCGTCATCGTCGCGCTCGGTGTCATCGCGTGGCTGATCTTCGTCAGCGGCCTGCTCGAGTCAGGTGATGCGGAGCCTACCCCGTCGCCGAGCATCAGCCCGAGCGCATCGGCCTCGGTGGAGCCGTCCGGGGAGCCGTCGCCGTCTCCGACGCCCGAGCCGACGGAAGCGCCCACCGTGACGCCGGAACCGAGTGCGGAAGCGGGACCGATCGAGGTGGCGTGGACCGCGGCATCGGGCATCGATCGGCTCGCGCAGGTCCACGACATCGCGTACCTCGACGGCCGATGGGTCGCGGCCGGCGGCGACTTCGCGGAGGAGAGTTTCACCGCCGCGATCTGGACGAGCGACGACGGCATGACGTGGACGCCGTCCGAGATCGACAGCACCCGCGGTGCGAACGAGTACACCCAGGTCGGGGCCGTGGTGGAGATCGACGGGACGCTGGTGGCCATCGGCTCATGGGGCGTCGTGCCGTCCGACCAGGTGTCGTGGATGACCTGGCGCTCAACCGATGGCGGCGCCACGTGGACCGAGACCCGCGAGGTGGACACCGCGCTCCACGCGATCGCCAACGGAGAGGCCGGCCTCGTCGCCGCCGGATGGACCTACGGTGGCGCGACGCCCTTCGACTCGTACTTCGCGACCAGCGCGGATGGGATCACCTGGGAGCGGACGGCGGCCACGCTGCCGAAGGCCCAGGTGCAGGACCTCGGCGTGATCGGCGACCGGATCGTGGCGGTCGGGCACGTGTGGGTCGAGCCCCAGCTCGACCTCGATGCGGCCGCCTGGTACTCGGACGACGGCGGCACCTCGTGGACTGTCGCGGACGTCCCCGACGGCGGCATGTCGACGTCGATGGGCGACGTGGTCCCCTTCGGCGACGGGCTGGCGGCGATCGGCGGTGAGGGTACCGTGTCCGCTTGGGTCACCTCGGACGGCGAGACCTGGGAGCGCTTCGACGTGGCCGACGGTGCGTTCTCGTCGGCGCTCGGGGCGGTCGACGGCGGCCTCGTCGCGGTGGGCAACGGCTTCGGCCAGGACCTTGGTCCTGGCGTCTCGTGGACCTCGCCCGATGCGGCGGCGTGGCAGGCGGGCGGCTCGCTCGGCATGGTGCCGGTCCGCCTGTCAGCAGTGGCCGGGAATGGCGACGTCGTCGTCGTCGGTGGCGGGTGCGAGGGCGGTTGCGAGACGGTGATCTGGGTCGGCGAGGTCTCGCGCTAGCGGGTCATCCGAACGGGCGGCGCCCACGCCGCTGCGTGTGGAGTCATCAGCTGGGCTGGACCGCCGCGGTGTCGCTCTCGGTGACGCGGCCGGCGTCCTCGAGACGGGGCGGGGTCGAGGCGGCGACCTCGTCGAGCTGCGCGAGGAACGCGCGCGCGCCGACGCGTTCGAAGACCGCCCGGGCCTCGGCGGCCCAGGCGACGGCCTCGGGGACGTCGGGAAGGCAGCGGACGGCGGTGAGCTCCCACAGGGCGAGGTCGAAGTCCATACCGGTGCTTCGGCCGGCATCGACGCCCTCGGTGAACCGAGCGACCGCCTCGGCGCGACGCCCCTCGAGGGCCAGTGCGCCGGCGTCGAGTGCCGCCTGGAACGCCTGGGCGCTCGTCCCCTGGAAGGGGGACGATGCGGCGAGGCCGGCAAGGGCCCGCGCCTTGACCGCATCGCCCTGGGGAATCACGGCCAGCCCGATCTGCTGGATGTCGACCGGATCCTTATCGACCGTCGAAGACTCCAACACGGAACGCGCGTAGCGCTCCGATGCTTCGAAATCGCCGCGTGCGAGGGCCGAGGCGGCGTGGGCCACATGGATGTAGATGTCGTTGTTCGGGTCATCCGTCGCCCCGCGCAGCCCGTCAAGCGCGGTGAGCAGATCGTCGACCGGCTCACCTCGGGCGGACCGGATCATCGCCGCAGCGCCCTTGAGCTTCAGGACGTGTTCGCCATTCGCCATCGGCAGGGCATCCTCGATGATCTCGAGCGCCTCGTCCCAGTCACGCCCTTCGTTGAACGCCACTTGCGAGACATTGGCAGTGGCCATCAGGTAGTACAACGTGCTGCCAACGCTTCGCGCCAGATCCAGCATCTCGCGCGCGACCAGGTTGGCCCGTGCGGGATCGTCATCCGCGAGAAGAACGCTCAGGTTGTTCATGAGTCTCAGCTGCAACGAGGTCCACCCGCCGTCGGCGGCGATGCGGATGGCGGTCTCCTGGAGCGCGCGGGCCTCCCGGCGCCGACCGCGCATCTGGACGACGGCCGCCCGGTTGTTCATCGCCTCGGCCACGACGCGCTCCAGGTTGAGCGGTTCGGCAAGCGCGAGGGCTCGCTCAGAGGCGACCAACGATTCCTCTCCCCGTCCGATCCGCATGTACGCGCGCGACAGCGCGGCCTGGAGGTCGGCCTCGAGCGCCTCGTCCGGCGCCGGCTGGGCGGCGCGTGCCTCGAGCAGCTCGATGGCCGGCTGGAGCGCGGACCGATCGACCAGGATCTGGCCGAGCAGCACCGTGGCGCGGTACGTCGCCGCCGGATCGCCCGACGCCTCGCGGGCGGCGAGCGCCTCGCGCCCCAGCCGTTCGGCGTCGCCCATGGCGGCCTGGTTCGCCGATTGTGCGGCGCGCTCGAGCAGGTCCGCCCGTTCGACCGTGTCGGTGGTGAGCGCCAGGGCCCGGTCGAGATGCGCCACCGCCTGAGCGTGAGCACCGAGCGCCGCCGCGCGCTCGGCTGCGCCGCGCAGGGCGATGCGAGCCTGGGCCGCGACCGCATCGGCCTCCGGGCCCTCGGTCGAGGCCTCGTGCGCCGCGAGGTAGTGGCTGGCCAGCGCTCCGGCCATCTCGTCGTCGCCGAGTGACTCGTAGTGGCGGGCCGCGGCCAGGTGCCGCGCGCGGCGGTCGCGCAGCGCGAGGGTCCCGTAGGCGACCTCGCGGATGAGGGCCTGGACGAACTTGTACTGGCCGCGCTCGGGCGATGCGGGATCCGACTCGACCTCGAGCAGCTCGCGATGCATCAGGTCGCGCAGCCGCGGCTCCACGTCGGAGGCGTTGGCGCCGGTGAGCCCGGCCAGGGTCGACGCGTTGAAGACCTGTCCGAGGACCGATGCGTCCTGGAGCAGGGCACGGTCCGCCGTATCGAGCCCGTCCAGCCGTGAGGCGATGAGCGAGCGCAGCGACTCGGGCACGGTGAGCCCGGTGAGGTCGCCCACCGGGCGATACACGTCGCCGTCGGGCTGGATGCGGCCATCGGCCAGCAGCGAGCGGACCGTCTCGACCGCGTACAGCGGCATGCCTTCGGCGCGGCCGACGATCGCCGCCAGCGCATCGGCCGGCAGGCCCGGCACGACGCCCTCGAGCAGCTGGCGAATCTCGTCGTCGGTCAGCGGCTCGAGCGCCAGGGCGGTCAGCGTCCGGCGGCCGGCGCCCCAATCGGGGCGGCGGTCGAACAGCTCAGGACGCGCCAGCGTGATGACGAGCAGCGGCCGCGACTTCGACCAATCGAGCAGGTGGTCGATGAAGTCGAGCAGGCCCGCATCGGCCCATTGGAGATCCTCGAAGACGAGCGCGGTCGTGCCGTGCTCGCTGATGCGCTCGAAGAAGAGGCGCCAGGCCGGGAAGAGCGCGTCGCGCCCCGCGGTCGGCGACGGATCCACGCCGAGGAGCGCCAGCAGCGCCGGCTCGATCAGCTCCCGCTCGCCCGGATCGGCGACGAACTGCGCGACCGTCTCACCGATCGCGTTGCGGGTGGTCTGCTCATCGGTTCCCTCCGCCAGGCCGGCCCGGCGGCGCACCATCTCGCCGAGCGCCCAGAAGGCGACGCCGTCGCCGTACGACGGTGATCGGCCGCGATGCCAGTAGATCGGCTCGGTCAGGCCATCGATGTACTTCTGGAGCTCCCAGACCAGGCGGCTCTTGCCGATCCCGCCCGGGCCGGTGATCGACACGAGGCGCGCGCGCTGGTCCCGGCCGGTGGCATGGAGCTGCTCCTTGAGCAGTTGGAGCTCGTCGTCGCGGCCGATGAAGGGCGGCTCCAGCGCGTCCGCCCGCTGCTGGCCCCCGCGTGTGGCTATGACACGGGCCGCTCGCCAGGCGGGAACCGGCGTGGTCTTGCCCTTCAGCTCGTGCTCGCCCACGGGCTCGAAGACGATGGACCGATTAGACGCGCGGCGCGTCGCCTCGCCGACCAGCACCGTGCTCGGATCCGCAACGCCCTGGAGTCGTGCCGCCGTGTTGACGAGGTCGCCGGCCACCATGCCCTGGTTCGTGGCGCCCAGCGTGACCGCCGCCTCACCGGTCATGACCCCGGCACGGGCCTCGACCTCCGGCGCCAGTCTTCGGACGGTCTCCACCAGCTCCAGGCCGGCGCGAACCGCCCGCTCGGCGTCGTCCTCGTGCGCCACGGGCGCGCCCCACACCGCCATGACCGCGTCGCCGATGAACTTCTCGACCACTCCGCCGTGTCGATCGATCGCCTCGCGTGCCGTGTCGAAGTAGCGCGTCAGGAGCTCACGCGTCGACTCGGGGTCGCGATCCTCGGCGAGTGTGGTGAAGCCGACGAGGTCCGCAAACAGGACCGAGACCATGCGCCGCTCGGCCACCGGTTGCTCCGGCAGGGCGTGGTCCGTGGCGGGAGGCGTGAATTCGCCGTGGAGCGGCGTGCCGCAATTGCGGCAGAAGCGCGCATCGGCCCCGACCGGCTGGCCGCAGGCCGGGCAGCTCGTCGCCAGGGAGGCGCCGCAGGTTTCGCAGAACTTGCCGCCCGGCTCGTTCTCGGAGCCGCAGGACGCGCAGATCAATCGTGTTCCTCGGGTACTCGGGTGGCCGGAGCGTACCGCATGGAGGCAATCGCGGCGTGCACGCGTGGGCGTCGGTGGCTAACCGCTGGCCGTCACGCGCGTGGGATCCCTAGGGAGTGGATGTTCAAGGCCGCTTCCACGTCGGCGGCATGCGGATCCTCCAGCGCACGGAGGGCGCGGAGCTCCCACCATGGGGCTCCGTGCTCGCGCGCCAGCTCGAGGGCCACCCGGGCGGAGGACGCGGAGCCATTGACCCACGCGTCGAGCAGCGCGGCCGAGGCACGCATCAGGCGCGTTGGATTGGGCTCGGCGGCGATCTCGGCCGCGCGGGTAGCAGCCTGCGCCGCGAGGTCCGGACGGCCCGAATCAAGCCACGCGCGAGCGACCGTTTCGACGGCGCCGATGAAATGCGGATTGGACATGGCGACAAGCGCATCGGTCAGGTCGTCCGGCGGCGACGGGGCCAGCCGGCCGGTGGCCTGCGCCAACCAGACCGCGATCGCTCCGTTCAGCACTCGCCCGTACGGGGAGGGGCTGGATGGGAAGTGGCCAACGGCGGTGGCCCACCAGCGTTCCCAATGGGCAGCCAGCTCCGCGTCACGACGAGCCGCGGCCATCGGCAGCAGCACGACCCAGGTCCGAAACGCCAGGCGCTCATACGCGTAACGCTCGGCCAGCTCGACCACGCCACGGCCGGCACGAAGCGCCTCGTCCCAGTCCCCCACCACCCACAGCGCCTCGCAGCGCGAGTAGTCGATCCAGCCCGCCTGCTCGGTCAGCCCATGCGCCGATGCGACCGCGCCTGCCGCCCGCAACCCGTCCAGCGCCGCACGCGGATCGGTATCGGCCTGCATGACGCCCTGGATGCGCGAGGCGACCGCCACCTGGTGCCATCGGCCGACCGCCAGCGCCTTCTCGGCAAGCAGCGCCCAGTGATCTTCGGCGTCCTCTCCGATCTCGCCACGAGCGGCGTTGACGTACTCGAGCACGTCGAGCTCGAGCAGCGCGTCACCCGACCGCTGCGCATCCGCCCACGCCAGCTCGGCCTCGTCGTTGACGCCGTCGGATCGACCCTGAGCGCCGATCGACCAGGCGTGAAGGGCATGCAGCCGCGCCAAGCGCGGCGCAGGTTCGCCGGAGAGCCGCTCGAGCGCATCGGCAGTGAGCGCCTCGGCCTCTGGGAAGCGGATCTGCTGCATGTAGGCTCGCGCGAGGGCGAATGACGCATCGGCCACGCCGCGTGGATCGTCTCCAAAGGAGCTCAGCGCCGCCTCCATCTCGCCGATGCCGGCGGCCAGGTCGGCGCTGGCGGCCAGGATCTCGCCCAGGCGCAGACGGCGGCGGCCGAGGTCGAGCGGTTGCCCCGCATCGGTCAGCTCGACGGACCGAGCGAACATGCGCTGAGCCGCATCGTGGGCGGAGAGGCGAAGGGCTGACTCGGCCGCGCGCTCGTACCAGGCGGCGGCCTCGTGCATGAGCGTCGCCCGATCGGGCAGATCACCACCGGCGAGCGCCGAGAGGCTGTCGAGCGCGCTGGCGTAATGCCCCGCCACGCCCTCGGCCACGACGTCGACGCGGTCCGCGGCGGTCTCGATCAGCCAGCGAGCCATGGCGACGTGGAGCCGTCCACGCTCCGCCCGCGCCAGGGAGGCGTATCCGGCATCGCGCAGCAGCGCATGACGATAGGCGTAGGCGTTGCCGGTGATCGGGTCGTCGAGCGGGCCCGCCACGAAGGAACGGCGGCGTAGCGTGTCCATGCCCGCGCGACGCTCGTGGAGATCCAACGATTTGAGCGCGGCCACAGGCACGCGCCGGCCGGCAACCGCACCGCGGCGCGCCACCATGCGGGCGTCGGGCGGCAGGTCGTCGAGCTGCGCCGCGTAGATCGCCTGCACGGTCTGGGGCAGCACGACCTCTTCCGGTTCGACCGCGAGCTGCCACGCACCGCCGTCGTGGACCAGCGTGCCCACGCTCGCCCAGGTCCGCAGAAGCTCCTCGATGAAGAGCGGCGTACCGTCCGATCGCTCGACGACCGCCGCCACCAGCTCGTCGGGCAACGCGCTTCCGAGCAGGGCAACGACGAGTGCCGCGGCGTCGGTCGGCGGCAGGGGCGCCAGGTCGATCCTCGTTCCCTCGCACCAGGACGCGGCGGTGTCGAGCAGGCTCGGGCGCGCCGTGGCCACGATCAGCCTGCCGTGGCGGGCCGGCACGCTACCGGCATGGTCGAGGAATGCGAGAAGATCGCCTCCTGCCCAGTGAACGTCCTCGATCAGCCAGACCGACGCGCCGCCGCTCAGCGCCTCGAGCGCCTCGAGCGCCGTCATCCAGGCCTCGAACCGGGCCTCGCGCTCGGCAGCCAGATCGCCGGTGCTCCCGGCGCTCGCCGCCGAGGGCTCCAGCAGACGGGCGACCTCCTGTCGAACGACCGATGCGCGCGCGTCCGCGACGCCCGCTTTGCCCAGGGCCCCTTCGAGCTTCGTGGGCGTGGCGGCCGCCAGCAGCTGCGCGACCGTCTCGTACGGCGCGGTAGCCTGTGGCCGGACGCGCGCCCGCAGCACCTCGGCGTCGGTGGTGGCGGCCAGCTCGGCCAGCAGCCGGCTCTTGCCGACGCCGGGCGG